>CAYQEG010000371.1:0-5246 GCA_964416435.1 uncultured Rickettsiales bacterium
AACTACCTGGACGACGACAGCGACGGCGACGGCTTCTCCGACGAGGAGGAGGGCGACGGCGACGCGGACGGCGACGGCACCCCCAACTTCCTCGACCTCGACGCCGACGGCGAAGACGGCGAGGACGACGTGGACGGCGACGGCGACAACGACGGCGACGGCATCCCCGACTACCTCGACATCGACGACGACGACGGCCCCGACGCCGACCCCGACGGTGACGGCCTGAGCAACGCCGAGGAGCTGTCGATCGGCACCGATCCCCAGAACCCCGACAGCGACGGCGACGGCCTGGACGACGGGTTCGAGGTCGTCGACGTCGGCGCCCCGGTCGACAGCGACGGCGACCTCGTCATCGACGCCCTCGACGGGGACGACGACGGCGACGGGATCAGCACCGCCGACGAGCTCGGCGTCGACGCCGACGGCGACGGCGAGCCCGACCCCGACGCGGACGGGGACGGCACCCCCAACTACCTGGACGACGACAGCGACGACGACGGCATGTCCGACCTCTTCGAAGGCGACGGCGACTTCGACGGCGACGGCATCCCCGACTACGTCGACCTCGACGCGGACGGCGACGGCATCGCCGACGAGATCGAGGGGGACGTCGACAGCGACGGCGACGGCGCGCCCGACTCCTACGACCTGGACAGCGACGACGACGGGTTCCTCGACGAGGAGGAAGGGGACGGCGACCTGGACGGCGACGGCACCCCCAACTACCTCGACGAGGACGTCGACGGCGACGGCGTCTCCGACGAGGAGGAAGGCGACGGAGACATCGACGCCGACGGCGTGCCGAACTGGCTCGACCCCGACGACTCCGACGGGCCGACCGCCGACCCGGACGGCGACGGCCTGAGCAACCTGGAGGAGTCGGACCTCGGCACCGACGCCTACGACGAGGACACCGACGACGACGGCCTGCTCGACGGCGAAGAGGTCGACGAGACGGGCACGGACCCGCTGGACGAAGACAGCGACGACGACGGCCTGGACGACGGCGAGGAGGTGCAGGAGACCGGCACCGACCCGAACGACGAGGACACCGACGACGACGGGCTGGAGGACGGCGAGGAGCTGGACGAGCTGGGCACCGACCCGCTCTCCAGCGACACCGACGAGGACGGGATGGACGACGGCACCGAGGTCGAGTTCGGCGCCGACCCGCTGGATCCCGACACCGACGACGACGGCATCCTCGACGGCCCCGACGGCCTGGGCGATGACGACGACGACGGGATCATCAACGTGCTCGACCCCACCGATGACACCGAGCTGGTCGGCGACGACGACGACTCGGTGGCCGGCGAGGAGCCGATCGTCACCGGAGGCTGCACCGAGTGCGCGGCCGATGTCAGCGGCGGAGACGGCCTCCCCGGCGTGCTCCTGCTGCCGCTCGTCGTCGGCCTGTTGCGTCGCCGGCGTTGACGTCGTGAGGGGCCCCTGGTGGGTCGTCCTGCCGTCGATGTTGGCGTTGGCCGTGTCGGGCTGCTGCGAGGTCGCTGACGACACCGTCGATGACGATGACACCGTCGATGACGATGACACCGTCGACGACGACGACACCGTCGACGACGACGACACCGCCGACGACGACGACACCGCTGACGACGACGACTCGGGTGCCGACGACGACGACTCGGCCGCTGACGACGACGACTCGGCCGCTGTGGACGCCGATGGCGACGGCTCCCCGGCGGGGGTGGACTGCGACGACGAGGACCCCCTGCGGTTCCCGGCCGCCGCCAGCGACCCCGGGTTCACGCCGGATCGGTGCGGGGTGGGGGCGCTGCTGGACGACATGGTGACGGGTTGGGACGTGGTCGACGTGTTCCCGGCCGGGCTGAGCAGCGCGTCGGTGGCGACGATGGCCGGCTGCAGCGGGGACGCCATGGAGTGGACCTGGTCCCTCGCGGAGGCGACCCCGGGGATCGGCGCGTGGGTGGTGCTGCGGCGGACGCTCCCGGCGCCGGTGGCGCTCGATCCCAACGACGTGCTGCTGTTCCCCGTCGGCGCCGCGTCGGCCGGCTCGTCGTCGATGCGGGTCGAGCTGAAGCTCGAGGACGCCGCCGGGTGTCGGACCACCCTGCACATCCAGCGGCTGACCGACCTGTCGGTCTGGCGGACCGCGCTGGTCCCGCTGAAGGTCTTCACGGACCCAGCGGAGCCGACGCTCAGCACCTGCGGGGTCGCGGGCACGGACGTCGGTCAGGTCGTCGCCATCGAGCTCGCGATCAGCGACCCGGACGGCGACGGGAGCGGCGTCTTCGGCGTCGACGACCTGACCGTGGCGTCGCCCTCGGACCTCGCCCTGTCGACCCCCGACGCTTTCGAGTGCCCGCCCGACGACGGCGGCGTCCGCGGCCGCATCGCCGCCGACTTCGTCGCCCGATCGGCTGCGTCGCCCCACGGCTTCTTCCCGACGTGGAACCCCGAGTCACCGCCTCGCTACTACGCCTACGGCCAGGCGACGACCCTCGCCGTGCTCTCCCGCGAGGCGGCCCGGACGGGAGACGCGGCGACCCTCGCCGCCGCCACCGCGATCGCCGACGAGTTGGTCGCCCGACAGGACGCCGACGGCAGCTGGGTCGACTTCTACGTCGACGGGGAGCCCCCGGGCGCCCTGGAGCCGGGCACGTCGGCGCGGTGGGAGGGGAACGTCGCCTGGTCGGTCATCGGCCTCGCCGAGTTCGTGCAGCGGACCGCGCCCGCTGCGCCCGCCTATGCCGGGGCGGTCCAGGCCGGGGCCGATTACCTCGAGGCGAGGGTCGCCGCGTTCACGGCGCTCGGCGAGCCGCCCGGCGGGCTGACGTGGGGCACCGAGGGGAACGTCTCCTCCTACTTCGCGTTCGTCGCCGCGGGGCGGACGTCGGCCGCCGACGCGATCGCCGGGTTCCTGCTCGCGGAGGCGTGGGACCCGGCCGGGCAGCGCTTCTGGATGGGGACGGGGGACGCCGGCTATGCGCTCGACGTCGTCGCCAACTGGGGGGCCAGCTTCCTGCGCCACCGCGGGATGCACGACGAGGCGCTCGCCGCCGCGGCGCTCGGCGGCGGGCTGTTCGCGGCGACCTCGTTCGACGGCGCGACCGCCGGCCTGGGCGACATCCTCGCCGGCTGGGCCCCGACGGTCGAGTTCACCGCCCAGTACTGCGCCCTCGGCGGCCCCGGGAGCGGCTTCCTCGTCGGTGAGCTACTGACGCTCGAGGGGCCGGCTGGCGTCTTCCCCGGCTCCACCGACGACTTCTCGGGCGGGCCCGGCTGGTTGACGACGTGGCCGGGCCAGACGCCGGCGTCGTGGGTCTACCTGTGCCTGGACGGGGGACTGCTGGCGGGGCTGGAGCCGCCGGTCAGCGGGCGTTGAGGTAGTCGATCAGCGCCAGCCGGTCGGCCTCGGGGAGGTCACAGCCGTAGTCGTGCCCGACGTCGCCGATCGCCTCGGTGTCGTCGGTGCGGGGGCCGTCGAGGCAGAACAGCGACTCCAGTGAAGCGACCCCGCCGTTGTGCAGCCAGCGGCTCATCCGCCAGGCGCCGGCGAGCCGGGGGCTCTTGAGCGCGTAGGTCAGCCCCTCGCCCGGCAGGAAGTCGGCGCCGCAGCAGGGCTCGCCGTCCAGGTCGGGGTCGAGCATGCCCATCAGGGAGTCGTCGGTGCCGATCTCGTCCCAGTCGAACAGCTCCAGCCCGCTCCCCCGGGGGCCCTGGTGGCAGTCGATGCAGCCCGCCTCGTGGAACACCGCGAGGCCCGCCTCGGCGGCGGCTTCGTCCGGCGGGTCCAGCGGCATCGGCCGACGGAGGGAGTAGATGTACTCCTCGAGCGGGGCGGTCCGTTCGGGGGTCCACACGTCGGTGCCGCCGGCGCCGAAGAAGGTGACGAAGCCCTCCAGGAACGTCGCGACGCTCAGCGAGGTCCCCATCG
Source organism: uncultured Rickettsiales bacterium (assembly GCA_964416435.1). Lineage (GTDB taxonomy): Bacteria > Myxococcota_A > UBA796 > UBA9615 > UBA9615 > CAYQEG01. The sequence goes on from CAYQEG010000371.1 coordinate 3,923, forward strand.
AGCCGAGCATGCCGTGCACCATGCCGGCGGCCTCGGCCTCGTCCGGGCGGGGGATCTCCCAGATCGTGCGGATCTTCGTGGTCGTGTAGACCTCGTCGTCCACCGGCACCGGCGTGATGATCGCGTCCAGGGTGCCGACCGGCCAGCTCATGTACTGGCGCTGCGCCTCGGCGTCGAAGGGCGGGGCGTCGGCGATGCCGAGCATGCCGCTCAGCACGTCGACGAGCTCCGCCGTCAGCGCCTCGTCCGCGAGCACCCGCTCGGCGAGGGGGGCGACGACCGCCGCCGCGGCGGGGTCCATGTCGTCCGTGCCGGCGACCACCGCCTGGGGCAGCAGGATGATGGTCACGTTGTGCTCGCCGTAGGCGAAGTCGTGGTTGCCCGCGCCGACCGCATAGCGACCGTCCGGCAGCTGTGCGAAGTGGCAGCTGGCGCAGGTCAGGTTGGCGGTCTCCACGTCGTCCAGCGGCGCCGCGGGGGCGTAGCCGACCGGCAGCCCGAGCTCGGAGAAGGGGTCGAGGTGCATGCCGTGAGCGGCGAAGCCGGGGCCGATCTGGTCCGGGAAGGCGCTCATCGTGAAGGTCAGCAGGTCGAGGGGCACGCCCGGGGCGCCGAACGTCTCGTAGAAGAACATCTCCTTCCCGCACAGGAGCATGTCTCGTCGCGTCGTCGCTTCGCCGGCGAAGTAGCGGTCGCAGGCGCCGACGAGGTCCCCGTGCTCGAGGAGGGCCTCGAGATCGGCGTCGACGTTGTTCAGTTGGTCCGGGTCGTCGGCGATCGGGGCGATGGGATCGACGAGCTCCGGCTCGGAGTCGGCGGGGCAGGCGGTGAGGGTGACGAGGGAGACGAGCAGCGCGGACGAACGCAGCATCCCCATCAGAAGAGCATCGCGAAGTTGAGGTCGAGGTCGAGCGTGCCGCCGGCCGCGTCGTTGACGACGATCGTGGGGGCGGCCAGCCCGTCGAGGGAGACGAGGTCGCTCTGGTCGGGCTCCGGAGCGCTGATGTCGACGTTGTCGTTGTCGTCGAAGAAGGCCATCACGTGCAGGGTGTCGCCGCCGGGCGTCACCTCGATGCTGTACGGGATCTCGACCGTGGGCGACGTCAGGTCCGCGTCCTCGATCAGCTGGTTGGCGATCAGGTTGGGCGTGGTCAGCAGGTCGACCGGGTTGCCGTCGAACACCGCGACGTAGAGGTCGCCGAGCCCGTCGTGCTCGATGTCGGCCGAGCGCGTGACCACGCCGGTCAGGAAGGTGGCGTCGGCCGCCGAGTCGTCGTCGTCCGTCGCGTCGTCGTCGTCGTCCGTCGCGTCGTCGTCGTCCGTC
>CAYQEG010000372.1:0-5213 GCA_964416435.1 uncultured Rickettsiales bacterium
CAACCCGGACACCGACGGCGACGGCTGGACCGACCTGCAGGAGCAGATCTGCGGCAGCGACCCGCTCGACCCCGACAGCACCTGTGACGGGTTCAACGGCGAGATCCCCGGCGACGTGACGTCCGAGGTGGTGGTCACGTACGAGACCCAGATCCAGCTGGGCGACGTGCACTTCATCCTCGACGAGACCGGCTCCATGCAGGGCACGCTCGACTCGGTGAAGGACAACTTCGGCGACGTCGCCTCCCAGGTGCAGTCGCTCATCCCGGACCTGACCTTCGGCGTCAGCAGCTTCGACGACTACAACTTCGGCAACATGGGCTCGGGCAGCGACAAGCCGTACCACCCCCGCCAGCAGCAGACGTCGGACCTCGCGCTCGCCCAGGCGGCGCTCAACAGCCTGACCGCCGACGGCGGCTGGGACTGGCCCGAGTCGACGGTCGAGGCGCTGTACCAGGCAGCCACCGGCTTCGGCTACGACCAGGACTGCGACAACCAGTTCGACCCGGCGGACGACGTGCGGCCGTTCATCAGCACCCCGTTCGACGCCTTCGGCGGCGCGGTCTCCGGCACCTACGACGCCAGCGTCGCGGGCACCGGCGCCCTGGGCGGCAACGGCTACCGCGAAGGCGCGGTGCCGATCCTCATCTACGCGACCGACGCGACGGTGCGGAACGCCTTCCCGCCGTACGACCAGGGGCCCAACGCCGGCTCGTTCGTGCCCGGCTGCCTGGACGCCAACACCGCGCTGCTCAACGCGGCGATGGGCGACATCAACGCCCGCACCATCGGCATCACGGCGCGGACCAACCACGCCGAGTCGGCGATGATGGAGATCGCGCAGTTCACCGAGTCCTGGCTGGACCTGGACGGGGACGGCAGCCCCGACAGCAACGAGTGGATGGTGTGGTCCTCCACCACCTACAACATCGTCGACCAGGTCATCACGGGCGTCGAAGAGTTCACGATGAACGTGACCTACGACATGACGATGGAGGCGTCGGACCCCGACGGCACGATCGTCACCATCGACCCGCCGAGCTACGAAGACATCCCGGCGATGAACACGGTCGAGTTCACGCTGACGCTGCAGCCGACCCCCGAGGAGCTGGAGACGATGTTCAGCGACACGGTCTACGTGGTCCCGACGGTGCTGTACGGCGACGGTGAGATCGTGCTCGCCGCGTGGGACCTCATCTTCGTGGTGACCGCGCCCGAGACGCCGCTGCTCCCCTGAGAGCCGGGCTCCTGATAGACGTTTCGCCGAGATCGGCCTCTGGTAAGGTGCGCTCGCAATGGCGACGCGCCCGACCGCTAGCGATACGAAGCGCGCTGTGCTGCGGGCGCTGCTCGTAGAAGGACTGCAGACCGCCAAGGTCGTGGTCGATCCGTTCAAGCTGGCCGAGTCGCACGGGTTCCCCGAGCGGGTGGTCAACACCTACCCCGACGGCATCCCCCTGGACCTGAACCCGGCGTGGCCGCTCGAGCTCGATCTCGACGCGGAGACGGATGGCTTCCTGGTCAGCCTCTCGTTCGACTCGCGCGTCTGCCGGTGCCGGATCCCCTACCGGGCGATCGGCGCCATCGCGGTCGGCCTCGGCGGGGTGCCCTGGGAGCACGAAGCGGACACCCCGGACGCGATCGCCCCCGTGCCGTCGCCGAGCCGGGTGCCGCCGCCGCGCACGAGCACGGGGAAGCACCTGCGGGTCGTCAAGTAGCCTGACAGGCCCCAATTGTCTCGATTGTTGATCCCGATCACCGACAGGGCCATCGCCCCGCGGTAGACCGGGTGCATGGTCGCCGCATCCCGCCAGCGGGGCAGCTGCAAACCGATCGACTGCGAAGACTGTCGAATCGGGCGTGCCATCGATGGGCCGGACGGCTGTCGTTTCAGCGTCGCCCCGATGCAGCGCCGGACTCAGTTGTTCGGGCGGGGCGAGACGCCGACGGTCGTCCGGCACCTTCGATCCGGGGTGGTCTCCTCCAGCTGGACCGACCTGCAGGGGCGGGAGCAGCTGTGGTCCCTGCGCGGCCCCGGCGCGATGGTCGGCTGGCGGGCGCTCGCTCAGAGGCCGTCGGACGTCGACGCGGTCGTCTACACCGAGGGGGAAGCCTGCTCCATCGACGTCGCGACGCTCCGAGCCTGGATGGAAGAGAACGGCGCCGTCGCCTGCGCGGTCACCGACTGCCTGCTCGCCGAGCTCGAGTCGATCGCGTGCCAGCGCCGGCTGCAGGCCGAGTCGACCACCGTGCGCGTCGCCCGGTTCCTGCTCGGCGAGGTGTCCTGTGTGTCGACGGAGCTGGACGGGTCGACGGCTCGCTCGGTCGCTCGCCAACTGGGGATGCGGCACGAGACGTTCTCGAGGATCCTCGCGCGGTTCGCCGAGGACGGGCTCATCAGCCACCCGCGCCGACCCAAGGTGAACAACCGAGCCGGGCTGCGTCGCGTCGTCCAGAACGGCTCGTAGTCCGGCCGCCGGGGTCGTCTAAACGGCCCCTCACAACACTGAGGCCCTCCGCGCGGGTCTGGAGACCCGGTTCCTGCGTCCCTCAGGTCACGGGGGGCAAGCCCCGCTCCCTCTTCGGTCCTTGACCTCGGCCCTCCATCCTCCCCGCTCCCGGGGCCTCATAATCATGAGGGGCCGTTTAGAAGACGGCGGCGAAGGTGAGCATCAGCTCGGACGCGGGCCGCCGCTCCACGAACCGCCACTCCACGCCGGCGTCGAGCATCACGCGGATGCCGGGGGCGCGCGCGTCGAAGCGCCGCAGGATGAAGCCGGCCTGGGGGCCGATGAGCACGTGAGGCTTCATGCCGTCCACCGTCAGGTGGTGGCCGCCGCCGACCCGGATGCCGACCATCGGGTGGAACACCGGGATGGGGGGCGCGAAGCCGGCGTAGCCGACGCCGCTGAGCTTGATCGGGTCGAACTCGCTGCCCGTGATCTCGAGGCCGCCGCCGCCGTAGAAGAAGGGGACGTACTTGCCGCCGCCCACCGTGAAGCGGCCGCTGCGCACCGAGTAGCGTTTGTCGACGTCGGCCACCGTCGCGCCGAAGCCGCCGCCGACGTGGACCCAGCCGCGGCTGACGTCGCCCTTGAAGGTGCGCTTGTTGCGCGGCCGGGGGGCCGGGGCCGCGTGCTCCTCGCAGGTGCAGCCGGGGGCGTGGGACTCGACCGGGGCCTCCACCACCGCACCTCCGCCCGGGGAGGGCTCGGTGGCCCGGGCGGAGGCGAGCGGCGACAATGCGATCAACGACAGCGTCAGCACCGCGAGGAGGAGGGGCGAAGCCCGGAAGGCTTCGTGCGGCATGGTCACAGCGTGGGACATCGTCGGCGCTCCGGTGGCGTGGTATGTCGTTCTGACGCTCTAGAGGTGCTCTCCATTCGCCGGGTCGAGCGGGCAGTCCTTCGCCCGATCCATGCGCCGCGGGCGTTGCACGTGGGAGCCGCCATGCGACTGCTGATCATCCTGCTCGCCGCCCTCATCGCGCTCGCCGCCGTGGCCCCGTCTACGGCCCAGGCGCACGACCCCAACGAGCCGTGGGTCGATCCGCTCGACACGCCCGACTGGAAGCCCCGCTTCGAGCGGGACATGCAGCACCACCTGGGGATGTGGGGGACGACGACGCTGGTGTTCCTCGGCCTGGAGACGGGCTACTTCCTCGCCGGCATCAACCACGAGCCGGGCTGGTTCCAGGGCGCCACCGTCAACCTGCTGTTCATCGGGATCGGCGTCTCCGGCCTGGTGACCAACGCGCTGGTGCTGGAGGCGATCCGGACGAGCACCGATCGCCGCCGCATGGCCCACTACCTTCGGCGGGCGGGGATCGCCGCGATGGCGATCGGCACCGGCATGGTCAACCTCATGATGGTGCTCGTGCAACCGCTCGACTGGGCGGGGTGGGACCCCGAGTTCGTCGGCCTGTTCGCGCTGCCCGCAGGCGCCTTCGTCGCGATGGGGGTGCTCGCTCACTGGGCGACCCTGGCGGAGCCTCCCCGTTCACCGTGGTCCGCCGAGCGCTACGACCCGCGTCGATTCCGGCCCCAGGTCGTGGCCGCCAGCCCGGCCGGCTTCGTCGTCCACTTCTGATCGTTGGCCTCTGGCGAGCCCGGACTCCGTTGTTGCGGCTTCTCCTCTGGCCGCGTACAACGGAAGGCAGGGCGGCCCTGAGGACGGACTGACAATTGAGGTATCCGGCACCGGATCAGAGCGGGCGACGTTCGGGGGACAGCGACGCCGCGCGCCCCCTGGCCCTGCTCGTCGAAGACGATCCCGACGCCGCCGAGATCGGGCAGCAGATGCTGCACCTCCTCGGCTGGGAGACCGTCGTCGCGGTAGACGGCGAAGAGGCGCTGTTCGCGCTCTCCAACTGCCCCCCCGACCTCGTCGTGCTCGACGTCTGCCTGCCCGGCATGGACGGCCTGGGCGTGCTCCGGATCGCCCGGCGCATCAGCTCCACCCGCGCGGTGCCGGTCGTCGTCGCCAGCGCTGTCTACTCCCCGAACAGCCGCGAGGGGCGCATGCTGCAGTCGCTCGGCGCGTCCCGGCTGCTCGCCAAGCCGTTCGGCTTGAAGCAGCTCGACGCGGCCATCGATGACGCGGTGCTCGAGGCGGAGAGTCGGCGGGAGCACCGGCGGGAGCTTCCCCTGGACGGCCGCGCGCTCCGCGCCTGCGTGCACGCGGAGGGCGGGTCGGTCGAGGTGCTCGTCGAAGAGTGCTCGGGAGGGGCCCTGCTGCTGCGCTCCCTGGCCGAGCCGGTGCCGGTGTGCGATCTGCTCGAGCTCGAGCTCGTGTTCGGCGGAAGCCGGATCCGGGCCTTCGGCTCGCTGCAGGACGTCGACCGCTCCGGGCCGGGCTGGACCATGTGCTTCCAGCCGCGCGTCGCCCTCCCCGCCGAGCGCTGGGACGCCCTCCTCGACACGCTCTAAGCGACCCATCACCTACCTGCAGCCCACACACCGTCGGTCCACGAGCCCGATCCCGGCGTCGCTCGTCGGTCACGATGGCCCGCATCGCTCCCTCCTCGCTCCTGGATCTCGGGCCCGTGCCCTCTCCGGTGAGGCCGCATATGAGTGATGGGCCGTTTAGACGGCCCCTCACGATACTGACTGTGCCGCCCAGGCTTTCTGACCACGCCTCCTCCGTCCCGCGCCCCGATCTCACTGTGCCGCCCAGGCTTTCTGACCACGCCTCCTCCGCCCCGCGGCCCGATC
>CAYQEG010000373.1:0-5208 GCA_964416435.1 uncultured Rickettsiales bacterium
CGGACCCCGGGACCTTCGGATTGTCGGGTCATCAAACTCGGTTGGCGCAATGAGGCCGCTCCCGGCGAGGTCCACCGGACGGCCGACCCCGGTTCCTGCATGCTGATCGTCCGTGTCCCTGGACGAGGCCCTGGCCGTGCTCGGCGTCGAGCGCGGCGTCGACCACGACACCGCCCGCCGGGCGTACCTGCGGCTCGTGAAGATCCACAAGCCGGAGCGGGACCCGGAGGGGTTCAAGCGCGTGCGCGCCGCCTGGGACGTCGCGCGGCGGCGACTCCCCCGGGAGCCCCGGCGACGGGCGAGCATCCGCGTGGTGCGGCCGGCCGACGAGCTGCGGGCCCGCCCGAGCGACGAGGTGACGACGCCGCCCCGCACGCTGCGCCTCGAGACCGACCCGGACGAGCCCGACGACCTGGCTCCCCGGCGGGCCCCGTTCGAGGTCGGGCCGACGGTCTGGACCGGGGAGCACGAGGACGCAGCGGCCCCCCCGGACGAGCTGGCCGGCTTCGCGGGCACCGTCCGGCTCACCGCGGCGGTCAACCGGAGCGACGTCGACGAGGTCCTGGAGCTGTGCGCCCGGCTGCTGGACCGTGACGCGGACATCCCCGTCCAGCCGGTCGTCAACGCGGTGCTGCTGCTCCTCGCCGAGGGTCGGCTCGACGCCGCGGCCGCGGTGCGGGCCCGGCTCGAGGACTGGATGGACCGCCACGGCGGACAGCTGCGGCAGCTCCGCGGAAACACGATGGCGAAGTGGGTGTTGGTGCGGGAGCTGGAGTCGGTGGCGGGGCTGCTGCCGGCGCACCAGCGGGGGCTGCTCGCCCGGTCGGTGCTCGACTCCGAGCCCGCCGCGCCGGCCACGATGGCCGCGTTCCGGGCGTTCGTGCGGGAGGAGCCCGGCCGCGCCGCCGCCGTCGGGAAGCGGCTGTCGGAGCACGGCCCCAGCCTGTGGCAGCTGCTCCGCCCTGCGTGGGAGCGTCCCGGCAGCCTGAGCTTCGACCCCGATCCGCGCCCCCGCGCGGGGGGCGGCTGCGGATCCGAGCTGGGCATCCCCGGATGCGGCACCATGTTGGCCATCTGGGCGCTGCTCCAGCTGATGCGAGCGTGCACGGAGGGCTTGACGTGACTGCGCCAATCGTCGGGATCGACCTCGGCACCACCAACTCCGCCGTCGCCCTGCTGCAGGACGGCGACCCGGTGCTCCTGCCCAACGCGGTGGGCCGGGAGCTCACGCCGTCGGTCGTCAGCGTGGGGGACGACGGGCGCATCCTGGTCGGCGACGCGGCCCTCGCCCGGATGACGACCGCGCCGAACCGGACCGCGGCGGCGTTCAAGCGCGACATGGGCACCGAGCGGACGGCGCGGCTGGGGGACCGGGAGCTGGGCGCGCCGCAGCTGTCGGCGCTGGTGCTCGCGGCGCTCAAGGCGGACGCCGAGGCGTACCTGGGGCAGCCGGTGACCGAAGCGGTCGTCACGGTGCCCGCGTACTTCGATGACCTGCAGCGGCAGGCGACCCGCGCGGCGGGGGAGATCGCCGGGCTGAAGGTCGAGCGCATCATCAACGAGCCGACGGCAGCGGCGCTCGCGTACGGGCTGCACGCCCGGGAGCGCGAGCTTCGGGCGGTCGTGCTCGACCTCGGGGGCGGCACGTTCGACGTGACGGTGCTCGAGATCGTCGAGGGGGTCATCGAGATCCAGTCGTCGGCGGGCGACTCCCGGCTCGGGGGCGAGGACTTCGTCGACGTGCTCGCCGACCGCGTCGCCACGCGCGTCACCCGCGAGCACCGCGTCGACCCGCGCCTGCACCCCGCCGCCATGGCCCGGCTGCGCGCGGCCTGCGAGCGGTGCAAGCGGGAGCTGACCGAGGCGCCGTCCGCTCGAGTCGTCGCGCCAGGTCTGGAGCTCGGCGAGGCGGGCGCGGTCGACCTGGATCTGGAGGTGACCCGCGACGACGCCGAGGGCTGGTGGGGCGACCTGCTGGAGCGCATGGGGCGACCGGTGCGGCGGGCGCTGATGGACGCGGAGCTGACCGCCGACGGGATCGACGAGGTGCTGCTGGTCGGGGGGGCGACGCGCATGCCGTGCGTCGTGCGGCTGGCCGCCCAGGTGTTCGGCAAGATGCCGCTGCGGAGCCTGCCGCCGGACGAAGCGGTGGCGATGGGCGCCGCCATCCAGGCGGCCCTCAAGCAGGGCGACGCGGCGGTGGACGACCTGGTGGTGACGGACGTCGCGCCGTTCACGATGGGGATCGAGGTCGCCAGCAAGGTCGGGGAGCGGTACGTGCCCGGGGTCTTCTCCCCGCTGATCGAGCGCGGCACGGTCATCCCGTGCAGCCGCGTCGAGCGGTTCTCCACCGTCTCCGACGGTCAGTCGGTCATCAACGTCGAGGTCTACCAGGGCGAGCACGCGCAGGTCCGCTTCAACCGCAAGCTCGGCGAGTACAACGTCGGCGGCATCCCCCCCGGCCCCGCCGGCGACCAGCACCTGGACATCCGCTTCACGTACGACCTCAACGGCATCCTGCAGGTCGAGACCACGGTCGTCGGCACCGGCCAGACGCGCGAGATGATCATCGAGCAGATGCCCGGCCGCCTGACGAAGACCCAGATCGCGGCCGCGAAGAAGCAGATGGAGCGGCTCAAGATCCACCCCCGGGACCTGCTCCCCAACGCCGTCGCCCTGGAGCGGGCCGAGGCCCTGCACGTGGAGCTTCGGGGCGACGCCCGACAGGCGCTGGCCCGCGCCATCGCCGGCTTCCGGGCGGCGCTGGACGGACAGGAGCCGGTGGTCATCGACCGGGCCCGCGAGGAGCTCAACGCCGCGGTAGCGTGGTTCGGGAAGGGCTCATGAGACGCGCCGATCGACTGTTCCAGCTGGTGCACCTGCTGCGCGCCCGCAAGTTCGCCACCTCCGAGGAGCTCGCGAAGGAGCTGGGGGTCAGCCGTCGCACCGTCTACCGGGACATCAAGGACCTGGAGCGGTCGGGCGTGCCGATCCGCGGCGAGGCGGGCGTCGGCTACGCGATGCAGCGCGGCTACGAGCTCCCGCCGCTGACGTTCAACGCCGAGGAGATCGAGGCGCTCGCCCTGGGCGCCCGCATGGTCGAGGCGTGGACCGACCCGGACCTCGCGGCCGCGTCTCGCACCGCGATGACCAAGGTCGAGGCGGTGCTCCCCGAGCCGCTCCGGGCGATCCTGCTGGACACCCCGCTGTTCGCCATCCAGCGCAGCTGGGCGGCGTACGCGACGAAGGGCATGACCCAGCTGCGCCGCGCCATCGCCGATCACCACAAGCTGCGCTTCGGCTACACGCGCGCCGACGGCCAGAGCACGATCCGGACGGTGCGCCCGGTCGGCCTCTACTTCTGGGGTTCGACCTGGTCCCTGGCGGCGTGGTGCGAGCTGCGGGACGACTACCGCAGCTTCCGGCCGGACCGCATGGAGAACCTCGCCGTCCTGCCCGAGCAGTTCGAGCCGGACGGCGAGGTCAGCCTCCAGGCGTTCCTCGCCCGAATGGAGGATCGCGAAGCGATGTAGTCGCCTACGCGGCCGCGGTCGCGGCCCCCTCGGGCAGCGCGCGCGGCGCCTCTTCGGCCTCCCCGAGCCACGCGGCGCCCTGGACGCGCCGGGTCATGATCACGGCCAGCGCCCCGATCTCGACCAGCAGCCCGAGCCACGCGCCGACCGCCCCCAGCTCCAGGTGGATGGCGAACAGCCACGCGACGGGGAGGTTGATGCCCCAGATCGCTCCCGCCGTCGCGACCATGGTGAACCGGGTGTCACCGGCGCCGTTGAGGCTGCCGATGCCCACCATCGCCACCGCGTCGAACAGCTGGAACGCCGCGGCCACCAGCATCAGGTCGCGAGCGACCCGCACCACCTCCGGCTCGGCGTCGAACAGCGCGATGAACGGTCCCGGCGCGAGCACGAAGATCACGGCCATCACGGTCATGATCCCGACCGCGACGAACGTGGCCGAGCGCCACGCCTGGCGCGCGATCGCGGGTCGCTTCGCGCCGACCGCCATGCCGACGAACACGCCGGACGCTTCGCCCACCGCCCAGCCGGGCAGGAAGCTCACCGACACGATGCGCATCACGATGACGTGCGCGGCGAGGTGCACTTCACCCACGCGCGCGAGCATCGAGACGAACACCAGCCACGCGAGCACGTCGACCGAGCGACCGACGCCCATCGGCAGCCCCAACCGGAGCAGCTCCCGGACCATCGACCCATCCAGCCGCCAGCGAACGTCCCGGCCCCGCAGCGCGGTCCGGGTGCGATGGCTGACGAACGCCAGCCCGACGCCGACGCCGATGACCGTCGCCAGCGCCGCGCCGCCCGTACCCATCGCCGGCACCGGCCCCCACCCGAAGATGAGGAGCGGATCGAGGGTGATGTTGACGGCGTTGGCGAGCACCGACGCCACCATCGGCGTGCGCGTGTCGCCGCGACCCTCGAACCACGCCTTCAGCGCGATCAGCACGAAGGCGAGCGGCGCACCGAGCACCCGGACCGTGAAGTAGGCGTCGGCGTGACCGACCACCTCGGGGCTGCCGCCCATCGCGACGAACACGAGCTCGCCGAACGGCGCGAACGCGGTGACCAGCAGGCCGATGACGACCGCCAGGCCGACCGCCTGCACGACGCTCCCGTCCACCGCCGCCTCGTCCCCGGCGCCGGTCCGCTGCGCGGCGACCACCTTGGTCGCCCGGAGCAGGCCCATGCCGAACGAGATGAGGAGGAACGTGACGGACGTCGCCAACGCCATCGACGCCAGGGGCGCGGTGCCCATGCGCGCGACGAACATGCTGTCGACGACGATCATCACGGTGAACGACAGCGTCGAGACCATGATCGGCCAGCTCAGGCCGAGGATCTCGAACACACCGACGCGGTCTGGCAGCTCTTGAAGTCTGCGAGCCGACATGCGGCACCTCGCTTCCGCGCCTGGGCGCTGTTGGGGTTGCGGGAACGACTCGGGGGTGGAGGGTCGAAGGTCGGCTTGGATTCACCGCCAACGATTCCGGGCACTTGCGTAGAACCCTCGGCGTCGCGATCGGCGCCCCCATCCCTTGCGCCACGCAACCACCTGCAAACTCTGGGGATTTCCGGTGGCCGTCGGCGAGGGCGGAGAGACCGTCGCCTGACCGCGGTCAGAAACTCAAACGAATCAGCGCCGCAAATCCGCGCGAACGAAGGGGTTTTCGGA
>CAYQEG010000374.1:0-5185 GCA_964416435.1 uncultured Rickettsiales bacterium
CCACCGACGACGACGACGCAACCGACGACGACGACGCCACCGACGACGACGACGCGACCGACGACGACGACACCGGCGAGGTGCCGGGCGACGACGACGACGACATCGCGGTCGACGACCCGGGCGACTTCGACTGCGACGACTGCTCCGGCTCCCTGAGCCCGGGATCCCGCGGCGCCTCCGTCGCCCTGCTCTTCCCGCTGTTCGCGGTGCTCCGCCGGCGTCTGCGCTGATCTCCCCCGAGTAGACGCGCGCCAGATCCGCCACTACGGTCTGCGGCATGAGCCGAGAGACCGACGACGACCTGAACCTCACCCGACGCCAGGCCCTCGAGCGGCTCGGCTCCCTCGCCCTCGTCACCGCGGGGGCCGGCGTCGCAGGCTGCGACCCGGCCCCCGTCATCGACGACGACGACGCCACCGCGGCCAACGACGACGACGCGACGGACGACGACGACACCACCCCCGCGGACGACGACGACAGCGCCTCCCCCGACTGCGTGCTCCAGCCGGCCCAGACCGAGGGGCCGTTCTGGTTCGACGTCGAGCAGGTGCGCAGCGACATCAGCGAGGACCGGCAGGGCTGGCCGCTGGACGTGCGCCTGCGCGTCGTCGACGCCGCCACCTGCCAGCCGATCGCCGACGCGGTCGTCGACCTGTGGCATTGCGACGCCAACGGCTGGTACAGCGGCTACCCGGGCCAGGGCGACGCCAACGACGTCGACACCACCGGGCAGACCTTCCTGCGCGGCCTGCAGGTGACCGACAAGGAGGGCCGCGTGCAGTTCACGTCGGTCTACCCCGGCTGGTACCCCGGTCGCGCCGTGCACATGCACGTCAAGGTGCACCTGGACAACAACACCCTCATCACGACGCAGACCTACTTCCCCGACGCGGTCAGCGACGCGGTCCACGCCAAGGCGCCCTACGCCACCCGGGGGCCCCGCGACACCCGCAACCCCGACGACGGCTGGGCCGACGAGGCGAAGAGCGAAGGCCTGATGATGAAGGCCACCGCCGAGGCCGCTTCGACCGAGGTCAGCCTGACCATCGGCGTCGCGACGGCCTGATCAGCCGCCGAACAGGCCCGCGGCCGAGCGGGCCGCCTCCGACCCCTCCGTCACGCGGCTCCACCCCCGCAGCTCGCTGCCGGAGTGCTCGGCGAGCCACGACGAGAGCTCCGGCGGCGCCTGGGCCCAGGGCCGCAACGCGGCCGGGAGCTCGAGCGCCTTGATCGTCGCCGACGTCGTGCCGTACCCCCACGAGCAGTCCGACGCCGCCCCGAAGGTGCCGGCGGTGAACTGGTAGTCGAAGTGCAGCGCGCCGGACGGGTCGAACACCGGCGTCATCACCGTGAACGACAGGTCGGCGGGCGTGATGGGATCGGGGAACTCCATCTTGTTGAGCACCGCGCACGCCTCGCTCATCTCCCGCCCCTTCAGGGCGCCGTACTCCGTCGGCGTCAGCAGCACCGGCGCCTTCCCGGTGGCGACGTCCCACGCGTCGAAGTTGCCCCCGCAGCTGGGGTGGGCGGCGCCGCAGCCGTAGTACTGGCCCGCGTGGCGCACGAACAGGTACGGCCCCACGGAGCCGAGCAGCACGGTCTGCTCGACCCAGTCTCCCGACCCGTCCACGTCCTCGGGAGACGGCGCCCGGGCGAAGTCGTGGCGAGCTCCGCCGCCGACCTGCTCGACGTACGCCACGGTCGCCGAGCCGCCGTCGGGCACCCGCTTGCCGCAGTCGAAGTTCTCGTCGCAGACGCAGGTCGCCACGGGGACCCGCTCCGACGTCCACGCCCACAGCGCGTCCCCGGTCGAGATCCAGACGCCGGGCTGGGTGATCGGCTCCCCGCCGTCGGGCAGCCAGACGCTGGTCGACACCTCGCCCGAGACCACCCACGCGAGCACCCCGCCGCGGGCTCCCGCGACGGGCGCGGGGGTGGCGGCCGTCTCCGCCGCCGGCGGGCGGGCCTCGGGTACCGCAGCGGTCGCGGTGGTCCCCCCAGGCGCGACGCAGCGCCCGTCCGGCCCGCAGATCCGGTCCCCCTTGCAGTCCACGTCCTTGGTGCACCCCGCGCTCGACGTGGTCGTCGGACAGCCGCTCAACAGCCATCCCCCCAGCGCCAGGACCACAACCATCACCGCCCGCTTCGCCATCCCGTCCTCCGAATCGGCAGCCTAGCTGAGCGCGTGCCCCCAAGACTCCGGTCCGACCTCGTAGGATGCTCGCCGTGAAGCTGAAGACGACGCTGCTCTCCCTGCTCGCGCTGAGCGCCCCGGCGGCCGGGCCCGCCGCCACCCCGCCCACGCCCATCGTGATCGACGCCACCGAGGCGCCCGGCCCCGCCGGGCTGCCGTCCTGCCGTGAGCAGCTGGCCGCGATGCCGAGCAAGCCGGAGCGGCCCGGCGGCCGCACCTACGAGGGCGAGCTGCCCCGCCCCGACCCGACCGGCATGACCGAGGTCGTCGTCATGGATCCGGGCCAGCTCCCCGGCGCGGACCCCGACGCCCTCCCCGCCCAGCCGCTGCAGGGCCCCCCCGAGGTGCTCGCCCGCATCGCCGACACCTTCGCCCGGGCCGACGCCGGGGAGCGGGTCCGCCTCAGCTTCTGGGGCGCGTCCCACACCGGCGGGGACTTCTGGACGGGGCGCATCCGCCACGCCCTCCAGGAGCGGTGGGGCGACGGCGGCCATGGCTTCGTGCTGCCCGCGGCGCTGTACAAGGGCCACCGCGCCTCCGACATCAACCTGTGTCGGACCGACGGCTGGATGTCCGACTGGCACTCCAAGGCGAACGCCTACAAGGACGGCCTGCTCGGGTTCGCGGGCATGAGCGTGGGCTCGCAGGACCCCCGCGACTTCGGCTGGGTGGAGACCGCCCGGAGCGTGAGGTACGGCCGCACCGTGGACCACTTCGACGTCTGGACGTTGGTCCAGCCGGGCGGCGGCACGCTGCTCCTCACGGTCGACGGGGGCGAGCCGTTCGCCGTCTCCACGGCCGGGGAGGCGCCGGCCCTGCAGCTCCACCGGATCGAGGTCTCCTCGGGCAAGCACCGCCTGCAGGTCGCCCCCCGGGGGGACGGCCCGGTCCGGATCTTCGGTGTCTCGATGGAGGCCGACGGCGGGGGCGCGATCGTCGACTCGATGGGCATCCGGGGCCGCGAGGCGCGGGACTGGCTCCACTGGGACGAGGACCTCTTCGGCGGCGGCGTCGTCGGGCTCGCTCCCGACCTCGTGGTGCTGGCGTACGGCACCAACGAGGCGGCCGATCAGCGGTACTCCATGGACGCCTACCGCGCCGACCTCGACGCCGTGCTGAGCAAGCTGCGCCGCGCGCTTCCGGCCGAGCAGGTGCCCTGCATCCTCGCCGGCCCCAGCGACCGCGGCTGGAAGCACGGCGACGGCCGGTTCGCGATCTGGGACCGGACCGCCCCGGTCGCCCAGGTCCAGCGCGAGGTCGCCGCGGAGCACGGCTGCGCTTTCTGGGACTGGCACGCCGCGATGGGCGGGGACGGCTCCATGATCGGCTGGTACTACGCCGACCCCAAGCTCGGCGCCGGGGACCTGATCCACCACACGAAGGCGGGCTACGTCTGGATCGCCGACCGCTTCATCGCGGCCATCGACGCGCTGAAGGAGGAGTGACGACTCCCGGGTCGGCGTCCGCGGTCAGCGGTAGGGTGGGGCCGGAGGAACCATGCCCCGCAAAGTCGAGCTCGACCTGCTCGTGCCGGGCGACCCCGAGGAGGTCGCCGACCGCATCAAGGGCCAGACCCGATGGAGCCCCCAGCCGTTCCGCGGCGGGCCCTTCACCCTCGGCGACAAGCCGATGAAGGGCCGCGTCTCCGGCGAATCCATCAACGTCGGGCTGAACAAGCGGGACTGGTGGTCCCTGTACCAGCCCACCGTGAACGCCACCCTCGAGCCGGCCGCCACCGGCACCCGCATCCGCGGAACCGTCGGCATGCCCGACTGGCTGGTGTGGCTGCTGCGCGCCGTCGTGGTGCTCGGCATCCCCGGCGCCGTCGGGGTGGCCGCCCTGGCGCTCCTCCCCGCGGGTCAGACCGCGATCCTCGCGCTGTTCGTCGCGGCCGCGGTGGTGATGTCGGTGCTCGGGATCGGTGCCCACGTGCACCACGCCGACGAGCAGGTCGACGACCTGGCGGCCCGGCTGATGGACGCGTCGGGCGCGTCGGCGCCGATCACCGCCAGCGAGCCCTCCGCCGAGCTGACCGAAGCGACGCGCGAGGCCGAACCGGCGGGCGCCCGTCGCCGCCAGACCGAGGGCTGATCGCTCCGATCAGGCCCGACCGAACCGCTTCGCGTTCCGCTCCCGTCGCTTCGCCGCCTCAGCCTCCCGGTTCTTCGGGGGGGCGGTCGTCGTCAGGCCCGCGACCAGCCGCGCCGTGGCCGCGGCGATCTCCTCCACCGCCTGGTCGAACACGGCCTGGTTGGCCTGGGACGGCCTGGTCGAGCCGCTCACCTTGCGCACGAACTGGATCGCGGCGGCCTCGACCTCGTCGGGGGTCGCGGGCGGCTCGAAGTTGAACAGGGGGCGGATGTTCCGGCACATGGGCGGGTCCTCAGAAGCTGAGCGTCATGGTCCAGTCGAGCCCCGCGGGGCCGTCCCAGCACAAGACGCCGACGATGATGTTCCCCGGCAGCGTGAAGTTCGACTCCTCGGGCGACGACATCGACACGGAGTACTGCTGGTCGATCAGCGAGGAGGTAGCGGAGTCCGCGATCACCAGGTCGAGGTCGGCCGGAACGCTCCACTCCAGCAACGCGTTCGCGGCGCCGGTGCAGCCGTACTCCAGCTCGAACCAGTCGACGTCGCCCGTCCAGTCGCTCCCGTCGTTGGTGCAGGTCGTCGAGGTGCCGAACACGATGAACTCGCCGTCAGCGGTGGCGATGACGTCGGTGATGCTCCCCGAGTCGTCGTTCGGCTCGGTCTCGTTGTCGAACGACGACGGCCCGTCACAGTCGCCGCTCGCGTCGTCGTCGTCCGGGCCCACGTCGTCGTCGTCCGGACCCACGTCGTCGTCGTCGTCCGGACCCACGTCGTCGTCGTCGTCCGGACCCACGTCGTCATCGTCCGTCGCGTCGTCGTCGTCCGTGGCGTCATCATCGTCGGTCGCGTCGTCGTCGTCCGTGGCGTCGTCGTCGTCCGTCGCGTCGTCGTCGTCCG
>CAYQEG010000375.1:0-5167 GCA_964416435.1 uncultured Rickettsiales bacterium
GACGCATCCGGTCCATGGGGCGACAGGTGGCCAATGCGCTACACGCTCCTAGACGGACCCCATGATCACGAGGGTCCGTCTAGGAAACCTCGTCGATCGGGACGCGCTCCATGAGGCGGCGCCGCTTCTTCGGCGCGGGAGCCTCGTCGTCCTCGGACTCCTCGGACGTGCCGGTCCGCGCCGGACGCCGCGGCGGAGGCTCCGCCCAGTCGACGCTGTTCGCCAGGATGCGCAGCTGCTCCGCCGGCGTGTCGTAGCCGGGGGTCTTCGTCGCGAGCTCCAGCTCGGTCGTCGGCCGCGGCACCACCCGGATCACGATCGCGTCGGGGGCGACCCCGAGATGGGAGGCGAGGGCCTCGGCGACCCGCTCGCCCCGCCGCCACGCGAGCGTGACGGGGTCGAGGTAGTGCCAGACGTCCGGCTTGTCGCCGACCTCGTCCACCACGATGACCTCCCGGCCGTCGGGGATCGCGACCGGCGCCGGGGCGTGCTGGTACAGCCCCTCGACGGGGGTCGTCGGCTCGCCCGGCGCGGGGCCGAACGGGGCGTCCCCGAAGTCGGAGAGCTGCCGGTTGACGTCCCCGGTGACCTGCCCCAGCTCGGCGATGCGCGGGTGGACCTCGATCTCGATCGGCCCCTCCATCGAACGCAACCCGCGCAGCCACTCGCCCATGAGCTCGGCGCCATCGCCCTGCAGGTGCTCCTCGTGGTGCTCGAAGAGGTCGCCGGTCGCGAAAGTGACCCGCACGCGGGTCGGGCGGGCCCCGATCGCGGCGGTGGCGCGGACGCGGTCTCCGACGTGCACGGCGTCCGCGGGCGCTCCGCTCTCGTCCAGCCCGGCGGGCAGCGGCTCGGGCGGCCCGCCGCTCCAGACCGCGACCGCGACCCCGTCGCCGAGCGCCTGCACCTCGAGCTGGCCGACCTCCCACCAGGGAGAGGCGTCGCGGTAGGTGGCGGAGCCGCGGGCGGCGGGGAGCTGGCGGTAGACCTGCAGCACGCTGCCGCGGGAGACGCCGACCTCGCCCGCCAGGTCGACGACGTAGGTGTCGCCGTCGATCGCGACGACGGTGCCGGCGACCGGGTCGTCGGCGGACGCAGCCGCCGGCAGCAGGCCGAAGGCCACGAAGGTCAGCAGAACTCGGAGCTTCATGGTCGAGCCCTCACATCAGCAGCGTCAGGCCGATCGCCCCACCGGCCGCGCTGAGGTCGAGGCCGCTCCGTCCGAAGTCGTCCGCCGAGCGGACCCACCCTTCGACGTGCAGCCAGATGTCGTCGAGCACCGGGTCGCCGACCTGGCGCCCCCGCATGTTGATCTCGGGGAACGGGAGGCGGAACTGGGCGCCCCCGCCCGCGTGCACCCCCCACTTGACGCCCGCGAGCCCCTGCCGGTCGCCGTTGACGTCGGGCCAGGTCTCGTTCCAGATGACGGCGTCGAAGCCTCCGCGCAGGTAGGGCACGACCGGCTGCTCTCGGAAGATCAGCAGCCGCATCGAGCCTTCGACGTGGACGGGGATCTGCCACATCCAGGTCTCGGGAGGCTCCTCGTCCGCCGGCGCGATCCCGGTCCCCTTGCGGACCGAGAAGCCGACGCCGGCACCGACGCCGAACCGCTCCCCGAACAGGTAGTGAAGCCGCAGCTCGCCCGACCACGGGTTCTTTCTGCCGTAGATCTGCTTCATGGCCGCGGACGGCTGCGCGCCGATGGCGAGCTGACCGGAGACCAGGAACGCCCGGTCCGGCATCACCGGCCCGCTGAGGGAGGGGGGGGCGTAGGTCGGCACCGGCGGCAGCGGCTCGGCCGCGTCCACGCCGGCCGAGACCAGCAGGGACAGCAGCGCGACCGCGGTCGCTACCGGGAGCCGCCAGGTCACCGCCGCCGACTCCGCTCGCGCAGCTGCACCCGCTGCAGATCCAGGAGCGCGCGGACCAGGCGCTGCTGACTGGCCTGGGGCATCTCGTCGAACTCCAGGCCGAGCTCGAACCCCTCGGCGTCCTTGCGCTGCTGGGCCCGCATCACGATGCAGCGGAGCTGGAAGGGGACGTCGCTGGCGACGTCGTGGATCGAGAACTCGACGTCCAGGACGGTCCCCGGCGCGTGGAAGGAGTCCCACAGGAAGCCGACGCCGCCGGCGCTCAGGTCCGCCTCGACGACGACGCGGGGGCACCAGCCGGCGCTGCCCCGGCGCTCGGCGAGCTCGGCCGTCAGCACGTCCAGCGTGCGCATCAGCCGGTCCATGAACTGGCGACCGGTGGGCGGCAGCTCCTTGCGGTAGCGGTTCGCCGCGGCGCTCAGCTCCTCGTAGTGGTCGATCTCGTCGCGGCGCCCGTCAGCCCGGACGTCGGCCACCTTGAGGCGCAGGTTGAGGTTGACGTCGACCCGGTAGTGTCGTCGTCGCTGCTGCTGCTGCGCGGCCTGGTTCTGGCTCATCTGCGGCTCCGTTCGGGGCGCACAAGGGGCACCCCGTTCGAAACGAAGCAGGAACCGTGCCAGCCTCGGGCTAGAGGGACTTCTCGAAGTAGAGGGGGCCTACCCGCTGGTGCTCACCGGCGTCGGAGTAGCCTCGCAGGGCGGTCCGTCCGCGGCCGACATTGCGGAGACGTCCAGCGATCTGCTGCTGCCTCTCGCGGATCGCGGCTTCGAACTGCGCGCGGGCCTCCTGGAGCCCCGCGAGCAGGACCTTCCCCTCCCCCGCCCCGGTGGTGGTTCGGAGGTCATCGACGTCGATCTGACGCAGCTCGGTGTCGAACTTCTGACACCGCTCGAGGAACCGGGGGTCGGGGTCGTCGCCGCGCGCGAGGATCTCCGAGCCGCCGCGCAGACACGCGGCGTAGTCACGGAGCCAGGCGACGACGGTCTCGGACACGCTCAGCCGCCGGCTTCGGCGGCGGCGGTGCGCTCCTCGCGGACGATCTGGACGGCGCCTTCCCAGGTCTCCTTGACGTGGCGCAGGATGCGCAGCGCGTCGGGCAGACCGGAGTCGTCTCCAGCGATCGCGGAGGCGAGGCGGGAGCTGATGAAGCCGTAGAGGCGCAACATGTTGAAGGCGATCTCGCCGCCGTAGTCGAGGTTCAGGCTGCTGCTGAGCTCGGTGACGATCCGCAGCGACTTGTTCAGCTGCTTGCGGCGACGGGAGAGATCCTGCTCCAGGCGGGCCTGCTCGGCTGACCGAACGGCCTCTCGCACGAGGAGGAGGAGGGTGTCTTCGGGGGACGCGGCCGTCACCTTGGCCCGCGTGTAACTCTTCATCTTGAAGCTGGCCACCATGCCTGATTCTCCTCGAAACGCCTGCCAGGCCTGCCACCCGGCTGCCGGACCTGCAATCCGGCTATTGAACCTATCGGCCGACTACCGGTTGCCTTGAGACAATGTCGCGAGCTGGGCGGCAAGGAAGTCGCCCGTCGCCTGGTACTGGGCGAGCATCGACTCCATCGCCGTGAACTGCTGCTGCAGCGTCGCTTCGCGCTGCTCGAGGCGGTACTCGGCGTCGACGATGGAGTCGTTGAGGGCCTCCACCTGGTCGTCGATGCTGGACAGCCGCGGGCTGATGATCCCGTTGGTCGGGTCGATGGTCGAGTCGACGATGTCGAACAGCCCGTCGAACAGGCCGTTGCTCGTGAGCATGCTGACGACGCTGTCGAAGTTGTCGTTCACCTGGCTGGTGAAGTCCGCGCTGTCGAAGGACAGCGTGCCGTCCTGCTCGGTGCCGAGGCCGATGGCGTTCAAGCCGGCGATGTCGGCGTTGCCGTAGCCGGCGGACAGCACGTTCTGCAGCCGTCGCTGCACCGTTCGAACGGTCGCGTCGCCCTGGATGGCGGAGTCGGCGTCGATGCCGATGTTCGACTGGAAGAAGTCGACGAGCTTGTTGTACGAGTCGACGACACCCTGGACGTTCTCGGCCATCTGCTCTGGGTTGCGGCCGACGACGATGCGCGCGTTGCCCGACGTGACGTCCAGGAGGTCCAGCTGGACGCCGGGGAGGATGTCGTCGGGGGTGTTGGTCTCGGTGTAGACCGTCAAACCGTCGACGGTCAGGCGGGCGTCGCGGGCGTTCTGCTGCGTGTAGCTGTACAGCCGCTTGCCGCCGCCGCCGTGGTTGCTGACCTGGATCTTCACGTCGTTGGCGGCTCCGGTCTCGTCCCCTTTGACGATGAGTCGGTAGGGGGAGCTGCCGTAGCCCTGGTCGAGCACGTAGGCGCTGACACCCGAGACGTTCTCGTTGATGTAGGCGGCGAGGCCTTCGATGGAGCGCGTGCCGTTGGCGTCGTTGATGCCGACGTTGGTGACGTCGCTGCCGATCGTGATCTTGTAGTTGCCCTTGCGCAGCTGCTGCGTCGGGCTGCTGAAGTTGTTCGACCGGTCGATGGACGCTTCGGCCAGGTAGTGCACGCGCACGTCGTGGCTGCCCGGCGTCGGGTTGCCCGTGGCGGTGGCGGTGATGTTGTCCGGCTGGGACGAGGTGACGTCGTAGGCGGGGAGCTCGTCGGCGCCATCCACGGCGTCGAGGCTCGTCTTGAGATCACTGAGGAGCGAGTTGAGCTCCTGCAGCTTGGTCTTGCGGGTCCCGAGCGTCGCGATCTGGCTCTGCATCGAGCGGATCGGCGCGCGGGCCGCGTCCATGAGCTGACTGACGATCGAGTTGGTGTCGATCCCCGAGATGATCCCTGCGACGTTCAGTGGCATGGCTGAGTTTCTCCTCAGCCTTCAGAAGCAAAGAGCATGCCGCGCAGCTCGGAAAGCTGCTCGCTCACCTTGAGGAAGTCCTCGGCGGGGTACTGGCGGACGAGGTCTCCGCTCCCGTCGACGAGCTTCATGACGTACCGGTTGGTCGGCTCGTGCTGCTCGATGTGGACCCGGTTCTTCGTGTGCGCGATGGCCTGGTTGGCCGTCTCGACCAAGCGCTGGATGTCCGCTTCCCGAGCCTTCTGGCTCGAGGCGGCGCCCTTGGGCTCGACTTGCTTGCTCAGCACCGGCTTCGGATCCGGTTCGAGCGTCGGCTTCGGTTCCTGGACAGGTCCTTCCCGCCCGCGGCCGACAGCCGTCGTCGCTCCGTATGCGCCCGACGTCTGGATTGCTGTGACCTTCATCTTTCCGTCTCCCTAGCGCCTGCTCCTCAGGCGCCCCCGTCCCCCCGGTTGGGTGTTGCCGGGGCCGCCCGAAGGCGGCCCC
>CAYQEG010000376.1:0-5163 GCA_964416435.1 uncultured Rickettsiales bacterium
ACGACGACGCGGCGGACGACGACGACGCGGCGGACGACGACGACGCGGCGGACGATGACGACGCGGCGGACGACGACGACGCGACCCCTCCGCCCGCGATCGACGTGGTCATCGTCGCCCCGGCCCTCGCCCGGCTGGACGACGGCGTCGTCGAGGTGTCACTCGGGTGCACGGTCTGGGAGGAGGGAGCGCTCCTGGACGGCGCCGCCGTCGCGTTCGCCACCACCTCCGCCGGCGCCTCGGTGGACGGCGCGGGGCTGCTGACCCTCACCGCGGTCGGGGACGCCGAGGTCAGCTGCACCCACGTCGACTCCGGCGCCTCGTCCACCGCCTCGGTGGCCGCGCTGTCGACCGCCACCGACTCGGGCTGGGTCGACGCCACCGACGCCGTCGCGGCCTCCGCCGAGGTGCTCTCCGACGTCGCTGCGCTGCCCGCCGAGGACGCCTCGGTCGAAGCGGAGGCCCTCGCGCTGTTCGTCGTCCTGGAGGACCACGTTGCCGCCGTCGAGGCCCAGGCGCTGCACGAGGATCCCGTCGTGCCGACCCTCCCCGGAGGCTTCCCCGACGCCGCCACCCTCGCCGACGCCGGCTTCCCGGCCGGCCC
Source organism: uncultured Rickettsiales bacterium (assembly GCA_964416435.1). Taxonomy (GTDB): domain Bacteria; phylum Myxococcota_A; class UBA796; order UBA9615; family UBA9615; genus CAYQEG01. The sequence continues at coordinate 605 of CAYQEG010000376.1, forward strand.
CGACGACGCCGCCTGGGCCGCCGCCATCGACGCCGTCGGCCTCGCGCTGGACACCTACGTCGCGGAGGTCGAGGCGACCGACCTGGACACCAGCGCCGCCGACGCCCTGGACGACGTCGACGCCGCCATGGACGCGGTCGTCGCCGCCATCGACGCCGCCCTGCTCCTGGAGCCCTCCGAAGCCGCGGCGATCGACATGCGCGACGAGCTCGCCGCGCACCTCGCCGAGCACGTCATCCCGGCCCTCGCGGTCGCGCCGTCCCGGGTCGCGACCGTCGGCACGGAGCAAGCGGAGGCTCGGCTCGGCCTGTTCAGCGCGGTGCTCGGGCTGGGGCTGCGGGGCACCATCCATGGCCAGATCATCAACGCCTGGTACGGCCCCGCGATCTCGTGGATCGACGCCTCGGTCGACACGCTCGCCACGCTCGAGCTGATCGACTCGGTCTGGGCCCCCGACCCCGCCGGGCCGGACATCTGGTCGATCAACTACGGCAACAACGTCTTCTTCGAGGGGGACGACATCACGATCCACGGCGAGGGCTTCAGCAACACCGCCGAGCTGAACCAGGTCCTGTTCGTCTCCGACGGCCTGATCAGCGCCGCGTTCGGGATCTTCGACGCCTGCTACGACAGCTTCCCCGACGACCCCGACGCCTTCCAGGCGATCGACTACGTCGACGGCTGCGTCGACTCCATCCTCGACGGCCTGAGCTGGGAGCCCGACTCCGCGGCCGGCTTCGGCGACGTGGTGCTCGACTACGCGCTCGGCGTCTACGGGCCCCAGCTGTTCGAGGTCGGCGTGCCGGACGTGCAACACAGCGGCGGTGGCTTCCCCGACCTCGTCGGCGTCATCCCGGTCAACCTGTCCAACGGCCTGCGGGGCGACTCCTACAACGTGCTGCTCTACCCCTGAGGGCGCCGATCGGGCTCGCCTGCGCCGACCACGTCGCGCACGAAGTCGCGGATCTGGAACATCTGCTCGCTCCCCAGCCCCTTGCCGATGAACTCGGCGCCGAAGACGAACGCGTGCAGGAACACCGCGCCGGGCGCGCACCACAGCGCCCACGCCGGCTCCTCGATCACGTGCTGGGCGTAGCCGTAGGCGGTCCCGAACAGCCCGAGCACCAGCACCAGGAAGTGCGTGAAGACGAACGCCGTCCAGATGCTCGGGTGCGGACCGAAGCGGCCGCGGACCACGGCGCCGCCGCCGTCGCGCTCGACGATCTCGAGGCTCAGCCAGGGCGACCAGAAGTGGCGTTCACGCTCGTGGACGTGGAGGTTGACGTGGCGCTGGACCGCCGTCCCGATGACCGGCGGGGGCGGCGTCCGCAGCGCGTCGACGAACCGCGTCACGACGCGGTCGGGGTCGTCGCCCGATTCGAAGATGACCAGGGGACGAGGACGCGGGACCGACATCGGCACCGGTCATCCTACCCGCCGTCCGGTCAGGGCGACTCGGCCCCTCCCGTGGGAGAGCCTTCCTGTCCCAGACGGTCGTCAGGGGCAGTCCCAGTCGTACTCGATCACGCTGTCTGAGCCGTTCGGCGCTCCGTCGCCGTTCATGTCGTTGAAGTGCTCCTGGATCCGCCCGAGGGCGTCGTAGGTCGTCGTCGCCACGGCGTCCGCCATCGAGCTCGGGGCGACCCAGGTCATCTCCGTGGAGCTCGGCACGTCGGCCGGGCCGTAGTCGTGGGCGTACTCGACCAGGCTGTCCTCGGCGTCCACCGCCCCGTCGCCGTCGATGTCGGCGTGGCTCTCGACGACGAAGCCCCGGGAGTCGTAGTCCAGGCGGGTCGTCCAGTCCGGGTAGGACGGGTGATACGTCGCGGTCCCGATCTGCTCGATGGGCAAGCACCCGACCCAGGTCGTGGCGTACTCCATCGCGTGGTCGTTGCCGTTGGCCACGCCGTCCCCGTCCAGGTCCGAGAAGGCCGACGCCGCCCAGCCGTGCTCGTCGTAGGTCGTCGTCCCGACGAAGTCGTCGAACGCCGGCGGCGCCGAGTACTGCGTCACCGTCTGCACGATGCGGCCGTCGTCGTCGTACTGGTGGGCCATGTCCCAGACGGAGTCGTCGCCGTTGATGACGCCGTCCCCGTCGACGTCCTGCTCGCCGTGGATCACCCGCCCCGTCGGGCCGTACTCCACGAAGCCGCGGAGCGCCTGGTCGGTCGGGAACGTGTAGCTCCAGCTGGAGACGCAGCCGACCTGCGCCGCGCGGATCGAGGCGTGGGGATCGCAGTCCAGGGGGACCGCGTCGTCGTCGTCGGTGGCGTCGTCGTCGTCCCCCGTGTCGTCGTCGTCGGCCGCGTCGTCGTCATCGACGGCGTCGTCATCGTCGGCCGCGTCGTCGTCGTCTCCGAACAGGTCGTCGTCGTCCGAGCGCGAGCGGGGGCCGGGCTCGGTCAAGCAACCGGCCAGCGACAACGCCAGCGCGAGGAGCAGTCGGCCCGCCAGAGCGGGCCCTACGGGTTGCAGGTGAACGTGCCCTGGTAGCTGAACGACGTGCCGTCGCAGGTGTAGCCGTCGGCCGTGTCCGACGTGCCCGGGCAGTAGTGGCAGTTGCCGTTGAACGTGCACGGGTCGCCGTCGTCGGGCTCCGCGCTCGGGCAGTCCCCCGCGTTCTGGCAGCCGGGCCCGGTGCACAGGAACGCCGTGGGGGAGGAGTCGTCGTCGTCACCCCCGGTGTCGTCGTCGTCGATCGGCGGGCAGCCGAACAGGAACAGCGCAGCGAGCACCGCGAAGGGGGCGCCGAACAGGAATCGGTGGGTCTTGGCCATCGTCTCTCTCCTCGGCCGAGACGCTACCAGGGGGTCAGAGGCGTTGCTCGAAGATCGGGCTCACCGGAGCACCAGGTCGACCGTGTAGTCCGTGGGCGGGCCGTCGTAGGCCGCGATCCACAGCCACAGCGGCGCGCCGGCGTCGAAGCCCGAGCTGCTCGGCAGGATCTCCGGGGGCGGCCCCGGCGCCTGGCTGTTGCCGAAGCCGGCCTGCTCGCCCTCCCACAGGCCGGCGAGGGACAGGTCCAGGTCGGACGTCGCGTCCTCCCAGGTGAGCTCGACGATCAGCCGCGGGTGGTCGACGCCGTCGGGCACCCGGAACGCGTAGCAGTCCAGGTCGCCTTCGTCGTAGGACTGGTCGACCACGTCGCTGATCCGGCCGGTGATCCGCGTGAGCAGGCCCTCGCCGGCGAGGTGGCCGACGTCCTGGCCGCCCGGCGCGAAGCACGACCCCAGCGTCGTGTCGTTGGGCTCCGCTTCGTCCAGGTAGATGTACGTGTCCGACTGGTCGATGACGTCGTCGCAGTCGTTGTCCAGCCCGTCCGCCCAGATCTCGGGCGCGTCGGGGTACACCGTCGGCTGGGTGTCGTCGCAGTCCCCCTGCTCGACCGCCCACCCGTCGCCGTCCTCGTCCGTGCAGCCGGACAACGCGAGGGCGAGGACCAGGAACGTCGTCGCGATCGCAGCCGGGGCGAGCTTGCTGTGGGTCGTCGTCGGGGGTGGGCCGGCCTCGAACCCGTCGATGGGCCAGATCGATGCGACGAGGAGGCAGAGCACCATCGGGCTTGTGTACCAGAGGTGCTTGTCCACAGCGAAGGGCAGAACGGGGTGGATCGCCAGCGCCGGGATCAGCGCCCCCGCCGACCCGACGACCAGCGTGCCGGCCCACGCCCCCGCGCCGGCCCGCCGCGCGCGACGCCAGCCCATCCAGACCATGCCTGCGACGAGCACCGCGACGGCCGCCCGCAGGCCGGGGCCGACGCCTCGGCCCGTGCCCAGCCAGGGGGCCGCGACGGCGTCGACCAGCGCCTGGGCCGCCTCCCGGCCGAGGGGCGCGTGGGCGGTCTTCATCGCTTCGTCGGGTCGGCCCCCGTGCAGGAGCACGAAGCCGGCCGCCACCCCGCCGATGGCGGCCCCGACGCCGAGCGCGATCAGCGCCCGGTTGGCTCTCCGGGGGTCCAGCCCGGCCGGCCGGAACACCAGCAGCCAGCCCAGCCACGCGAGCACCGGCGCCCACGCCGGCCAGTCCGTCATCAGCAGCAGGGCGGTGGCGACCGCGAGCAGGCCCGGCGAGCCGCCGTCGTGCCGGGACAACACGCCCGCGAGCAGCAGCGCCGCCCAGGCCGCCGCCGGCACGACCAGGGCCGCGGGCACCCACAGCGCGCCCGCGAGCACCATCGCGGGGGCCGCGGCGGCGAGCAGCAGGACGAGCAGCCGGCCGGCCAGGGGGAGGGCGGGGCGCGCCAGCCCGAACGTGAGCGCGACCGCGACGAGGCCGACGCAGAGCGCCGGGAGGTCCGGGCGGCCACCGAACGCGGCGGTGATCGCGTCGAACAGCGGGGGCCGGTGCCACGGCTGCGCGAACGGCGTCGGCACCGTCACCGTGCCGAGGGCCTCGATCCGGTTGAGGCGGAGCAGGACCGCGAGCCCCAGCGCGCCCGCGCCGGCCACCGCGCACAGGGGCACGAACCAGCCGGGGGGAGCGGGGGTGTTGGGTTCTCGCGGGGTCACGGCGGGCGGAGCATAGGCCGATACCGGTGGACGACCTCCGCCGGCGACTAG
>CAYQEG010000377.1:0-5079 GCA_964416435.1 uncultured Rickettsiales bacterium
CGGCGCGGATTGGCGGGGTGGGCCGACAACCAGGTGCGAGATGACCCGTCTCGGCGCGGATTGGCGGGGTGGGCCGACAACCAGGTGCGAGATGACCCGTCTCGGCACCAGTTGGCGGCCCACACCGACAACCAGGTGCGAGATGACCCGTCTCGGCGCGGATTGGCGGGCATTGCCCGCCAACCAGCGACCCACCGCGCCCCCTCTCCCCAGCTTCCCCACACCCCACCCCCGCCCGACCAGAAGCAGCAAAAGCCCTCTCGATCCAACCCCTTGGCCGAGTTTGTCGCTTTCTACCACTGAGCTTGTCCACAGCCGGTCCACAGGTTGTGGACAATCGGGGACCGGTACTGCCCCGGAATGGGCAAAAAGCCCTGCAAAATCAGGCACCAAGAAAACCGGTGCATTCCGCAAGAAGACGCTTGATTGAGATCCTCCGTCGTGGTTCCATTGGCGCCAGGGGAGCTGCAGCCGGCCCGCTGTCGCTCGATCGTGCGAATGGGAGTTTCTCGTTGAGCCGCTACAGGGCACCCGTGGTCACTCCCGGGAACCGGCAGCCGTTGTCACGCATGCGTATGCGTGGGGCGCCGAGGACCGGGCGGACGTGGGCTCTGGCATCGGGCAGCGGGGGCGTCGGACGATCGACCGTGGCGGCCTGCCTCGGCTCCCGCCTGGTTCACCGGGGGCACCGGGTCTGTCTGGTCGACGCCGACTGGACCGGACCGAGCCTCGCGTCGATGCTGGATGTGCCGGCGACGAACGCACGCTCGCCCTGGGCTGAATCGGAGTTGATGCCCGAACGGTCCCCGGCTCACGCGGAGCTTCGCGTGGTGCCGGGGTCTCCTCCGGTCATGGGTGACCCTTCGCGCAAGGCCGCGAAGGGTCTACTCCACCGCCTCGCCGAGTTGTCGGACGACCGGGTCGTCATCGACCTCCCCGCCGGCACCAACGACGCGGCGCTGGACCTCTGGCTGGCGGCGGACCATCCCATCCTCGTCGCGGTCCCCGAGCGACTCCCGCTCGAGGCGACGGCTCGCCTGCTGGCCCGCGTGTTCGCGCGCGCCGTCACTCCCTGGCTGGCCCGCCAGGTGGGCGCCGAGGGGGCCAAGGAGCTCCTCGCCGAGGCGTGGGAAGAGTGCGCCGGACGCACCGGCACCTGGATGCGCACCATCGCCCGGCTCGCCGATGTCGAGCCGGAGGAGCTGGCCCGGCGGGCCGGCAAGAAGCGGCTGTACCTGGTCCTGAACCGGGTGCGTCGCGGCGACGACATCGACGTAGGACACGCCCTGGTGACGGCAGCGGGGCATGGCCTGGGGCTCGACCTTCGGTTCCGCGCGGTGCTCCCGCACGAGGACCAGGGCTGGATCCGGGCACGCAGGACGGGCGGGGCAACGCCCGGGCAGCGGGACCTCCTCGGAGACGAGGTGGACGACCTGCTGGATCGAATGGAAGAGGACGTCGACGTCCCTGCTCCCGGTGACTGGAGGTGGAGTCTCCGGGAGGCAGCGACGGCGGCGGGTGGATAGCTGAAGCAGAGCAGGCGGTAGCAGCAGCTGAGGGCGAAGTAGCAGATGAAGTTCCTGACCCAGGACTACTACGAGATCTTGAACGTCGCGCCGGGAGCCTCCAACGAGGAGGTCAAGCGCGCCTATCGGATGGTCCGGAAGAGCTTCCGACCGGACTCCATGGCCATCCACAGCCTGTACTCGGCCGAAGAGACCGAGGCGATCAGCGCGAAGATCGACGAGGCGTTCCAGATCCTGAGCGACCCCGAGTCCAGCCGGCGGTACGGCAAGTACCGCGGGAGCGCTGCGGTCGGGCGGAACATCCCGCGGGATCCGGACCAGTTCTTCGACCTGGTGCACGACCTCGACGGCAGCTCGCCGATCGAGGAGCTGGCCAACCAGCTCGCCGAGTCCCGCCGAGAGCGCATGGCCACCGTCGCAAGCATCCGCCCGAAGGCGGAGCCGGCGCCGGAGCCGCTGCCCGAGGCCGCGCCGCCCCCGGCCTCGACCGCCGGCCAGCTGCCCCTCAAGCTCACCCGCCGCGCCGACGAGGCCGGCCCCCGGACGCTCGAGGCGGTCGCCCAGGTGGAGGTCTTCATCGACTCCCTCGAGGTGCTGCCCGGCGACGAGGCCCGCGCCGCCCGGCCCGCCCCCGCCGCCCGGCCCGCCGCCCAGGCCGACTCGCCCAGGGTCATCCGCACCCCCTCGGGCCCCCACCTCGGCCGCCGCGCCATCGAGCCCACGGCCGAGCCCCGCGCCCGGGTCGACACCACGGCGAGGTCGCTGCCCGGCGCCGCCATCGAGCCGCCCGTACCCTCCCAGGCGACCACCCTGGCCACGACCCCGGTGTCCGCCGCCGCCCCGCGCGTGAGCGACGCGCCCGGCCGTCGCTGGCTGCGGGACACCGTGCGCACCCGCGCCGTCGGCGCCCTCGACATCCAGCCGCTCCCGCGGGAGGAGCTGGACGCGCTGGAGATGGACTGCGGCGGCGTCAACGGCGAGTACCTGCGCCAGGTCCGCCGGGGCACCGGCGTCGCCCTGGAAGACATCGCGGACCGGACCAAGATCGGCCTCGGCATGCTCCGCGCCATCGAGGCGGACGACCTCGACCGGCTGCCCGCCCGCGTCTACCTCAAGGGCTACCTGAACCAGATGTGCCGCCTGCTGCGGCTGCCGGTTCCGCAGATCCCCGAGCGCTACCTCCATCGGCACGGCCTGTAGGTACGCTGGGGTCGGCGCATGAGCGCGGAGCCCGGTGAGCGCATCGATCTGACCGTCGAGCCCCGCTTCGACGGGCTCCGGATCGACCAGTACCTGGCCAAGAAGCTGCCGGAGATGTCCCGGTCGTACATCCAGAAGCTCATCGACGGGGGCGCCGTCCGGATCGACGGCATCGGCGTACGCCGGTCGGACCGCGTCGCCGTCGGCGAGCAGGTCGAGTTCGACGTGCCGGAGACCCGCCCCTACGAGGTCGTGGCGGAGGACCTGCCGCTGGATGTCGTCTACGAGGACGAGGCGCTGCTCATCATCGACAAGCCCGCCGGGCTGGTCGTGCACCCGACGACCAACCAGCCGGGCGGCACCCTCGTCAACGCGCTGCTGTGGCATTGCGACGACCTGTCCGGCATCAACGGCGTCGAGCGCCCGGGCATCGTGCACCGGATCGACAAGGACACCACCGGCCTGCTCGTCGTCGCCAAGCACGACGTCGCCCACCGCCACCTGAGCGACCAGTTCCGGGAGCACTCCATCGACCGGCTGTACGTCTGCCTGGTCTACGGCGGCGCCCCCTTCCCGCGAGAGGGCACCATCACCGGGGTCATCGGCCGAGACCCCCGCAACCGCAAGCGCATGGCCTCGCTCCCGGAGGGGGCGACCAGCGGCAAGCACGCCGTCACCCACTACCGCACGGCCGAGGACTACAAGGCGGTGGCGATGGTGGAGTGCTCGCTGGAGACCGGCCGCACCCACCAGATCCGTGTGCACCTCTCCGAGGCCGGTCACCCGCTGGTCGGCGACCCGGTGTACGGCGGCTTGAAGACCCGCCGGCTCCCCCACGAGCCGGCCGTGCGGGGCGCCATCGTCGGCCACCGCGGCCAGATGCTCCACGCCGCCGCGCTGGGCTTCATCCACCCGACGCGGGACGAGTACATGCGGTGGACGCGTCCACCCCACGCCGCCATGCTCGGGGCCGTTCAGGCCCTCCGGGCGTCGGTCGGCATCGACCCCGACGCGGACGGCCCCTGGGACAGAACCGAGACGGGGAGCTTCGGCGCCAAGGCCGGAGCTCCCCGTCTGATCTAGCGGTCGGTCTGGCTCGTTAGCGAGCGACCCACTCGGGGCAGCCCGCGTACGTGCCGTCACCGGCCGTGTCGTAGTCCGCGACGTCCTCTTCGGTGCACACGCCACCGGCGATGAAGTCGTCGATGACGTCGGCGCAGGTCAGCGGCTCGAGCACCAGGCCCGGCACCTCTTCGGCGCTCATCTCGTTGGCGAGCACGTCCAGGCAGAAGTCGCCGGCGCCGCTGGGGCACGGCTCACAGGAGATGCCGAGCGTGTCGACCAGGAAGTCGCACGCCGCGCCCTCCTCGCCGCCGTCCGACAGCAGCCCGTCGAGCGCGCGGGTGTCGAGCGTGCCGCTGAACACCATGCCGCGGATGTCCTCGAGGTCGGGGTGCACGACGCCGCTCAGGAAGACGTCGTCGATGTGCGCCTCGGTGCCCTGGATGGCCAGCGCGAGGTCGGTCGGGCCGACCGTGAAGCGCGGGTCGTCCCACTCGGCCGGGACGTCGTCCGCCGTGCCGTACTCACCGTCGTTGCCGTAGGTGAAGGGCAGCGTGCCGGAGCAGGGGTCCTGCACCAGGTTGGGGCCGTCCTCCACGCCCAGGGCGCCGAGGGTGTGCAGCAGGTCCGCGTCGAAGTCCGACTCGTCCGTGGGCATGAACAGCAGGTGGAAGCCCTCCAGCTGCGAGGCGATGATCGAGCCGATGCCGGGGGGCTCCACGAAGTTGGCCGACGCGAGGTCGATCTCGAACGTGGTGTCGACCAGCGCCGTCTCGTCCGTGACGAGGTCGCCGTGGGGGCCGGTGGAGAACTCGAAGCTCAGCGGGCTGTCCTCGCTGGGGGCCCACTCGACCGTCAACGTGTACGTCGAGTTGGACTCGAGCGCGCCGTCGATGTCGAACGTGAACACCGTGCCGTCCTGGCTCTGGCTGCCCGTGGCGCCTTCGATGGAGATCGTGACGCTGTCCGGCTCGGTGTCGAACTGGACCCAGGCGTCCGACTCGTAGAAGAAGTCGGTCTGGTCCAGCGTGGGGCTGATCGCCAGGATGATCGGGTTCTCAGGGGTCTCGGTGGTGTCGTCGTCGTCGACGGCGTGGGAGCAGGCCGTGTTGAGCACCCACGGCACGACGAGCATTACGAGCAGAGCGCGCTTCAGCATGTGGAGTTCCTCCGTTGTTCTCTCCGGTGCGCCGCACAAATACATAAGAACGAAAGCGGGCGCCAGGGGTCGCCTGACGGTGCTGATTGAGATAGGGGGTTACACCTCAGTTCGACCCAGGGGGTAACAGTC
>CAYQEG010000378.1:0-5056 GCA_964416435.1 uncultured Rickettsiales bacterium
TTCCTTTGGTTCGGCGGGGGACTACTGGGTGGAGTGCGCGGACTGCGACGACGCCGACATCGACAACTTCCCGGGCAACCCCGAGGTCTGCGATGGGGCGGACAACGACTGCGCCGACGGCGTGCCCACCGACGAGACGGACGACGACGGCGACGGCCAGGCGGAGTGCGAGGGGGACTGCGACGACGGCGACATCGCGAACTTCGACGGCAACGCCGAGATCTGCGACGGGGCGGACAACGACTGCGACGGGTTCGTCGACGACGGCATGCTGGGCAGCGGCGCCGACTGCGCGGGGGACGACTGCGTCGACCTGTACGACGACGGCGCCCCCTCGGGCGTCTACCTGATCGACCCCGACGGGCTGGGGGCGTACGAGGTGTACTGCGACAACGACCTCGCAGGGGGCGGCTGGCAGCTGATCTCCTCCCGCACCGCCGACAGCGGCGCGTTGTTCGACACCGCGATCTGCCTCGACCCCGCCGTCGACTGCTCCGGCCACGTGCCCGCGGCCCAGTTGTTCACGGGGGAGGCGCCGGACGTCCTGTTCGCGCTGCGGGACGGCACGGTCTGGCTGACGGTCACGGGGCTCGACCCCACCGGCAGCGATCACCTGCTGGACGTGCTGTCCCTGGACCGCGCCCTGACCACCTCGACGGCTTGCGGTTACCCCCACTACTGCGGCCCGGACCTGGACGTCGGCCTGGTGACGCTGGACAGCTCGGCGGGCTACACGCCCCGCTTCACGACGCTGGACAGCCAGTTCTCCCGCTACGGTGGCCTGTGGTTCGGCGACAACGGCGGGAGCAGCGACGACCACGTCGTCTCGCTCAACTACTACACGTACGGATGCGACGCGGCGGCGACGGGCGGGATGCACTTCAGCGACGCCAGCGACGGCGCCCTGGGCAACGTGACCTGCGGCGAGCCCGGAGGGATCTGGTTCCGCTACTGATCGGGCCCCGCGGGGATCGCCAGCGGCGGTTCGTCCTCGGGTCGGTCGGGATCTTCGTCCGGCGCCTGCCAGCCGTCGTCCCAGCCCTCGTCGGGCTCCCACGCGGTCGGGTCGACCGCCTCGTACTCGCGCACCGGGACCCAGTAGCCGGCGATCCAGGCCACGCCGTCGAACCAACCCGGGATCCAGACGTGCTCCGGCCGGTCGACCACCGGCTCCCAGTAGCCGCCGTGATAGACGCCGCCCGCGTCGTACCAGGCGTCGACCCAGCGGAAGCCGTCCCGCATCGCCGGCCTCCAGAAGCCGCCGATCCAGTGCTCGCCGTCCCAGTAGCCCGGCACCCAGACGTAGCCCGGGGGCGCCCGCTCCGTCGGCTGCCAGTGGCCGGCGACGTACCAGCCGTCGTGCAGGTAGTAGCCGTCCACCCAGACCCAGGCGCCGTCCCAGCGGCGGTCGAGCCGCCAGTAACCCTGGACGTAGACGTCACCGATCCACCAGCCGGGCACCCACACCCAGGCGACGTTCCACCGGGCGGGCGGCGGCGCGACGGGGCGCCAGTGGCCCGGGATCCACATCGGTCCCTCCCAGTGGCCCGGCACCCAGGTCCAGCCGACGCGTCCCGGGGGCACCCAGGCCGCCGCCCACGGGTCGGCGACGAACCCGAAGTGCACGATCACGACCGTCGCGTGCATCCACCGGTAGTGGGGGTGGATCCACCAGTGGCAGTACCGGGCCCGGTACCAGCGGGCGTGGGGCGGCGCGTGGCCGACGTGGGGGTGGCGACGGACGAACCGGTGGTGGGGGCGGGCGAAGCGATGGTCCGAGGAGCGGTGGCGAGGCGGGGCCGCGGCGCGGGCGTCGGGCTCCGTCGGGGGGGCGGACCTCACGCGGACCTCGGGGCGCCGCGTCCGGGGCTTCGCGCGCTCCGTCCGGCGCTCGGGGGTCGGCGTCGAGGGAGGCGTCCGGGCGCGGTCCCGACCGGTGGGGTCGTCGGCGCGAGGTGACAGGGTGGGGCGACGCAACGGCGGCGCGTCGTCCGTGCGGTCTCGCCGCTCCGGCAGCGGGCGGGGGATCGCGGGCCGGGACTCGGGCTCGCGCTCCTCCTCCGACCGGTCGTCCCGGACCGGGGGGGCGGGCGTGGGCGCCGGCCGCTCGCGTCGATCCCGGTCCCCGCGCTCGGGTCGGTCCTTCTTCTTCGTGGTGGGCTTGTCCTTCTTCTTGTCCCGCTTCTGGGCGGCTTCGCCGTCCGGCGTGACGGGGCCCTCCGCCGACGCCGCCGGGGGGGAGGCAGCGGGCGGCCCGCCGAAGGCCGGCGCGACGGGGAGCAGGAGGAGGCCAGCGAGGAGGAGGAGGGTCTTCACGGCGACTCCGGGGAGCGAGGACCCTCCGAGGGAGCAACGGCCGTGCCACCGCGGGGCCGCCCCGGTCGCGGGCTCGACGTCGTCCATGCGGGAGGCGGACGCGGCCCGCCGAGGTCCGCCGGGTCGGGGGGGATTGGAACAGGGAGTGGGCACCGCTGCACAGTGAGCCGCCCGCCCGACGGGAGCGCTACTTGACGGAGACGTACAGGATGGCGCGGCGGGGGGCGCCGTCGGGGCCGACGTCGAGGGACACGAGGTCGGGGTAGGGGAAGCAGGACGCCGACCAGCGCCAGCCCCGGGCCAGGCGGAGCGCGCGGGCCAGGTTCGGACCGACGGGCACGCCCGCGCCGCGCACCAGGTCGCTCGCCTGGCGCCAGGTGGTCGTCGCCTCCGCCGGGGTCCGCGCCTCGGTCATCCACAGCAGCTTGCGACCGAGCAGCCCTCCCGCGGGGTCGATTCGATCGGCCAGGATCGCCCGACGTCGGCCCGTCCGGGCGTGGGTGGGGACGGAGTCGGCCCAGGCGCGGAGGGCGGGGGCGAGGTCGAGCACGTCCTCGTCGAGGTCGACCACCCGGTACTCCTTGAGGGCCACCGTCGCGCCGGCCTCGACGTCGACCCCGACCGCGCCGAGCAGGCGGGGGCCGTCCCCCCCGGGCGGGAGGCCGAGCATCGCGCGCACGCCGGCGCGGCAGCCGTCGGGGTCGGAGTGCTCGGTCAGCTCCTCGAAGTAGAGCGTCGCGCGGCGGGGCGCGCCCAGCTTGAGGCCGAGGGTCGTCTGGCCGTCGCCGGGGGCAGAGAGGGCGAAGAAGGCGGCGAGCCACGGCGCGGGCAGGCCGAGGTGCGGCGCGGCGGCCTCCACCCGGGCCCGGAACGCGCCCGGCTCGCCGGTGTCGTTGAGCGACATCCGGGGCGCGGCGTCGGGGGACAGGTCCACCGAGACGTCGAGCTTGAAGCGCCGCATCACCCGGGCCGCCGTCGCCGGCTCGATCAGCGGCTCCAGCCAGGCCATCAGGTCGTCGCCGACGCCCTGGGCCCGCAGCAGGGTCAACAGCCCGTGGACCGCGTCGACCGGCACCGCGTCGGTCACGCCGGCTCCGACAGCGTGAACAGCACGTCCGGCTCCACGCGGCCATCGGCGTGCATGTCCCATTCGAGCGCGGCGGGGGCGAGGCGCAGCCCGTCGGTCGGCAGATCGACGGCGGCCGCGCACCAGCGTTCGACGTCGGTCAGGGTGAGGCGGTCGGCCAGGGAGCGGAGGTCGTCCCACGAGGCCCGGGGCCCGAAGATCCAGTTCTGGGACCGCTTGCTGCCGTCGCCCGCGACGGTCACCAGGTGGTGCTCGACGCCCGCGTGACCCGCGTGCCAGGGGCGGGCGGGGGTCCCGTCGAGCAGCCCCGGCCCGGCGGGGTGGTAGCTGCGCCACCGCGCGATCCCGCCCCCGTCGACGTCCACGCCGACCGCGATGGCGCCGGTCGGCACGTCGGTGAGGTCGGCGAACCCGGCCACGGCGTACAGCTTGAGCCCCCAGGCGCCGCCCCGCCAGACGAGGCCCCCGACCCAGCGTGCGCCGGGCGCCGCCAGCGGGGCCAGGGCGTGGGAGGCCGCCGGCCCCAGCCACGTCGCGGCCCAGGTCCGGGCGACGTCGATGACCCGGTCGTCGAAGACGCTCAGCCCCCACCGTCGCGGTTGCGACGGGGTCGGCGGCAGCAGATCGAAGCGCAACGGCCCCTCGGCCGGCGTCGCTCCGACGGTGGCGGCGAGGTCGACCCAGGCCTGCGCCGGGGCGAGGTCGTCGCAGCTCGCTTGTCGGGCCAGTTCGGCCACGGTAGAAGCCGGCGGCAAGGTCGCGGGGGTCACCCCCAGACCGTGGCGAGGGTCGGAGCCGGTGTCAAACGAAGCAAGCGATGGCTGGGAGACGCGTCGCCCCGGGGACGGCGGCGACGCTGTCCAGCGGATGGTCGCGGGCGGGCTCGTCGGGGTGGTGGTCCAGGGGGCGTTGTCGGCGGCGGAGATCGAGGCGCTGCTCGCGGCTTGCGCCGGGTTGACCCCCCACGCGGTGATCCCCGGCGAGCCGGCGGTGTGCATCGCCAGCCGCGCGCTCATCCCGACGATGTTGCTCCCCAACGGCCCCGACCTGGACGACTACTTCGCCGAGGCGGAGCGGGACGCGCCGACGCTCGAGCCGGTCCTGCCGCTGGTGCATCGTCTGTTCGGCGCCTGCACGGACCTGCCGATCCGGCTGCTCCGGCGTCCGCGTCGGCACACCGTCGGCACGCTGCGTCGTTTCTCCGGCGGCCTCGGGGCGCCCCTGCATTGCGACACCTACCGCCCCTCGCCGTCGTTCACCCACCTGCACCGGCACACCGACCGCTCGGTGCAGCTGAGCTGGTACCTGGTGGTCGGCGCCCCCGAGTCGGGCGGGGTGCTGCTCGTCGACAACCGGCTGCGCACGATCGACGTGGAGCCCTGCGCCGACCTGCCGATCCCGCTGGCGGTGGGGGACGGCGTGGTGTTCGACGGCGCGAACCACTTCCATGAGATCACCCCCGCGATGGGGGAGGCGCCGAGGCTGACGTTCGGCGGCTTCGCGGGGCTCAGCCCGAAGCACGACCGCCTGCTCTTCTGGGGGTGACGGGACGTGGGGCATGTCGGGCGTTCCGGTCCGTACAGGCCTGACTGAAGCGTGGGACATGGCGTATGTGGGCCGTTTCAGTCCGTCGAGGGGTGACCGAAGCGGGGG
>CAYQEG010000379.1:0-5008 GCA_964416435.1 uncultured Rickettsiales bacterium
GAAGCTCGATCTGTCCATGGTCGCCCCGATGCAACTCCCGCAGCAGCTGCGGAGCCACGAAGGCGGCCTCGGTGTCTCGCGTAGGCCACCGCACCAGCAGCTGCCGGTTCGGCACATGAGCCGACTCACGAAGGAGCGTGAGGACCGCTGCCCGCCCGAGCCACGGCGACACAAGCACCAGTCGGTCCGTGGCTGTTCGGGCGAGGTCGAGCAACGTGCTGGCCCACTCGTCCTGCTCCTTCAGCACTCGTATCGACGTCTTCGTGGTCGTCACCTCGGTCGTCATCGTTTGTCCCTCCCTGTGCGGCCCGTCGCGTCGGGCATCACCACGTTCGTTCACCGGTCCCACCCCTGCCGCTCGGCCTCGGCCCGGATCAGCGTGCTCGGCTCGCTCAGCTCGAAGCACAACCAGGATGCCCAGCGGTCCGGGTCAGTCTCCGGCCCGGGCCCGTCAGCGGCGCGAACGAGGTGCTCGACCGCCTGCCGGAACCCTCGCGACCAGTCTGCGCGGATCCGTCCTGTGCGGTCCAGCATCGGCCCATCGGGGAGGAAGTTGGTCCACGGGGCGTACCACCAGTCCGGCTGCAGCAGGTAGCCGTACGCGCCGGCCGACAGGTCGGACACCCAGTCGTAACCCAACTCGATCAGCGGGCCGATCCAGCGAATCTTGAAGCCGGCGATCTTGCGCACCACGGGGAGCCGCTCCCACGCCTCGTTGAGGGTCGGTCGGGCGTCCCAGTTCTCGTACTCCTGATCCGTGAACAGCGGTGGGGGCGGTGCGTTCGTGGTGTTCGTAGTTGTCATCGCAGCCCCCCATCGTCTTCGCTCTCCGGCACGTAGGGACCAACGTTCTCCGCGTCCTCGTAGGCCAGCAGGAGGACGCCGAGATCCAGATCATCGACCATGCGGAGGTCCAGCTCGTAGTCCGGCCCCATGAAGTGGCTCAGCATGAACGACTCATCGACCGGGGGCGCTTCGTCGTGTTCGCCGCGAACGTGTTGGCACATGGGGCCTGCAGCGACGAGTCGGCTGATCACGGCGAACGTCTCATCGGCGCCGTACGCGACGTTGGGCCACCGCCCGTGACGGCTGCGGAAGACGGCGGCGTTGCGGTGGATCTCGTCGTCCCAGATCCCGAAGTGGGCGATCTGGAAGCTGTGACAGGGGGCATCTTGCATGGGGCATCTCCGGGGCGCTGCCGGGCATCGGCGCGTCTGCGAAAGATGCGAAGACGGTTTCCGGGAAGTGATCGCGAGGATGCCTCGGTCAGGCTGACGGGGCGCGCTTCCCTGCACGAAATCGACTGCGGCGACGTGTCCCACCTCGTCCATCTCCCGCCAGTCCGCGGCCACGCTCAGCTGAGCAGCCGAACGGTTGGCTGGTCGGCGCGGGCCGTCGGCACCCAGGTCATCGACCAGGGCACGGGGGCAGTCAGCGCCGAGCGCATCTTGTAGCGCGATGCTGATCCCCGGGGGGATAGGACCGGACCGTGGCCATCACGGCCGGCGAGGCGGTGGGCGCCGAGACGCTGCGCCAGCGACCGGTGGCGTACAACGGCTTCCTCTCCCTGGGACCGAAGCTGCGGTTCAACCCATCGCCCGCGATGCGACCCCTGGTGGGGCGGGCGAACGTGGGGGTCGAGCTCGGCGGTGGCTATCGCCTGGTCGGTCCGCTCCGGGGCCTGACCTTCTCCGGCGGGCTCGGCTGGACGCCGCACCAGGCCCGCTTCGTGGACGGAGACAGTGTCTCCTTCGAGCCCCGGCAGGTAGTCTGGGGGCACCTGGGCGTCGGGTATCGACTCCTCGTCCCGCGCGGCAGCCTCGGCGCCAGCTACCGCTTCCGCGTGACGGGGATCACGGCGCTCGACGAGCCCGCGTGCGCCGGCCACCCCACCTGTGACCAGTGGATCTGGCCCACCCAGGCCCTCGCCCTCGACCAGACCGTGTCGCTGGGCCGACGGTGGAGCCTCTACGTCGAGGAAGAGGCGGGCCTGAGCTTCCTGGACGTGGACGGGACCGGATCCCGCGCGTCGGTGGATCTCGGTATTCGCGTCGGGGTGGAGGTCGGGCTGTAGACTGCGGGACATGAGGACGCCCATCCTGCTGTCCGCCCTGGCCGTCGCCCTGCCGTCGGTCGCCTCCGCCCAGACCCAGCCGTTCGTCGACGCCAACTTCTCGACCGCGGCGGTCACCGGCGACGACACGGATCTGTTCATCTCCCGGGAGGAGTTCCACGACTCCCTGGACCTGAGCCCGTGGGGGATCTCCGCGACCTACGACAACGTCCAATCGCTGATGATCGCCCCCGGCGGCGAGTCGCAGCCCGGGGACACCGTCAACTACGGCGCGATCATCTTCGAGCTGGACTTCGTGGGCGTGGCCGACGACTTCGAGATCCTCGTGGCCGACTTCGCGCACGGGACGTTCGAGAACGGCGTCTTCGGGTGGACGCAGGGCGACTGCACCGGTCCCTGGGACTCCAGCGGGGCGATGACCTACCCTGGCCTCCCGCCCCTGGGAGGCGCCATCGGCAGCAACGACGGCGTGTCGACCCTGACCGAGACGACGCTCGACGCCCACGCCTACTTCATCTACGAGCCCTGCCGCCCCTCCTCCAACGACATGCTGCGCCTGATCTTCACCCACGGCGCGGAGCTGGTCCCCGGCTCCGCGGTGCAGGTGACGCTGATCCCCGGGGTCGCGTTCGGCAGCCGGGCTACGAGCGCCGACGGGCTGGTGGTGGGCGCCGGGCAGGAGGACCCCGTCGACGCCGACTTCGGCTTCGGTGACTACGGTGAGGGCACGACCTTCGAGTTCCCGCTCGTCCCGATCGGCCTGGCCGACGAGGACCTGGACGGCTGGACCGTCATCGACGGCGACTGCGACGACGGTGAGCCGACGACCTACCCGGGCGCCCCCGAGGCGTGCGACGACGTGGACTCGAACTGCGACGGGGACTACGTCGACGGGTACGACGACACCGATCTGGATGGGGACCCCGACTGCACCGACGACGACGACGACGGCGACCTCGACCCGGACGACGACGAGGACACCGCGGGCAGCGATCCCCTCGACCCGGACACCGACGGCGACGGCGTCGACGACGGCGACGAGATCGGCGACCCCACCGATCCCACCGACACGGACGAAGACGGCATCCCCGACTTCGACGATGACGACGACGACGGCGACGGCCTCCTCACCGAGGACGAGGGGAGCTACGACACCGACGGCGACGGCATCCCCAACTACCTGGACACCGACAGCGACGGCGACGGGTTCACGGACGCCGAGGAGGGCGACGGCAACCCGGACGGCGACGGCCTCCCCAACTACGTCGACACCGACAGCGACGGCAACGGCTTCAGCGACGACGTGGACGAGGACGGGGACGCGGACGGCGACGGCATCCCGGACTACCTCGACGTGGACGACACGGACGGGCCGGACGGGGACCCGGACGGCGACGGGCTGTCCAACGCCGTCGAAGAGACCCTCGGCACGGACCCCCTGGACGCGGACAGCGACGGCGACGGGCTGGACGACGGGTTCGAGGTCGACGACCCCGACGCGCCCACCGACAGCGACGGCGACGGCGCGATCGACGCACTGGACGGCGACGACGACGGCGACGGGATCTCGACCCTCGACGAGGGCTCGGACGACCCGGACGGCGACGGCGTGCCCAACTACCTGGACACGGACAGCGACGGCGACGACATCCCGGACATGGTGGAGGGGGACGGGGACCTCGACGGGGACGGGATCCCCGACTACCTGGACACGGACAGCGACGGCGACGGGATCTCCGACGCCACGGAGGGGCCGATCGACACCGACGACGACGGCTTCTACGACGCCTACGACACCGACAGCGACGACGACGGCTTCGACGACGCGCTCGAGGGCGAGGGTGACCTCGACGGGGACGGCACGCCCAACTACATCGACCTCGACGTGGACGGCGACGGCGTGTCCGACGAGGAGGAGGGCGACGGCGACGTCGACGGCGACGGGATCCCCAACTGGCTGGACGCGGACGACAGCGACGGCCCCCTGGGCGACCCCGACGGGGACGGCCTGCCGACGTTCGAAGAGCAGGACCTGGGGACCGATCCGCTTGACCCGGACAGCGACGGAGACGGTCTGGACGACGGCACCGAGGTGCACGAGACCGGCACCGATCCGCTGGATGAGGACAGCGACGACGACGGCTTGACGGACTTCGAAGAGGTGGAGGAGACCGGCACCGATCCCAACGACGCCGACACCGACGGGGACGGCCTGGAGGATGGCGCGGAGCTGGGCGACCTCGGCACCGACCCGCTGCTGCCCGACACCGACGAGGACGGCATGGACGACGGCACCGAGGTCGAGGTGGGCGCGGACCCGCTGAACCCGGACACCGACGGCGACGGAATCCTCGATGGACCCGACGGGCTCGGCGACGACGACGAGGACGGGGTCATCAACGTCCTCGACCCCACGGACGACCGCCCCGACGGCGACGACGACGACGACGTGATCATCGACGACGACGACGACGACCTGGTGGGCGGAGGCGGCCCGGAGTGTGGCTGCGACGCGGCCCAGACCGGCGCGGGTCGACTGCCCGCGCTGCTCCTCGTCGGGCTGCTCCTGCCCGCCATGATCCGCCGGCGCCGCGCCGCGTGAGGAGAGTCGCCCCTTGCCTGGGGCTCGCTCTTGTCGTCGTCATCCTCCTTCCGGGGAGGGCGGCCGCCGGCCTGGATGGCGACGGCTACCCCGCCGGGGGCGGCGACTGCGACGATCTGCGGGCCGACGTCCACCCCGGTGCCGACGAGCTCTGCGACGGGATCGACAACGACTGCGACGGCGACGTCCCCACCTCGGAGCGCGACGAGGACGGCGACGGGTGGCGGCTCTGCGCGGGGGACTGCGACGACCTGGACGCCCTGCGCCATCCGCACGCGGGGGATAGCGCCGATAACGGGCAGTATGGCAACTCGGGTCGGAAGGACCCGGGC
>CAYQEG010000380.1:0-4969 GCA_964416435.1 uncultured Rickettsiales bacterium
TTGAGTTGGAATTTTGTTTGAGACATTTTTTTGCTCCTTTATTTATGAGTGGTGGTGTTGGGTGGACGTTTTTGGTAGTGCGCCCCACCAACCCCCCCCTGCGGGGGGGGGACCGGGGGTATCCGGCGATGCTCGGCACCGGCGTCGACATCACCGAGCAGCGGGCGGCCACCGAGGCGCTTCACAAGCGCGCCTTCTACGACATGCTCACGGGCCTCCCCAACCGTCAGCTGTTCGCCGAGCGGCTCGCCCACGCGATCGCCCGGAGCGGCCGCCGCGAACACCCGGACTTCGCGGTCCTGTTCATGGACCTGGACTCGTTCAAGGAGGTCAACGACACCCTCGGCCACCACATCGGCGACGAGCTCCTGGTCGCGGCGGGCCGACGGCTCCGCGACGTGGTCCGCCCCTCGGACACCGTCGCCCGCTTCGGAGGAGACGAGTTCGCCGTCCTGGTGGAGGAGGGCGGCTCCGAGCATGGCGCCCGACGCGTCGCGGCGCGGATCCACCACGCCCTCCGCTCGCCCTTCCTGGTGCAGGACCGTCCCCACTTCGTCTCGACCAGCGTCGGCATCGCGCTCCCGGGCGACCAACGGTGCTCCGCGGGGGAGCTGCTCCGAGACGCCGACGCCGCCATGTTCGTCGCCAAGAAGCGGGGGCCGGGCCACACCGCCGTCTTCTCGGAGACCATTCGCCAACGCGCCACCGAGCACCTGCGGATCAAGAACGAGCTGCAGGAGGGGCTGCGACGCGGCGAGCTGTTCCTGCAGTTCCAGCCGATCGTCAACCTCGCCAGCGGCGAGTTCGAAGGGCTGGAGGCGCTGGTCCGTTGGGCCCACCCGAGGCTCGGCACCGTGGCCCCCGGAGAGTTCCTGCCCGTCGCCGAACGCTCCGGGCTGATGCCGGACCTGGAGGGGTTCGTCCTGTGGGAGGCGTGCCGCCAGCTGCGCCGCTGGATGGACCGGGTGCGCCCGCCGCGGTTCCGGCTGAGCATCAACGTCTCCAGCGCCGAGCTCGCCGACCCGACGTTCGCGGATCGGCTCGAGAGCGCGGTGGAGGACCACACGATCGCGCCCGACTGGCTGATCGTCGAGCTCACCGAGTCGTCCCTCATCGACACCTCCACCGCCACCGGGGCGACGCTGGAGCGGCTGCGGGGGATGGGCGTCAAGATCGCGCTCGACGACTTCGGCACCGGCTTCTCGTCCCTGTCACACCTGCACAGCTTCCCGATCGACATCATCAAGATCGACCGGTCGTTCACGTCCTTCATCGAGCAGGACGACCGCCGCGCCCGCATCCTCGCGGCGACGGTCGGACTCGGCCGGGAGCTCGGCCTCACGGTCACCGCCGAGGGAGTCGAGACGGAGGAGCAGCGCGCCTGGCTGCAGGCCCGCGGGTGTCACTACGGGCAGGGCTGGTTGTTCGACCGGCCGCTGGATCAGGAGGCGATCCTGGCGCGCTTCGCCCGGGAGGACGACGTCACTTCTTCGCGCTGAACGTCATCCCCGCCCAGTAGACGACGCCGCCGATCGCCAGCCCCACGAACCACGCATAGGGATAGATCGAGTCGAAGAAGCCCGGCTCGGCCGGCTTGGCGATGTCGATGGCGTGCAGGAACCCCGGAAGGTTCGGCAGCACGGCGAGGACCAGGGCGACCAGCGCGACCGGGTTCCAGCCCCCGGAGTACGTGTACTCGCCCTCCTTGCGGAAGAGGTCGCCGACGTTGAGCTCGGTGCCGCGCACCACGAAGTAGTCGGCGATGAGGATGCCGGCGATGGGGCCGAGCAGGGCCGAGTAGCCGATGAGCCACTGGAACACGTAGTTCTGTGAGTTCTCCCAGAGGTTCCAGGGGAAGATCAGCACGCCGATGGCGGCGGTGATGAAGCCGCCCATCTTGAAGCTGATCTTCGCCGGCGCGATGTTGCTGAAGCCGTTGGCCGGAGCGACGACGTTGGCCGCCAGGTTGGTCGTCAAGGTGGCCACCGCGAGCACGAACAGGGCGACGATGACGGTCGTCCCGCCCATCTCCCCCAGCAGCTCGACGGGGTCGCTGATCGGGCGCTCGAAGATGACGACCGTCGCGGACGTCACCGCCACGCCGATGAACGCGAACAGCACCATCGTCGGCGGCAGGCCGATCGCCTGGCCGAGCACCTGGTCGCGCTGCGTGCCGCAGTAGCGGGTGAAGTCGGGGATGTTCAGGGCGAGCGTCGCCCAGAAGCCGACCATCGCGGTGAGGCTCGGGAAGAAGACGCTGCTGAACTGCCCCTCCTTGGCGGCGCCGGGGCCGAACTGGGACGGCGCCGACAGCATCTCGCCGAAGCCCCCCGCCTGGGTGTACGCCCAGGCGAGCAGCGCCAGCCCCATCGCGATGAGGAACGGGGCCGCGTACGTCTCGAGGAAGCGGATCGACTCGGTCCCCTTGGCGATGAACCAGACGTGGATCGCCCAGAAGCCGAGGAAACAGACCAGCTGCCAGAAGTTGATCCCGAGGACCGGGAGCGCCTCGCCCGCCAGCGCGTTGTCGGTCAGCGTGTTGAGGAGGATGTAGATCGCCTTGCCGCCGACCCACGTCTGGATGCCGAACCAGCCGCACGCGACGAGGCCGCGCAGGATCGCGGGCACGTTGGCGCCGATGGTGCCGAACGCGGACCGGAGCAGCACCGGGAACGGGATGCCGTGCTTCGTGCCGGCGTGGCCGACGAGCATCATCGGCACCAGCACGATCACCTGCCCGAGCAGCACGGTGAGGATCGCCTGCCACCACGCCATGCCGGCCTCGATCATGAAGCCGGCGAGGGTGTAGGTCGGGACGCAGACGACCATGCCGACCCACAGGGCGGCGATCGACGTCCACTTCCAGGTGCGACCCTCCGGGGCCACCGGGGCCAGGTCCTCGTTGTACAGACCGGGGTCGGCGCCCTCGATGTGGACGGCGGCGGTGTTGCCTGCGCTCATGATGCTCCTCCTGCGCAACCGTGTACGCCGGGGCAAGGACGGGTGTCAAATCAAGCAGTTAGCCAGTTCCTTGGCCGCGCGCGATCCGATGGGGCGAGCAGCGCGCCCACCTGCGTGCTAGATCACACGACATGCTCTCGATCTTCGCCAAGGCTCCCGTCCTGTCCGCCTTCGTCGGCCTCACCCTCGTCGCCGGTGGCGCGTGGGCAGCCCTCGGCCTCTGTGGAGGCGCCTGCGGGACGTCCTCCGACACCGTCGCGGCCGAGTCCAGCGACGCGCAGGTCATCCTGACCGCGACCGCCGAGGCGGCCCCGGCCGACGGCAAGTCCGCGGACTGCGACAAGCCCTGCCCGTTCAAGGGCGGCGCCGAGACGACCACCGCGGCGGTCGTGCCCGCGGCCGCGCCCGCCGACGGCGAGGGCAGCGACTGCCACCGTGGCGCCAAGGCGACCACCGTCGCCACCGCCCCCAAGGCGGACGCCGCCCCCGCCGACGGCAAGGGCAGCGACTGCGACAAGCCGTGCCCCAAGGCCGCTGAGGCCAAGGGCACCGTCGCCGCCGCCCCCGCGGCCACGGGCGACGGCTCCACCGACCTCGAGTAGGAGACCGCGATGGCGGCGCCCGACGTCGTCGTCATCGGAGCCGGCCTCGCCGGGTGCAGCGTCGCCTGGCACCTGGCTCCGCACCGCTCCGTGCTCCTGCTGGAGCAGGGCGAGCAACCCGGCGCGGAGGCGTCGGCGCACAACGCCGGCATGGTCCGGCGGCTGGGTGAAGACCCCTACGAGCGCCTGCTCGCCGCCCGCACCGCGGAGTGGCTCGAAGATCCCGGCGAGGACTGGGCGGACCGCGAACCCTCGCGTCGCACCGGCGCGCTGCTCGGGCTGACCCGCGACCCGGCCCACCTCCACGACGCCGTGGCCCACCTGCGCAGCCGGGGCATCGCGGTCCAGCGGTGCGACCGACCCGGCGACCTGGCCCCCGCGCTGGAGGGCAGCCCGCTCAGCACCTGCTGGTACCTCCCCGACGAGCGCGTCGCCGACGCCTGGTCCCTCGTCGACGGCTTCCTCGCGGGCGCGCGCCGCCACGCCGCCCGGATCCGGTGCGACGTGCAGGTCCTCGGCCTGCGGCGCGACGGCGACCGGGTGAGCGGGGTCGAGACGGACGACGGGCGGATCGACGCCGGCGCGGTGGTGCTCGCCGGGGGCGCCTGGAGCGGCCCGCTCGCGGCCGGGATCGGCCTCCGACGGCCCCTCGTCCCCATCCGCCGGACCCTGCTCCAGACGGCTCCGCACCCCCTGTCGGCGCCGGCCCACCCCTGGTGCTGGGTCGACGACGAGGGGCTGTACGCCCGCCCCGAGGGCGGCGGCTGGATGGTGTCGTCCTGCGACGAGGTCGTCGACGTCCCCGCCCCCGGACCCGGGAGTCGAGGCCCCGTCCCGGACCTGCCGCGCGCGCGGGCGGCCGACCGGCTGACCCGGCTGATGCCCGCCCTCGCCGACGCCCGCTTCGTGGGCGGCTGGACGGGGCTGCGCACCTTCGCCCCGGACCGACGCCCGGTGCTCGGCGCCGACCCCGACGCCCCCGGCCTGTGGTGGGCGGCCGGGCTCGGCGGCTTCGGCGTCACCTGCAGCTACGCCGTCGGCGAGGCGGTCGCCAGCTGGATGCGGGGCGAGGAGCTCGGCTGGCTTGCCCCCGACGCGGTGTCCCCCGGGCGGCCGATGTACTCCACGATGCTGATCCGCCCCACGGGCGACCTGCACGACGCGGTCGTCGCGCGCGCCAGGTAGAGCCTAGTGGTTCTGCACAGGGAATTCGGTGAGTTGATCGTGATGGCCTGCGCGTTGATGACAAGGCGGGAGGAGCGGAGCGGGGTGTTTCCCCCGCGACCGACGACCAACGCAGGCAGCGGCGGGCAGGGCGCACGAGGACTCACCAGAATCCCTGTGCTGGACCACTAGTACCTCGCTCCGCGAGTAGCTCCCCAGTTTCCCAAGCCTCCGGATTGACA
>CAYQEG010000381.1:0-4930 GCA_964416435.1 uncultured Rickettsiales bacterium
GCCACCCCGGGCGCCCCCCCCGGGGGGGCCCCCCGCCCGCCGGGGGGGGGGGCGGCCCACGTTCTCACGCGAAGGTCGCGATGCGCTTGCCGAACGCGTCCTCGCACGCCTCCATCATCTCCCGGCTGGCCCGCACGTCGCAGTCCCCCGGCAGGCGGATGAACACCTCGGTGCCGTGCTCCGTCGCGATCGCGAGGCGCGCCCGGGCGGGCCCCTGGTGTCCGGCGATCACCGTCCGCAGGGCGGCCAGCGCTTCGGAGGTGGCCTCCGCCGCGGTGAACCGGAACGTGACCTCCGCGGTGCGCTCCTCCCGCACGTCGGCGAGCGAGCGGACCTCGTCCGCGATCAGCTTCACGAGCCCCTGGGAGCTGTCGATGTCGTCGATCTTCGCCTTGACGAGCAGCGGCTCGTCGGGCCGGGCGAACAGCTCTTCGGACTTCGCGTAGGCCCGGGGGAAGACCGTCAGCTCGACGCTCCCGAACCGGTCCTCGAACTGGATGAACGCCATCTTCTGCTGCTTTGCCTTGGTCAGCACCACCTTGGTGGTCGCCGCGATGCCCGCGAGGCTGACCTCCTGCTCCCGCTTGAGCTCGACGAGGTCGGCCGTGCTGTGGGTGGCGAAGCTGTCCACCTCGGCGGCGTAGGCCTCCATCGGGTGGCCGGTGATGTAGAAGCCGAGGGCCTCCTTCTCCATCGCGAGCCGGTGTCGCTCGGCCCACTCGGCGCGCCGCGGGATGTTCAGCTTGCCGGCGCTCGTGCCGCCGCCGCCGCCGCCCCCGAAGAGGCCGACCTGGCCGCTGTTGCGGTCGTCCGCGGCTCGCTTGATGTACTCCACGAAGCGCTCGATGGACTCGAACAGCTCCGCCCGCGTGTAGCCCATGGACTCGAACGCGCCGCACTTCACCAGCGCCTCGAGCACCGTCTTGTTGACCCGCTGGGGGTCCACCTCGTCCAGGAAGTCGTCGATCTTCTCGAACCGGCCGGCCTTCTGCCGCGCCTCGAGCACCGCGGCGATGGCCGAGTCGCCCACCCCCTTGACGGCGGTCAGCCCGAAGCGGACCCGGCCGTCGACCACGGTGAAGTTGCGCTGGGACTCGTTGACGTCCGGCGGCAGCACCTGGATGTCGTGCTTGCGGGCGTCGTCGATGTAGACGAGCACCTTGTCCGTGTTGGACGACTCGATCGTGAGCAGCGAGGCGAAGAACTCGGCCGGCAGGTGATGCTTCACCCAGGCCGTCTGGTAGGCGATCAGGCCGTACGCGGCGGTGTGCGACTTGTTGAAGCCGTACTTGGCGAACTCCGCCATCAGGTCGAAGACCTTCTCTGCCGTCGCTTCGTCGACCCCCGCGGCGTCGGCGCCCTGCTTGAACAGGACCCGCTGCTTGTCCATCTCGGACTGCTTCTTCTTGCCCATCGCCCGCCGCAGCAGGTCGGCCTGGCCGAGGCTGTAGCCGCCCATCACCTGGGCGATCTGCATCACCTGCTCCTGGAAGACGATCACGCCGTAGGTCGGCTGCAGGATCGGCTTGAGCATGTCGTGCGGGTAGGTGACCGGCTCGCGGCCGTGCTTCCGCTCGACGAACGCGGTGTGCATGCCCATGCCCATCGGGCCGGGGCGATACAGCGCCGCGACCGCGATGATGTCCTCGAACGTGGTCGGCTTCAGCCCGCGGAGCAGCTCCCGCATGCCCGACGACTCGAGCTGGAAGACGCCCAGGGTGTCGCCCCGGGCGAGCAGCTTGTAGACGTCCGGGTCGTCCAGCGGCACGTTGTTGAACGAGAAGAAGTCCCAGTCGGTCTTGCCTTGACCCCGGGCGATGTCGAGCGCCTGCTGAATCTGCGTCAGCGTCTTGAGGCCCAGGAAGTCGAACTTGATCAGGCCGATCTTCTCGGCCCAGCCCATGTCGAACTGGGTGACGCCGGGGTCGTCGTCGCCGCTGCCCTTGTACAGGGGGCAGTAGTTGCGCAGGTCGTCGTCCGCGATGACGACGCCGGCGGCGTGCACCGACGCGTGCCGGGTGGTCCCCTCGAGCCCGAGGCTGATGCCGATCAGCCGCGCGATCTTCGGGTCCTCCTCCATCAGCTTGCGCAGCTTCTCCTCCTGCTGCACCGCCTCGGCCAGCTTGATGCCGAGCTGGTCGGGCACGAGCTTGGCGATCCGGTCGACCTCCCCGAACGTGAAGCCCATCACCCGGCCGACGTCGCGGAGCACGCCCTTGGCGAGCATCTTCCCGAACGTGATGATCTGGGTGACCCGGGTCTCCCCGCCGTAGGCGTCGTTGACGTAGTCGATCACCTCGCCGCGGCGGTACTGGCAGAAGTCGACGTCGACGTCCGGCATCGACACCCGCTCGGGGTTGAGGAACCGCTCGAACAGCAGGTCGTACGGCAGCGGGTCGATGTCCGTGATCTGCAGCGAGTACAGGACGAGGCTGCCGGCGCCGGAGCCACGGCCGGGGCCGACCGCGACGCCGTGCTTCTTCGCCCAGCTGATGAAGTCGTAGACGATGAGGAAGTAGGCCGCGAAGCCCATCTGCTCGATGATCCCGAGCTCTTCGGTCAGCCGGTCCCGGTAGACCTGCTCCCGGGCCGCCCAGTCGTCCCCCGCGTAGCGCTCGCGGCAGACCACCAGCCGTTCATCCAGCCCCTGGGCGGCGAGCTCGGGGAGGACCTCCTCCGGCGTCCGGCCCTCCAGGTGGGGGTACACCGGGAAGTGGTAGTCGTCGAAGGTGAAGTCGAAGGCGCAGCGCTCGGCGATCTTGACCGTGTTGTCGATCGCGTCCGCCTGGCCGTCGAACAGGGACGCCATCAGCGAGGCGTCCTTGAGGAAGAACTGGTCGCTGGGGAACCGGAAGCGGAACTCGTCGGCCAGCGTGTTGGTCATGCCCAGGCACTGGGCGACCTCGTGGTGGAACGCCCGCGCCTGGGTCGGGTAGTGCACGTTGTTGGTGACGACGAGGGGCACGCCGGTGCGGGCGCTGAGCTCGACCAGCTCCGCATTGATCTTGCGCTGATCGGCTTCGCCACCCATGCCGCCGGCGACCGCGCCCCAGCCCAGGTCCATGAGCTCCAGGAAGAAGTTGCCCGGGCCGACCAGCTCCTCGTACCAGCGCGCCGCGGCGTCGGCCTCGTCGGGCCGGCCCTTGGCGAGCAGGCGCGGGATCTCGCCGCGCAGGTCGCCCGACAGGAAGACCACCCCCTCCTGCAGCCGCTCGCGCTCGGCCATCAGCAGGTCCTTGTCGATCCGGGGGACGTAGTGTCGGCCGCTGAAGTAGGCCTCCGAGACGAGGCGGTTCAGGGCGACGTAGCCCTGCTCGTTGCGCACCAGGGCGACGAGGCGGAAGTTCTCCCGCGGCTTGTTCTTCGACGTGCGGGGGCCCGGCGCCACGATCAGCTCGGCGCCGATGATCGGGGTGATGCCCTCCCCCTTGCAGGCCTTGTAGAACTCGACCGCGCCGAAGAGGTTCATCTCGTCGGTGAGCGCCAGGTGGGTCATGCCCTGGGCCTTCGCCGCGGCGGCGTAGTCCCCGGGGGTGCCGAGCGCTCCCAGCAGCGTGTACTGGGACTTGACGTGGAGGTGGACGAACGGCCTGACTTCAGGGGCGGTCATCGGCGAGATATCCAGGTTTTCGGTGGGTGCGCCGGCCTGCGCGGCGCGAGCGTAGCAGGGCGTCTGCAGCCCTGGTAGGTTTCCGCGCGCGATGCGCCGCTTGCCGCTCCTGCTGGTCGTCCTGGCCCTCCTCGCCCCCTCCGTAGCGTCCGCGAAGGACCTGCGGGGGCGCTTCGGGGTGGGCTTCAACAACAACTTCAGCTCGGTGACGTCGCTGTCCTTCAAGATCGGCCTGCCGACCAAGAAGCCGACGGTGAACGTGCAGATCCAGGCGCTCGCCGGGTTCGCCCTGGCGAACGACGTGGACACGCGGCTGTTCGCCGGCGGACGGGTCCTCCTGCCGTTCGTGGCGGAGGACAACCTCAACGTCTACGGCGGCATCGGCGGTGGCTACGCTCGGTTCCACGACCAGGCCCAGGCGGCTCGTCTGCAGGCGGTGCTCGGCGTCGAGTTCTTCATGTTCGGCCTGGAGCGGCTCGGCTTCTCGGCGGAGTTCGGCGTCAACGTCGACATCGGCCCCGGGATCGTGGACGTGGCGACCACCTCGGGGACCGGGGCGTCGGTCGGGGTGCACTACTACTTCGGTAAGTAGGGCATGCGTCGGCTGTATGGCAGAGCCGCCCCCGCGTCCATGTTTGACTGAGGGGCACGGGGGCGGCTCGACAGGCATGCCGTGATGGGCCGTTCAGCGCGGGAGGCCGAGGTCCGCTGGAGACAGAGCTACCGACGCCGCGTGCATGG
Source organism: uncultured Rickettsiales bacterium (assembly GCA_964416435.1). Taxonomy (GTDB): domain Bacteria; phylum Myxococcota_A; class UBA796; order UBA9615; family UBA9615; genus CAYQEG01. The sequence continues at coordinate 4,352 of CAYQEG010000381.1, forward strand.
GGGGGGGGCGTACACGTGGCACAGGTAGCTCAGCAGCGAAGCTCGCCAGACCGCGCAGGGCGACCGGCAGCCGCGACGATCCTTGCCTGGGCCAGCGGCGCGGCGCAAGGACAGAACACAGGGAATTCTATAGGGTGCGGATCCCTCGGTGCGACGGGCTGTTCGAGCCACGTAGCGGTTGCGGCGTAGGGGGGCGGAGGGTGCGAGGGGCCTCTGCGGGCTATGTATGGGCTGCAACGATCCATACATCCCCCAGGAGCCTCCTCGCCGTGACAGCCTATCCCACTTCCTCCAGCGCCTCGCCGTTCTCCGCCGCTCGCTCCGCCTTCGACGCCCTGGAGGCGCGGCTGGGCGCCGACGAGGCGATGACCCTCGCCCACGACGACGTCGAGACGCTCATCGACAAGGACGGAGCCGAGGTGCTCCGCCTGCTCTTCCAGGGCCACCTCGATCTCCGCGCCGCCGAGGAGGATGACCGGGAGGCGCCGACCGGCGAGGACCAGGTCGAGCGGCCGCATCGGCGCAAGACGAGCCGCCCGCTCGGCACGATCTTCGGCGACTGCGCGGTGCGCCGTCTCA
>CAYQEG010000382.1:0-4927 GCA_964416435.1 uncultured Rickettsiales bacterium
CGACGACGCCACCGACGACGACGACGCCGCGGATGACGACGACGCGGCGGACGACGACGACTCGGCCTCGGATGACGACGACATCGGCCCGGACGACGACGACTCGGCCTCGGATGACGACGACTCGGCCTCGGATGACGACGACTCGGCCCCCGACGACGACGACTCGGCCCCCGACGACGACGACTCGGCCCCCGACGACGACGACTCGTCGGACCCCTGATCCGGCACGGGTCCGGCGGTCTGCAGTAGGCTCGACGGGGAGGAGAACCCCGTGACCCGAGCCCTCGCCTGCGTCCTCGCGTGCGCCCTCGCGGCGTGCGACACCACCCCCCCGGACCCCACCGAAGAGCCTCCGGCCGACGTGCCGGTCGTCGTCGAGGTGTTCCCCGAGTCGGGCGCGACGGAGGTGTTCACGGGCACGCACATCGAGGTCTGGTTCGACCGCCGGGTCGACGACCCGGGCCTGACCCTGGCGGCCTCCGGAGGCGGCCCGGCGCCCGGCCTGCTCGAGGTCGCCGAGGACGGCCGCTCCCTCCGGTTCGACCCGACGGACCTGCTCGCTCCGTCGACCGAGCACACGATGACCATCGCGATGGCCCCCGCCGACCCGGTGCAGGTGTCCTTCACCACCAGCCGCCACGGCGACCCCCTCGACGACCCCGGCGACCTGCGCGGCGCCGTCTTCCTGCTCGACACCTCCCAGGCCGAGTTCGTCGCCCCCGAGATCGGCGGCGGCGTGCTCCTGACCCAGTTGAGCGACGCGGCGCTGCTCGTCGGCTACGCGCCGGAGTCGACCCTGGCGCTGGAGGACCAGCCGGGCCTGCACTTCCGGGTCTCCGCCTCGCGCGGCGAGGGCGACGAGCTCGAGCAGGATCCCTGCGGGCGAACCGCCTCGCCGACCTTCGGCCTGGACGGCGAGATCGGCACCGACGACGACGCGCCGGCCTCCTGGGAGGACCCCGACATCCTGATGGGACCGCGCGACATCGCGTTCGCCGTCGGGCTGCTGCAGGTCCAGATCCACGAGTTCGTGTTCACCGGCCTCGTCCACCCCGACGGCGGCGACTGGATGGGCGGCGTCATCGGCGGGACCATCGACACCCGGGGCGTCGATCCGCTGCTCGACAGCTCGGGCGAGGTCGGCCTCATCTGCGACCTGCTCGCCGCGGGGGACGTCGAGTGCATCGAGTGCGGCGGCGACAACCCCGGGCTGTACTGCATCGAGGGGCGGGTCGAGGGCGTCATCGGACAACGCGTCGACGTCCCGCCGCTCGTCACGCGCACGTGCGTCCAGATCGTCGCCCACTTCGCCGCGACGGGGGAGTGCGCCGAGGAGGTCGCCCTGTGGGACGCCGACGAGGACGGCCTCTACGAAGGTTGCCCCGGCGCGATCTGATTGCGCCAACCGAGTTTGATGACCCGACAATCCGAAGGCCCCGGGGTCCGAGGTCCAGGAGCGACGAGGGAGCAAGGTCGCTCCCTTTCGACCGAGGAGCGACGCCGAGATCGGGCCCCGGGGACGAGGAGATCGGGTCAGGTAGCTCGGTTGGCGCATTGACTTCGATAAGGTGCCGCCGATGCGGCGCTTCCTGACGGTCCTCCTCCTTCTCGGCCTCGCCTCGGCGCTGGTCGCCTGCCCCACCGACGACGACGACGACGACAGCACCGCCGGCGAGGCGGATGACGACGACGCCACCGCCGACCCCTTCGCGGGGGACGGGATCGCGACCTTCAGCGCGATCGGGGACACCCCCTACTCGGCCGACGAAGAGACCTCGCTGCAGCTGTACATCGAGCAACACAACGAGGCGGACCTCGCCCCTTGGATGATCCACCTCGGCGACATCAAGCCGGGCTTCGCGTCGTGCGCGCTCGGCGTGTACGCCCAGGTCGCCGGCTTCCTGCTGCAGATGGAACGCCCCGTCTACATCGTGCCCGGCGACAACGAGTGGAACGACTGCGCCGACCCGGACGAGGCGTGGGGCTTCTGGGAGGACCAGTTCGGCGCCTTCGAGGAGCACTGGGACCACCGCCCCGACACCGTGCGCCAGGACGTGCGCCCCGAGAACTTCGCGTTCGTCGACGACGGCGTGCTGTTCGTCGGCATCAACCTGGTCGGCGGCGCGCTGCACGACGCCGACGAGTGGGCCACCCGGTTCGAGCAGGACATCGCCTGGTGGCAGGAGCAGATCGACACCCACGGCGACGACGTCGGCGCCGCGGTGATGCTCGCCCACGCGATGCCGGCGCCCAACCACCTCGACTTCTTCGACGCCTTCCGAGCCTCCGCCGCCGCGTACGGCAAGCCGGTGCTCTACCTGCACGGAGACGGCCACGTGTGGGTCCACGACAACCCCTGGGCCGACGCCCCGAACGTCACCCGGGTGATGGTGGAGGCGCCCGCGCCGCCGCTGCTCGTCACGGTCGATCCGGCCGCCGCCGAGGTCTTCACGTTCGAGCGGGACCCCTTCGGCGAGGGGCGCTGAGGCCCCGGTCGCCGACTCGATGCGGCACGAGGACCTCCCAGGCGGCCGAAGCCCAACCCAGGAGATCCCCGTGCCCCGGAGAGATCGTGTCCGTCAGGGGGCGTACCCGTCGCAGTTGGCGTCGATCCCGTCGCCCGCTGCGTCGTACGCGGCGGGGTGGATCGTGGCGTCGTCGTCGTCGCAGTCGCCACCGATCTCGGTGTAGCCGTCGCCGTCGTCGTCGCCCGCGTCGGTGCCCTCGTCGACCTCGCCGTCGCCGTCGTCGTCCTCCCAGTCCGCGACCTCCGGGGCGCCCGGGGCGGTGGACGCGTCGCCGTCGTCGCAGTCGCCGTCGACCTCGGCGAAGCCGTCGCCGTCGTCGTCGAAGGTGATCGTGCCGTCGTCGATGAAGCCGTCGCAGTTGTTGTCCACGCCGTCCGGTCCGCCGCCCGGCGCTTCGGGCGCGCCGGGGTAGGTCGTCGCGTCGCCGTCGTCGCAGTCCCCGCCGTCGACGCCGTAGCCGTCGCCGTCGAAGTCCTCGGCGTTGTCGTCGACCACGCCGTCGCAGTCGTCGTCCACGCCGTTGCCCAGCAGCTCGACGATGGCGGGGCCGACCGCGGTGGCGTCGTCGTTGCAGTCGCCGTCCAGCTCGGTGAAGCCGTCACCGTCGTCGTCGAAGCACTCGGTGCCCTCGTCGGTCGTGCCGTCGCAGTCCTGGTCGACGCCGTCACACACCTCGACGCCGCCGGGGCGCACGTCGGGGTCGCTGTCGTCGCAGTCCGTCGCGCAGGAGGTGAAGCCGTCACCGTCCGCGTCGTAAGCAGACGGGATGCCGTCGACGCAGTCGTTGGCGCGCAGCCCGATGACGTTGCTGCGCCAGCCGCCCGCGAACAGCAGCTCGAGGGTCGCCTGGTGGGCCTCGTCGGTCGTCGGGGTGTAGGCGATGGAGACCACGCCGTCGCTCCAGGAGGCGATGGGGGCCGGCTGCCCGTCCAGCGACCAGGCGGGGTCGGAGACCACGATGTTGGAGACCGCCAGGGGCGAGCCGCTGTCGTTGGTGACGGTCAGCTCACGGGTGCGGGTCTCGCCCACCAGCACGGCGCCGAAGTCGAGCACCTGGGGGGTCACCTCGACCAGGCCGGTGGCGGCGCGGCCTCGCACGATGACCTCCAGGTCTCCCGAGATGGAGTCGGTGCGGAGCGTCACGCGGGCCCAGTGGGCGCCGGCCTCCTGGGGGGCGTAGGAGAGCACGGGGCTCTGGGTCTCTCGGTGCTCGAGGGTCTGGTCGCCGCTCCAGTTCTCGAACCAGAAGGCGTCGCCCTCGACGTTCAGGACCTCCAGGTCGAACAGCGTCACCGCCTGTCCGTCGAGGTGGTCCAGCTGGACCGTGAAGGGGACGACCGTGCCGACCGGGACCACTCCGAGGTCCTGCAGGTCCGGTCCGAAGACCAGGCGTCCGCGCAGCTCCTGCATGCCCGTCGTGCCGCAACCGGGGAGGGTGGCGACTGCGATAGCCACGAGGACTATCGCAGCCGCCCCTCCACGACGCCGACGTCGGACCTTGAGGGTGGCGGTTAGCAGGACTCCGAACGCCAGTGACATGGAGGTTCCCCCGTCGACGATCGATGCCTGGCAACCAGCGTCCTTGCCTGCCGCCGGATGCGGCAACGCGGTGCAGTCATCAATCGTCTGTGGGTCACAGTCGTTATCGAGCTCGTCGTCGCAGAATTCGTGGGCCTCGGGATGCACCCACGCCTCGTTGTCGTCGCAGTCGCCGTCTTCGACGGTCCAGCCGTCTCCGTCCGCGTCCGCGACCTCTCCGGTGACCTCTTCCTCTTCGATGCTCGGGCCGCCGTCGTCGTCGATGACGCCGTCGCAGTCCTCGTCCACGCCGGGCACCTCCTCGTCCGCGTCGGGGTGCAGGTTCGGGTCGGCGTAGTTGCAGTCGCCGTCGAGCTCGGTCCAGCCGTCGCCGTCGTCGTCGCTGCAGACGGTGCCCTCGTCGGTCAGCGAGTCGCAGTCCTGGTCGACGCCGTCGCACACCTCGACGGCGCCGGGGTGCACGTCGGGGCGCTCCTCGTCGCAGTCGCCGCCGTCGGCCGAGTAGCCGTCGCTGTCCAGGTCCACCGCGCCGTGGTCGACCTGCCCGTCGCAGTCGTCGTCCACGCCGTTGTAGGCGACCTCCGGGCGGTCGGGGTGCACCGAGGCGTCCCCGTCGTTGCAGTCGCCGTCGAGCTCGGTCCAGCCGTCGTGGTCGTCGTCGAAGCAGGGGGTGGTGTCGTCGACCAGGCCGTTGCAGTCCTCGTCCAGGCCGTCGCAGGTCTCGACCGCCGCGGGGTGGATCCAGCCGTCGTCGTCGTCGCAGTCGCCGCCGGCCTCGGCCCAGCCGTCGCCGTCGTCGTCGTACCACTCCGTCGTCTCGTCGACGATCCCGTCGCAGTCGTCGTCGATCCCGTTGC
>CAYQEG010000383.1:0-1475 GCA_964416435.1 uncultured Rickettsiales bacterium
ACCGCGGCCCCCACCCCCGAACCGACCGCGGCCCCCACCCCGGCCCCCAGCGGACCGCCGGGCACGCTCCAGGTCGCGGTCCCCCGGGAGGGGAGCTGGGAGGTGCACGTCGGCGGCCGGTACCACTCGGCCCTGGACGCCCGGCGGGGGATCGAGCTCCCCCCGGGCTCCCACACCGTGCGACTGCGCTGCATCGCCGACTGCCCGGAGGGGCCGACGGAGCGCTCCGCCGACGTCGAGCTCGGTCCGGGCGAACTCAAGAAGCTCAAAAAGCTATGATCTCCAGCGCATGTTCCGCAGGGGGTTGGCAGGAGTCCTGATCGTTCTCGGTGGCTGCTCCACGGCGGTGGAGTCGCCGACGGGCGACCGCTCGCTCGCGGTCGAGGTCGACGCGCCCAGCCCGATCACCGAAGGCAACCCCGCGTTCCCGTCCGACCCCGTCGAGGTCGGCTTCATCGCCACCTCCGCCGGCGACGTCAACCGCGACGGCTTCGACGACGTCCTGGTGACCAGCCCCAAGGAGCTGGGCGGGACCAACAACGGCTCCGCCTGGGTCCATCACGGCGACGCCGGCGGCGTCTCGACGACCCACGCCTGGACCAGTGTCGGGCTCGGGGACGAGGAGCTGGGAGCGGCGGCCGCCTGGGTGGGGGACGTCAACGGCGACGGCTTCGCTGACATCGCGATCGGCTCCCCCGGCCACACCGGCGTGTCGGGGGCCCAGTCCGGGCGGGTGCAGGTCTTCTGCGGCAGCCCCACCGGGATCGACCTGGGGGTCTGCAACTTCGACGTGCTCGGCCAGGGCGCCGGCCATCGGCTGGGAGCGTCCGTCGCCCCGCTGGGCGATCGCGACGGAGACGGGGACAGCGAGTTCGCGGTAGGCGCCCCCGGCTATGACGGCTCCCACCCCGACACCGGCGCCATCTTCGTGTTCACGGGCGACCCCAGCGGGCCCAACGTCGGCCCCGAGATCAACCCCGGCATCAGCCAGGACGACCGGATCGGCACGGTGCTCGCCGCGGTCGGAGACGTCGACGGCAGCGGCACCATCGACCTGGTCACCGCCAACCCGGAGTGGGACGGCCTGCGGGGCAAGGCCTGGCTGCACCTCAGCGAGCCGTCCTCCCTCGGCGGCGGGATCCAGCACTTCCAGGGCGAGGCCCCCGGGGACGGATTCGGGACGAGCGTCGCGGCGCTCGGCGACGTCAGCGGCGACGGCTACGCGGACGTGGCGATCGGGGCGCCGTACTTCGACAGCGACGACATCGGCAAGATCTACATCTACCTGGGCAGCCCGAGCCCGGATCCGCTGTCTCCCTTCGGCGACCTGATCGGCAGCCCGCCGAGCCTCTTCGGCATCGGCGCGTCCGTCCAGGGTCTCGGAGACACCAACGGCGACGGCCGGCCGGACTTCGCCTTCAGCCGCGCCGGGAACGACCCGTCGGTCGACAACCACGTCACCGTCGTGCACATGG
>CAYQEG010000383.1:1575-4902 GCA_964416435.1 uncultured Rickettsiales bacterium
AGCCGCGCCGGGAACGACCCGTCGGTCGACAACCACGTCACCGTCGTGCACATGGCGGTCACCATGGGGGTCGAGAGCGAGTTCGGCGACTGCACGCACGACTTCTCCCACGTCGGGAAGGCGGGCGACTTCGACGGCGACGGCTTCACGGACATGGTGCTGGGGTCTCAGCACTGGGGGCCGACCGGCTGCGGCGACAGCACCGGCCGCGTGCGCTGGTACCCCGGCGGCGCTGAAGGGCCGACCGACAGCCCGACCTGGGGGCCGTTCTCGGGGAACGGCGGCGACCGGATGGGGGCGGCCCTCGCGAACGCCGGCGACTTCAACGGGGACGGCTACGACGACCTCATCATCGGCCTCCCGGAGGCGGACCAGCTCGCGACCGACGCCGGCGCGGTCGGCTTGTGGCTCGGCGGCCCCGAGGGGCTGGAGCTCAGCCCCGATGGCGAACTTCAACCGCCCACCAGCGTGCTGCTGGAGACCGGAGACGAGTACGGCGCGGCGCTGGCCGGACTGGGCGACATCAACGGCGACGGGTACGAAGACGTCGTCGTCGGCGCGCCCGGCTCCCTGATCGCGGGCGCCGACCAGGGGGCCGCCTACGTCTTCCTGGGCCAGGACGCGCCCGGCCCGGTCATCGCGGCCGAGGACGTCGTGCCCGGCGTCGGCCCCGGTGCCCGCTTCGGCGAGGCGGTCGCCGGCCTCGGAGACGTCGACGGCGACGGCTGGACGGAGCTGATGATCACCTCCCCCGGGGCGTCGGGCGGCGGCGGCCAGGCGGAGATCTTCAGCTGGGACGGGTCGGGCCTGACGAGCACCTGGTTGGTCAACTCGAGCGGCAACGACGCCCTGGGCGCAGCCGCCGCCGGCGCCGACGTCAACGGCGACGGGTTCAGCGACGTCATCATCGGCGTGCCCGGGGCCGACGCTCCCGGCGAGCCGGGGATCGATCACGGCGGCGTCTTCGTCTACTTCGGAGGCCCGCAGTTCGAGACCCTCGGGCCACCGTTCCCGGAGACCCACTACGGGCCCACCGCCGGCGCGCTGCTCGGCTCGACGGTCGCCCGCATCGGAGACGTCAACGGCGACCAGTGGACCGACTTCATCGCCGGGGCGCCGGACTACAGCGGCTCCTCGCTGACCCAGAGTGGATACGTGGCGGTGTTGGCCGGGCAGCCGGGGGGCTTCGAGCTGCTCACCGAGATCGAGGGGCCCGGGGACTTCGCGCACTTCGGCTCGGCCGTGAGCGCCGCGGGCGACATCGATCGAGACGGCTACGCCGACTTCGCGATCGGCGCCCCCAGCAACCTCGGCGGCGACGGCCTCGCACAGATCGTGTTCGGGGGATCGTCCCTGGCCACCGAGTGGAGCAGCACGGGGACGAACAACGAGAACCACGGGGCCGCCCTCGCCGCCGGGGACTTCGACGGGGACGGCTTCCCCGACCTCGCCGTCGGCGCCCCGCTCAGCGACGGCGACGCAGGCTCGGTGACCGTCTCGGCGGGTGGACGGGGCGAGTACGGGGCGCCACCCCGGTTGCCCCTCAACATCCGGGCGAGGCAGACCGACGGAGCGCCCCTCCCGCCGTGGGGCCTCGTCGACGCGTCGGGCGAGTTCGAGGTCGTCGCCGAGAACCACTCCCCGATGGGTCGAGCCCCGACGGCGCTGCAGGTCGAGATCCGGGAAGCCGGCGAACTCTGGACGGGACACCCCGACGACATCTACGAAGCGCCGCCGCTCGACCTCGCCCCGGGCACGCCCGCCCAGCTGCACGCCGCGACCCTCTCCGGTCTGGACCCGGGCGCCGCCTACCAGTGGCGTGCGCGGCTGTCCTACGACCTCAAGGAGGCCCCGCTGATGCCCCACAGCCCGTGGGTCTACGGCGGGCTCCCCGGTGACCGCATCGGCGCCTTCGTTCGAGTCTCCGAGGGCGGCGGCGGCGACGACGACGACGACACCCCACCCGACGACGACGACGACGACACCGCGCCCGACGACGACGACGCCACCCCTCCGGACTGCCCCGAGGACGTCGACAGCGACGGGGACGGCTGGACCACCTGCGGCCCCGACGGCGTGCCCGGCACGCTGGACGACGACTGCGACGACAGCGACCCCAACGTCAACCCCGGCGCGAGCGAGGGCGACTTCTGCGACGGCGTCGACGACGACTGCGACGGCGGCGCCGACGACGGCCTCGCCGACGACCCCGACGGCGACGGCTGGACCGCCTGCGGCCTGGACTGCGGCCCCTTCGACCCCAACGTGCACCCCGACGCCCCCGAGGCGTGCGACGGCGTCGACTCCGACTGCGACGGCGACCTGGACGACGAGGCGGACGACGACGGCGACGGCGTCCGGGTCTGCGCCGGTGACTGCGACGACGGCGAAGCCACCGTCTTCCCCGGCGCCCCCGAGGTCTGCAACGACGGGATCGACCAGAACTGCGACGGCCGCACCGGCTCGGGCGTCGACGACGACGGCGACGGCGCGGACGACTGCGACGACTGCGACGACAGCGACGCGACCCTCTTCCCCGGGGCGACCGAGGTCTGCGACGGCCGGGACACCGACTGCGACGGCGTGCTCGAGCCCCGCGAGCTGGACGGCGACGGCGACGGCGTCCCCCAGTGCGACGACTGCAACGACGCCGACCCCACGATCCACCCCGGCGCGACCGAGATCTGCAACGGCTTCGACGACGACTGCGACGGCTTCTCCATCGCCGGCGGCGAGCTCGACATCGACGGCGACGGCTGGATGCCCTGCAACGACGACTGCGACGACCGCGAGCCGACGGTCCACCCCTGGCACGCCGAGGACTGCGGCGACGGCCTGGACAACGACTGCAACGGCCTCGTGGACGACCGCGACGACGCCGACGGCGACGGCTGGGAGACCTGCGAGGGCGACTGCCGCGACGACCTCCCCGACGTGCACCCCGAGGCCGAGGAGATCTGCGACGGCCTGGACAACGACTGCTCGCTGACCCACGACGACGGCCCCGACCCCGACGGCGACGGCCACTCCGCGTGCGACTGCGACGAGGGCGACCCCACGATCCACCCCGGCGCCCCCGAGGTGTGCGGCGACCAGGTCGACAACGACTGCGACCCGTTCACCAACGAGGAGCAGGACTTCGACGTGGACGGCGACGGGTTCTTCCTGTGCGTCGAGCCGGTGGACTGCCGCGAGGGCAACCGGTTCATCCACCCCGACGCCGAGGAGATCTGCGACGGGGAGGACAACAACTGCGACGGCGTCATCGACGAGACCTGGGACGCCGACACCGACGAGTGGGTGGTCTGCCGGTTCGACTGCGACGAC
>CAYQEG010000384.1:0-4807 GCA_964416435.1 uncultured Rickettsiales bacterium
GAGAGGACGGGCGACGACGACGGTCGCGGGCAGCCTGCTGGTGTAGGGGGGCGCTGGAGAGCGCTGGCGCTGGCCCGTCCGGCAGCTCCCCACAGTCGGCGGCTTCCTCCAGGGTTCAGGTAGCCTTGGCAGACCAGTGGGGGACACCATGAGCACTCGGGGGACTCACCGTCTTGTTGCCGGCATAGCCGGTGTCCTCCTGGCCGGGCCGGCATCGGCCGCGGACTACCGCTTCTGCGTCGCACCGGCGGGCGAAGAGCCTGACGATCCCCTCCATTGCACTGACGGCACATTCCCGAGCTTCAGCCCCGCACTGGAAGCGGCTACTGGACTTCCGAACTCCTCTCCGGGAGTACGACCCCACATCGAGTTCAGACTGCTCGGTGGGCCTGACGCACCGGCGCACTTCGAGTCGATCTTCGTGGACAATCGCGATCAGGTGATCGGCCGGCAGGTCGACCTCTATTTCGGTCAGCGTCACCTCTGCCCGTCAGCTGATTCACCACCCGGTCAGCCCGTCATCGAGGTCGCAAACGGGGGGCAGTCCAACGGGCTCTCGTCACTGTCGATCGATCTGAGCGCAACCGGACCGTGCCCGTCCGAGCGCCCCGCCGTCGTCGGGTGGGACGGCGGTGTCCTCGGCATCGGCGACGGCGAGCTGGTCGGCTGGTCGGGGTGGGCGATCGCGAGTGGCCTCTTTGGGGAACCCGCGCGTCTCCTGGTCACCGGAACCTCGCTCCGGTCCGGTTCGGGATTCGCGATCCACTCTGGCGGTGGGCTGATGCTCGCCGGTTCGGAACTGGTCGGCAACGAGCTCCCGCCGTCGACCCACGCACCCGGGCTTGTCTGGCTCGAGCCAAACGTGGTCGGCAGCACCATCCGAGACGTGCTGTTCCTGTCCAACCTCGTTCACAGCGATCAGGCGCTGGTCGCCGGACCAGCCGAGTGGATGGACCGATTGGCCTTCGTGGGGAATGGGCTGACAGAGCAGGCATCGCTCCTCTCGGTCGGCTACGGACCCTGGCCGTACGAGCCGGAAGCCCCCCTCGAGCAGAACGCCGAGAGGGGGCTGGCGGACTCGGTGGTGGTTGGCAATCGGCGGCTTCTGGTACCGGAGGATTTCGAGATGCCAAGCTGGCCCAGCCGCGTGTCGGTGGCGCCAGTTGGGCCGTCCTGCATCGGCGGGCCCGCGCTCGCCGCACAGGTCGACCCGTTTGTCGGCCTCGAGCAAGGCCCTCCCGGGCCCCTCATCGTGGTCGACCCGATACACGGCTACCCCGCCGAGGGCGGCTTCCTGATCGCTCGGACCTTCTTCGTCGACAACGACTCCGGAACGGCACCGCTCGTTGAAGCCCGACTCCCGTCAGGCCTTTCACTCCAGTTCGTGCACAACACGTTCGGAGCAAACCTGTCGGTACCAATTGTCGGAGTCCTGTCGGCCGGGACCAGCACCGCCCTCGTTGTGCTTCGCAACCTCCTCGACGAGTCCGATGGGGCTCCGATCCAGTTGCCGGAAGCGCCGTCAACGCTCATCGTGTCGATGAACGCGGCGCTCAGCGGCGAGCCGTGGACGTCTGGTCTGGAGGCCGCTGGCTCAACCCAACACCTCATCGGCCCTGACCTCGATAGCGGAGAGCTGGAACTCCTCGAATCGGGCAATCTCGCCTCCGCCAGCCCATGTCAGCAGTTTTCCGCTGTTTGTCCGGCATCGCCCGGGCTGGACTGCGCCACCTGGAGCGCGAACGTCGGTTCGCTGCCCTGTCCCCTGTTGGCAGCCTCCCATTGGGTGCCGGACCCGAGCGTCGCAGCGTCGCCCTGGCCCTGGGACACGGGTTTCTTCGGTGACGGAGATGGCGGCTCGAACCTGCCGGGCGCTACCGGCGGCGTGTGCGGCAATTCGCGCGCTGCGCTCGACAGGAACGAGGGCAGCGGCGATGGCGACGGCTACCCCGACGCGGTCGACTGCGACAACAACGATCCCGATGTGGTGCCGATCCTCCCCGAGCGGAACGGGATCGATACGGCGGACTGTGATCCGGCCGGGAGCAACTGCTGGATCTGTCCCGACGGCACCTTGATCGACGATGACGATTCCGCGGAAACGTCCGACGACGACGACGATTCCGCGGAAGCGGAACCTGACCCGACGCCTACGCCTGCCGGGACGGAGGGGACCATCGGCCCGGAACCCGGGTGCGGAAACGGGGGGTGCGGATTCGCCTGGAGCTGCGCCGATGAGGACGGCGGACCATTGGTCGCGCTGGTTCTGCTCCTGCCGGCGGCCAGCCGACGACGCCTCTAAACGGCCCCTCATGATTATGAGGCCCCGGGAGCGGGGAGGATGGAGGGCCGAGGTCAAGGACCGAAGAGGGAGCGGGGCTTGCCCCCCGTGACCGATGAGGGACGCCGGAATCGGGTCTCCAGACCCGCGCGGAGGGCCTCACTGTGCCGCCCAGGCTTTCTGACCACGCCTCCTCCGTCCCGCGGCCCGAGCCCAGCGTCGCTCGTCGGTCACATGGACTCGACATGCTCCGCTCCTCGCTCCTTGACCTCGGACCGCGGGCCTGTCGGATCCGTGGTCACACAACCTGGGCGGCACAGTCAGTATTGTGAGGGGCCGTTTAGGGTCTAGGGCTCCGGCTCGACCTCGACTTCGCCGTTGCAGATCTGGGTCAGGCGGGCCGACGCGCCGGCGGACTTGTCCACGGCGTAGTTGAGGACGATCGGGTCGTCCGGCTCCAGGTTCGCGCCCTCGGGCTCGGCCCAGACGGCGAGCATTCGGAGCGTCTTGCCGCCCGGCCGCTCGGCGTTGATCTCGATGCTGTAGCTCTGGTGCAGGTGGTTGGCCCCCGCGGGGCCGCTCGCCGACTCCTCGATCCAGGTGATGATCGAGTAGATCTGCAGGTCTTCGCCGTTGACCTCGTAGACCCCGTGCCGGAACTCGAGGGACATCGGGTAGTCGTCCAGGTCCGCCAGACCGCCGAAGATCGGGGCCGGGTTCGCCTGGTTCAGCGTCAGCAGGAACGTCGACGCGATGTCCGACGGGTCGAAGTCGTCCGCGAACCGGTCCACCGGCGCGTCGATCGCCGCGAACTCCGCCGAGCGCGTCGCGTCCTGGTAGTCGCTCCGGCTGCTCAGGTACTCCCGGTCGTACGCCTCCCAGTCGTCGACGAACAGCGTCTCCTGGTCCGAACGGACCAGCAGGTCCTCCGACTCCGTCACGCTGCAGTCCATCTCCGCCACCGACACGATGCCCGCCGCGTCGCCGATGTTCCGACCGTGCGCCAGCGGCAGGTAGCCGATGTCGTCGTCCGTCAGCTCGCCGACCGAGAACGCCTCGTTGAAGTCCGTCCCCGCGCCCGCGTCCACGCCCACCAGCTCGAAGCCTTCGTCCTCGAACCAGTTCATGAAGCCCGTCAGACCGGCGCCGAACGTCGCGTCATCACTGTAGAACTCGCGGACCATGTAGGCCGCCGACTCGTCCAGACCCTCCGGCGCCGGCGGCGGCGGCGGACGGCACGCGGACAGGGCAAAGACGACGACCAGGACGCTGACGACTCGACTCATGCATTCCTCCGGGAACGCCGGAGGATACCGACCACGAACAGCAGCGCCAGGGCGAAATGCCCCCGCTCCGGGCTCTGCGCGCAGCCGCACTCCGGCAGACCCGGGTCGTCGATGATCACCGCGCTGTCGTCGTCGTCGCCCGTCCCCGCGCTGTCGTCGTCGTCGTCCGTCGCGTCGTCGTCGTCGCCCGCGCTGTCATCGTCATCCGTCGCGTCGTCATCATCCGTCGCGTCGTCGTCGTCGCCCGCGCTGTCGTCGTCGTCGCCCGCGCTGTCGTCGTCGTCGCCCGCGCAGTCCTCGTCGTTCCCGTCGAGGTCCTCGTCGCAGTCGTTGTCGACCAGGTCGTCGCAGATCTCCTCTGCGTCGGGGCCGATCGTGTCGTCCTCGTCGTCGCAGTCACCGTCGCACGGCCCGTAGCCGTCCAGGTCCACGTCCGCCGCGTCGTCGATGACGCCGCTGCAGTCGTTGTCGATCCCGTCGCAGGCCTCCACCTGGCCCGGGAAGATCGAGCTGTCGAACTCTTCGCAGTCACCGTCGCAGCCGGTGATCCCGTCGCCGTCGAAGTCCTCGCCCTCGGACGTCGACGGGTCGCAGTCCGTGTCGAACCCGTCGCACGCCTCCGGCGCCCCCGGGTAGACCGTCGGCTCGCCGTCCTCGCAGTCCTCACACTCGAAGAAGCCGTCGCCGTCGTCGTCGATCAGGCTGTCGTCCACGACCCCGTTGCAGTCCGTGTCCGCGCCGTCGCAGACCTCCGCCTCGTCCGGGTTCACGAACTCGTCCGCCTCGTCGCAGTCGCCCGTGCACGGCACCCAGCCGTCCCCGTCGAGGTCCTGCTCGCCGGCCGGCAGGCCTCCGTCGCAGTCGTCGTCGACCCCGTTGCAGACCTCCGCCGCCGACGGGTTGATCGCCGCGTCCGTGTCGTCGCAGTCACCGTCACACGGCGTCACCCCGTCACCGTCCAGGTCCAGGCCGTCGTCCGTACTCCCGTCGCAGTTGTTGTCGAAGCCGTCGCAGAGCTCCGGCGCGCCCGGGTACGTCACCGCCAACAGGTCGTTGCAGTCGCCGTCGCACACCGCGAAGCCGTCCGCGTCCGCGTCCGCCTCGTCCGCCGGCACCACGCCGTCGCAGTCGTCGTCGACCCCGTTGCACGCCTCCACCGCGCCCGGGAACACCGCCGCGTCCGTGTCGTCACAGTCGCCGTCGCACACGGTCACGCCGTCCCCGTCCGCGTCCAGACCCG
>CAYQEG010000385.1:0-4806 GCA_964416435.1 uncultured Rickettsiales bacterium
TGGACAACGACTGCGACCCGACCACGGACGAGAACGGCGACGGCGACGGCGACGGCTCGACGCTGTGCGACGGCGACTGCGACGACGACGATGGCGCCAACTTCCCGGGCAACGCCGAGGTCTGCGACGGCGCGGACAATGACTGCGACGCCACGACGTCGTTCACGGGCGTCGCGTTCGACACGGGCAGCACGGTCGACGTGAGCGTCAGCGGCGACAGCTGGCGGGGCAACGCCTACCGGGTGGACGGGGACACGACGCTGGTCTCGTTCACCCAGACGCTGTCGATCCCGGCCGGCGCGTCCTTGACGTGGCAGGTGTTCGAGAGCTCGTTCCCGACGGCGGGCTACTCCGTCGTGGCGACGGCGACCACGACCGTGGCGGTCGCCAACGGCGACGTGCTGATGGCCCACCCCTCCCCCGAGCTGAACGTGCCGATGAACGCGGGCATGTACTACGGCCTCGGCGTCTACTGGGACCTCGTGGGGACCTACGAGCGGGAGGGCGGCTCCGCCCAGATGACCCCGGCCCCGTTCGGCATGCTGCTGACCGGCCTGCTGTCGACCCTGGCCGGCGCGCCCCCCGCGGGCGTGGACCTCGTCGAGTCGGGCCGCGCCTGGTACGCCCAGACGGTCACCACCACGCTGGAGGACGACGCCGACGGCGACGGCTTCCTCGCGTGCGTCGACGACTGCAACGACGGTGAGGCCGACGCCTGGCCCGGCAACGCCGAGGTCGACTGCGACCTGGTCGACAACGACTGCGAAGCGGCCACGCCCGACTGCATCGGCGGCCTGGTGGTCACCGAGCTGTTCCCCGACGCGTTCGGCAACGACGCCAACAAGGAGTGGTTCGAGCTGTACAACGCGTCCGTCGTCGACATCGACCTGGACGGGTGGCTGCTTCGCGACGACGACGGCGACGACCTCTTCTTCGACGCGACCCTCGTGCTCGCCCCCGGCGACTACGCCCTGCTCGCCTCGTCGGACGACGTGACGCTCAATGGCGGCCTCACGCCGGACTACCCGTACGGGAGCTCGCTGAGCCTGTCGAACGGGAACGACGAGCTGGTGCTCGTCTCCCCCGCGGCGGAGGTCGTCGACGAGGTGCTCTACGACGACGAGCTCGGCTGGCAGATCCAGTCCGGCTCCTCCATGAACCTGGACCCCGCGACCCTGGACGCGGCCAGCAACGACGACGCGGCGAGCTGGTGCCCGTCCTTCGGCGGCGCCTACGGCACCGGCATCGACACCGGCACCCCCGGCGCGCCCAACGTCAGCTGCGCGGTGCCGGCCAGCGGCGCGGTGGAGGGCGACCTGATCGTCAACGAGCTGCTCAGCAACCCGTCGGGCGCCGACGGCGACAAGGAGTGGTTCGAGGTCTTCAACACGACCGGCTCGGACATCGACCTGCTCGGCTGGGAGTTCTCGGACGACGACGACGACCTGTTCGTGGTGCTGACGTCGGTCGTCGTGCCGGCCAGCGGGTACGCGGTGCTCGGCAAGCTCGTCGACTCGGCGGTCAACGGCGGGGTCGGCGTCGACTACCAGTACGCCGACTCCATGGGGCTGACCAACACGGCGGACGAGATCGTCATCACCTCCCCCGAGGGGCTGGAGATCGACGCGCTGGCGTACGACACCGCCGCCGGCTTCACGTCGACCAACGGCGAGACCCTGAGCCTCGACCCGGCCCACGCGGACTTCAGCTCCAACGACAGCGGAACGTTCTGGTGCGACGGGCTCACCCCGTTCGGCACCAACGGCGACTTCGGCACCCCGGGGGCGGAGAACGACGACTGTTTCTGCCCCGACGGCGAGCTGTTCAGCAGCAGCCTCGATGCCTCGGACCCGACCTTCAACCGTTCGTTCGGAGCGACGTCCTGCGGGCTTTCGGGGACCGGCACCGCGGTCTACTTCGAGGTCTACGAGTTCGAGCTGGTCGGCGCGGGGCCCCACGACCTCACGGTCGACCTCTGCAACCTCGCCACCTTCGACACGACCGTCGCCGTCTACCAGGAGGCGACCGGCGCCGCGAGCCCGTTCGACTCCAGCGACGCCTGCCTCAACCGCGTCGGGTTCAACGACGACGGAACGGGCTGCAGCCTGACCTCCTACCTGGAGCTGACCGGCCTGGTGGAAGGGGACGTCGACGTCGTGGTCAGCAGCTTCGGCAACGGGACCACCGGCGCCTACGACGTGGTGCTGTCGAGCACCACCTCCGAGTGCACGGGGGAAGGTCCGTTCTGATCGTCGGGTTGGTGGTCGCGGCGCGAGATCGGGGCGCTATGGTGCGCGCCCGATGACCGAGACCTCGATCACCGTCCTGCTCGTCACCGCCGTGAGCGTCGGCTTCGTGCACACGCTGATCGGGGTCGACCACTCGCTGCCGTTCGTGGTCCTGGGGCGGGCCCGGGGCTGGACGATGCGCAAGGTGCTCGCCATTACCGCGGCCTGCGGGCTGGCCCACGTGCTGAGCTCGGTCCTCATCGGCGGCCTGGGCATCGGCCTGGGAGTGGCCCTGGAGCGGCTGGAGATCATCGAGGGCTTCCGCGGCTCGGTGGCGTCCTGGCTGATCATCGGCTTCGGGCTGGCCTGGGCGAGCTGGGCCCTGGTGCGCAGCAAGCGGGGTCACCACCACAGCCACGCGCACGTGCACGAGGACGGCACGGTGCACGACCACGGCCACGACCACGCGAAAGAGCACCTGCACGCCCACGACGCCCGCGCCGACGGCCGACGGCTGGGGCTGATGGCGTTCTGGTCGCTGTTCCTGATCTTCGCGTTCGGTCCCTGCGAGGCGCTCATCCCGATGCTGATGTTCCCGGCGATGGAGCACGCGTGGGGCGTCGTGGGGCTGGTCGTCGTGACCTTCGGGCTGACCACCATCGGCACGATGTGCGCGGTGGTGGCGGCCATGTTCGCCGGGCTCGGCCAGCTGTCGCTGCGGCGGTTCGAGCGCCACGCCGACGTCTTCGCCGGCCTCGCCATCGCGGCCAGCGGAGCGGCGATTCCCCTCTTCGGCCTGTAGGCGCTCAGCGGCGGCTGCGGTCGATTGACACCCCCCGATACCGGGACAACAATCCCCCCCCGCTTCACGCCGAGAGGCATTCCCACACGGAGATATCGATGCTCGACAAGCTGATCCGCGAGTTCCGCCAGAGTCACCCCGCCCCCGAGGCCGAGGCCCATTGCGACGGTCCCTGCGGCGTGTACGACCCGGCGTCCGCGCGCATCGCGGCCGAAGCCGTGCTGTCCATGAGCAAGAAGCTCGCCGCGCTGACCGTGCCCGAGGGCAACGACGCCGCGGCCTGGGCCCACTACCTGAACCACTTCGCCCGCTACGTCTCCATCAAGGAGGAGCAGGCGCACCTGGCGAAGGAGGAGATCCTCGTGCTCTGGACGGACTTCTTCAAGCCCGTGCACCTGGAGGCCCACCCGAACCTGCACACCCTGGTGTGGGAGACCACGAAGCTCGCCAGCAGCTGCAAGCAGAACGTGGACGTCGAGGCCGCCGAGGCGTTCCTGGCGAACATCCACCAGATCCACGACATCTTCTGGGGCCTCAAGGGCCGGAAGATCGAGTGGTACACGACCTGATCCAGCTCGGTCTGTTGATCCTGAAGAGGCGCCGGCGATTCCGCATCGTCGGCGCCTCGATGGTTCCGACGTATGCGGAGGGTGACGAGGTGCTCGTCGATCCCCGGGCCTACCGTCGCGCCCCCCCGGCGGCCGGCGACGTCGTGCTGGCCGCCCACCCCACCGTCGCCGACACCCTGATCGTCAAGCGCGTCGACCGCGTCGAGGACGACGGACGGCTGTTCCTCGTGGGCGACAACCCGGACCGCTTCGAGTCGACCGACAGCCGGCAGTTCGGCGCGGTGAGCCCCGGGCGGGTCCAGGGCCGGGTGCTGCGAAAGCTACGCTGGAGCTGAGCGCCCGCGTCGGCGCTCAGCGCAGGTACATGGACACGTAGTTCTCGCCCGCCCCCCACGCGCCAGTGTTCAGGCCCTGCGCCCAGGCGAAGCCGGTCCCCCGGTCGTTGCCGGACTCGGTCTGCTCCACCGCCGCGGACGACGGCCAGGATGTCGGCCCCAGACTGGTGAAGGCGGGCTCGTCCAGGGGGCAGCCGTCCCCGTTGTTCGCGCTCCAGTTGGGCCCCCACGCGTGCTCGCTCGACGCCGGCTGGGCGCACCCGAGCGTGCCGTCATGGTCTTGAGCGTTGAAGAACAGCTGGGTTGAGCACAGGCTGCCGGAGGCCGCGAGGTTGCCCGCGCTCATCGGGAAGCCATCCGAGCCGTTCCAGCAGGTCACGTCCGTGCCGAGCCCAACCATGAAGTCGGAGAAGGGAGCGACTCCGTCCCCCACGCCGTTGTACGTCGCCCACACGCCCGAGGGCTGGTGGACGAAGAGCAGGTCCGCCATCCCGACGTCGTGCAGCGCCTGGGACTTCAGGTCCTCGTCCCGGTTCGACAGAGAGCCGAACACGGAGGTGTCGGTCGACCACAAGAAGCGGGCGTCCCAGGTCCAGGTGTGCTGCCCGTCGCTGCTGTGCACCGTCGCCAGCGTCCAGCCGCCGCTCGACAGATCCATCTCGCACCAGACCTCGTAGGCGCCGCCGCCGGCAGGGTCGATCCAGAACGCCCCGGTGTCGGCCGCGCCGCGGTCCGCGAGGATCTGGGCGCAGCTGGTGCCGGGACAGGCCGACGCGCCGGTCTCGCAAGCGGGCGCGCTGTCGTCGTCGTCACCCGAGCTGTCGTCGTCGTCACCCGAGCTGTCGTCGTCGTCACCCGAGCTGTCGTCGTCG
>CAYQEG010000386.1:0-4764 GCA_964416435.1 uncultured Rickettsiales bacterium
AGCGGCGGGCAGGGCGCACGAGGACTCACCAGAATCCCTGTGCTGGACCACTAGGTTGTGACAACCTGTTTCCCCCCCCCGGGTAGACCTGAATGTCGCTTTCTGGTTCGATCCAAGGCGGAGGATTCATGACCCACCCGGGCCGCCTGGCACCACAAGAGACGCTCGTCCAGATCAGACAGCAGGTCGAGACGGCGCTGCCCGGGTGTCATCTCGAGGTCCACGGCGGCGGTGGGCACTACACCCTCAAGGTGGTGAGCGAAGCGTTCGAGGGTCTCAACCGGCTGAAGCGCCAACGGCTGGTCTACTCCGCTCTCAAGGAGCTGATGGCCGGTCACGACGCCCCGGTGCACGCCGTCGACAGCCTGTCGACCCAGACCCCCGCCGAGGCCGGCTGAGCGTGGGCCACGGGCTGGCTGCTACACTCCGCATTCGGGGAGGATCCGCCGACCGATGCGGGTGACCATCTACGGCGTCCGGGGGTCGACCCCGACCCCTGGACCGAAGACTGTCCGGTACGGCGGAAACACCGTCTGTGTCGGCGCGGTCCTGGCGGACGGCACGCGGCTGTTCATCGACGCGGGCACCGGAGTCCGCCAGCTCGGCAAGGACCTGTTGGCCGAGAACCGGTTCGACGACCCGATCCACTTCCTGCTCTCCCACCGGCACTACGACCACATCATCGGTCTGCCCTTCTTCGAGCCGATCTACCGCCCCGAGCTGCACCTCGTCATCCACCCCGTCGAGAACGAGGTGGTGGAGCGTCGGCGCGCGTGGGCCGAGATCTTCGACGGGATCCAGACGCCGGTGAAGCTCGAGGACCTGCCGTCCAACCTCGACTTCCAGCCCGACGTCCAAGGCTTCGACGCCGTCTGGAACATCGGCTCGGCGCGCGTGACCCGGATCCGGCTGAACCACCCCGGGGGCGCCCAGGGCTTCCGGGTCCAGGACTCCGACGGCTCGTCCCTCTGCTACCTGACCGACAACGAGCTCGACCCGCCCGGCGCGCCGCGCACGACGCCGACGGAGCAGGCGGAGTTCGCCCGCGGCGGCGGGCTGATGATCTGCGACGCCCAGTACCTGCCCGCGGACCTGCCGGCCAAGCGGGGCTGGGGCCACTCCACCGTCCCGGAGGTGCTGCAGCTCGCGAGGATGGCGGATCCGGGCGCGACGCTGCTCTTCCACCACGATCCGGATCGGACCGACGACGCGCTCGACCAGATCGGCGAGCAGGCCGCGGAGTTCGCTTCGGAGCAGACCAGCGGACCGATCCTGGTGGCGTCGGAGGGGATGCGGTTCGACGTCTCGGCCGACGCCGTCGAGCGGCTCTCCGACCGGGAAACGCTCGACTAGAGCCTCAGAACTGGACTCCGGCGGACAGCCCGCCGGCGACCACCCACCCCCCAGGCCAGCGCGCGTCCTCGTCGTACCGCACCGGGACGTCGATCCCCTCCAGGCCCGCTTCGGTCTTGGGCAGATCGACGCCGAACAGGCGCTGCACCTGCACCGCGCCGTCCAGGATCAGCGGGCCGTCCAGAATCGCTCCGCCGTGCACCGGCACCGCGACCCGCAGGCCCGCCGCCCCCGTGAGCACGTCGCCGTCCAGGATGCCCGAGGGGCCGTCGGACGGGCGGACCGCTCCCTGCTGGTAGCGGACCCCGGCGCGGACCATGAACTCCAGGGGGTCCTGGTGCTTCGGCAGCGTCAGCCCCGCGGGCCGGAGCTCGCCGCCCAGGATCAGCGTCAGGGTGTCCCGGAAGGCGGTCGGGTCGACGTCGCGGCCGCCGATCGCGTCGTACTCCTGGGGCCCGCCGAGCGCGTCGGAGAACTCGATGGTGAGGCTGCCCCCGTCGTCGTCCGGCGAGCCGCCGACCCGGCCGTAGCTGGCCACCAGCTGGGCCCAGGCGTCGACCTGCACGTCGACGGTGATCGCGAACCGGGGGCGGTCCACGGCGAGCGACCAGCGCACCTGGTGGGGGTCGTACATGTCCGTGAGGGCGAGGTAGACCTCGGCCCGGATCAGGTCGACGACCGAGAACAGCTGGTTGACGTTCTCGAGGTCGATGACCTCGACGTCCAGCCGGATCGGGGCGATGTCGGTCGTGGACCCGGCCGCCCACGACGCGCCCACGCGGATGCCCTCCAGCGACTTCGCGAAGGTGCCCAGGTCGAACAGGATCGAGGCTTGCGGCCGCAGCACGTACTTCGCGGCGAGGTCGACGTCCCGAAGGGTGGCGACCACCTGGGGCGGGTCGTCCTCGTTCTCCGGCTCGAGCCCGACGATGTCGAGGTCGACGTTGATGACGCCCTGGGGGCGCAGCGACACCGCGAACCCGAGCCACAGCCCCCCCTGGAGCGCGTCGTCGAGCAGGACTCCTCCGACGCGAGGAGCGCCCCGGACGGGCACGCGGACGGAGAGACCGGCGGTCCCCATGCCGCGGGAGACGCGGTTCTGCCAGCGCATCGAGTAGGGGACCCACGGGTCCTTCGTCTCGTGGAAGTAGATCCAGGGCAGCGGCAACTGCACGTGAACGCCGGCGGTGACCCACGGGCCGATCGTCTTGCCGAGCCCGACCGAGAGGACCTGCGGCTGGACCGTGACCTTGGGCATGACGTCGGGGCTGCCGTCCAGTCGGCGCACGCCCTCCACCTCGTCCAGGGCGACGTGCCCCCCCAGCCAGTCCAGCGTGAACCGGTCCTTGCGCAGCAGCCCGAGGGCCGCGGGGCTCGTGACGAGCGCCGCGGCGCCGTCCTCCATCGCGGTGCCCCCGCCGGCGAGGCCGACGCTGCGGATCGACGCCCCGAACAGATCTCCCTGCGTCGCTCCGGCGGCTGCCGGGAGCGTGAGCGCGGCGGCGGCGGCGAGGGCGGCCAGCCAGAGCGGTCGACTCACACCGGGTCCGGGTCGCCGTAGGGCGGGAAGTTGTCGTGCTCCGGGACCTCCCAGTGCAGGCGCCAGAGGCTGCCTGCGCCGTCGATCTTGAGGGTCTCTCCGGTGATGAACGACGCGGCGGGGGAGAGCAGGAAGACGACCGACGCGGCGACCTCCCAGGGCGTGCCGAGGCGCTGGGCGGGGATGTTGTGCTTCATCGCCAGGAACTGTTCCTGGAAGTACGGGTCATACGTCTTCACGCCGGACGTCAACACGATGCCCGGCGCAACCGCGTTGACCCGGATCCCCCTGTGCGCCCACTCCACCGCGAGCGTCTTGGTCAGGTTGTCGACCCCCGCCCGCGCGGCGCCGGTGTGGGCCATGCCGGGGAAGCCTCGCCACATGTCCGCGATGATGTTGACGATCGCCCCGCCGTTCTCCTCCATCCAGCCCGTGAACGCCTCCCGGGCGCACAGGAACGGGCCGGTCAGGTTGGTCTCGAGCACCGCCTTCCAGCCCTTGGTGCGGATGTACCCCGCCGGGCTGGGGAACTGGCCCCCCGCGTTGTTGACGAGGTGGTCCAGGCGGCCGTGCCGCTCGATGGTGGTCGCCACCATCGCCGCGACCTGCGCCTCGTCGCGCACGTTGCACTCCACCCAGGAGACTTCGCCGCCGCCGTCGAGCCCGGCGAGCTCGGCCGCCGCGGCCTCCAGCCGCTCCTTCTTCCGTGCCGCGATCACGACCGTGCCCCCGAGCCGGACCAGCTCCGTCGCGATCGCCTTGCCGATGCCGCTGCCGCCGCCGGTGATCAGCGTCACCGTCCCTGCGAACAAGCCCTGTCGAAACACACTGGGAGGAGCCATGGCGCGCCAAGATAGGGCATCGCGCCGACCTTGTGGCATCCTCCCGCGACTTCCTTGGAGGAGGAGACCACTTGAGCGACGCGCCCGCCCCTGACCACAACGCCCTCGTCCTGTTCCTGGCCCGGATCCGGGACACGACCTGGTTCCAGAACTTCATCATCGTGGTGATCCTGGCCGCCGGCGTCCTCGTCGGCATCCAGACCTACCCGTCCATGGTCGAGGCCCACGGCCCCTTCATGGACACGATCGACGCGATCATCCTCTGGATCTTCGTCGCGGAGATCGTGATCAAGATGGGCGCCGAAGGCAGCAAGCCCTGGCGGTACTTCTTCGACCCGTGGAACGTCTTCGACTTCGTGATCGTCGCGGTCTGCTTCCTGCCGATCGGCGCCGAGTACGTCGCAGTGCTGCGTCTCGCGCGGCTGCTCCGCGTGCTCAAGCTGGTCCGCGCGCTGCCGCGCCTGCAGGTGCTGGTCGGGGCGCTCCTCAAGAGCATCCCGTCGATGTTCTACATCGCGATCCTGCTGTTCGGCCTCTTCTACCTGTACTCGGTCCTGGCCACGTTCCTGTTCATGGGGAACGACCCGATCCACTTCAAGGACCTGCAGACCGCGCACCTGACGATGTACCGCGTCTCGACCCTCGAGGACTGGACCGACGTGATGTACATCAACATGTACGGCTGCGACAACTACGGCTACGACGGCAACGAGGCGCTGTGCACCGATCCCAAGGCGTACGGCTGGATCTCGGCCTTCTTCTTCAGCTCCTTCGTGCTGCTCGCCACGATGATCATCCTCAACCTGTTCATCGGCGTGATCATGACCGGCATGGACGAGGCCCAGGCCGAGATGCGCTCGGACGACGCGCTGGACCATCCCGAGAGCAAGGCGGCGCGGCTCAGCCGCCTCCTCAAACAGGTCGAAGCGCTACAGGAAGAGCTGGCAGACCTCTACAAGGACGAGACCGGCCACGCCTAGGAGCTTGTAGCGCATTGGAACCGGAGCCCCGTGAGACCGGGGTGTCCGA
>CAYQEG010000387.1:0-4747 GCA_964416435.1 uncultured Rickettsiales bacterium
CGGCGTACGCCAACTTGCGCCTCGGCGTGACGACGGTCGTCGACACCGGCTCCCCGATCTGGACGACGAACCTGCGGGACCGGATCGCCGCGGGGGACATCCAGGGGCCGACGCTGCTGGTGTCCGACGCCGGCTGAATCGGCGCCTACGTGGCCCTCACCCCCTCCAACTCGATCCCCGCCGACCGCAGCAGCCACGCCTCGTCCTTCAGGTCGGCGCGGGTCAACGGGTGCCGATCCAGCCACCCGTCCTCGACGTGCAGCCGGAGCCGGTCCGGCCCGAGCACCTCGAGTGACACCTCGACCTGGCGGCGCCCCCGACGGACGCGGTTGAGGCGACGGGCGAGCCGCAGGCAGATGCTCAGGTAGAGCGCCGGCTCCACCCGGTCCGCCGACAGCACGCCCCGCAGCTTCTCGCGGGTGACCTTGCGGCGGTGGCCGAGGATCAGGGCCCCGAGCAGCTCCTGGTCGTCCCGGGAGAAGCCCGGCATGTCCGAGTTGGCGACGATGTAGGCGCCGTGCCGGTGGTGGCCGGAGTGGGCGATCGACAGCCCGACCTCGTGCAGTCGGGCGGCCCACTGGAGGAACTGGCGGCCCCGCTTGAGGTCGACCGGCCAGTCGTGCACCGCCGAGTCGAACAACATCAGCGCGGTCCGCTCCACCCGGCCCGCGAAGCCCCGGTCGACCGAGTACCGCTCCTGCATGATCCCGATCGTCCGGTCGCGCACGTCCTCCTTGCGGAAGCGGCCGAGCAGGTCGTGCAGCAGCCCTTCCCGCATCGCCCCCGTCGACGCCGTCATCTCCTCGATCGAGAAGCTCTCGAACAGCCCGAGCATCATCGCCACCGCGCCGGGCAGCAGCGGCGCCCGGTCCGGGGTCAGGCCGGAGATCGACAGCCGGTCGACGTGCCCCGCCTCCAGCAACTCCGCGCGCAGGCGGGCCAGCCCGTCGCGGGTGATGCCCCGCTGGCTCCACCGGTTGGACCGCAGGATCTGGTCGATCGACTTGATCGTGCCCGACGAGCCCAGCGCGACGTCCCAGCCCAGGTTCCGGTAGCGCTGCTCCAGCGACCGCACCTCCAGGCGGGCCCCGACCATCGCCTTGCGCAGAGCGCGCTCGGTGATCTCGCCGTCCCGGAACCAGCGCTGGCGCCACGAGATGCAGCCCATCTGCACGCTGTCCCGCTCCAGGGGGGTGAAACGATCGCCGACGATCAGCTCCGTCGAGCCGCCGCCGATGTCGACCACCAGCCGCCGCGCCGCCTCCGCGTCCTGGTCGACCGCGTGGGCCACCCCCAGGAAGATCAGCCGCGCCTCCTCCCGACCGGAGACGATCTCGATGTCGTGGCCCAGCGCCCGTCGCGCCGCGGCGAGAAAGCGACGCGCGTTGTGCGCCTTGCGCAGCGTGTTGGTGCCGACCGCCCGCACGCTCCCCGCGGGGAGCATCGCGACCCGCTCGCCGAACCGGCCGAGGCACTCGATCGCGCGTGCCCAGGGCTCCGGGCCGATGTTCTTGTTGGGTCCACCGAGCCCCTCCGCGAGCCGCACCTGCTCCCGGATCCGGTCCACCACCACCGGCAGACCGTGCTCCAGCCGCGCCACCACCATGTGGAAGCTGTTGGAGCCGAGGTCGACCGCGGCGAGGGTCCGGTGCTCGTGGCCGTCCTCCACGGGGCGCATCCTACCGATCCGCAGCCCTTGCCCGCCTGCCCCCGGGGGTGTACGAAGCACCGACTTGCAGTACCGCGGCCTGGAACTCGACCCTTTCCAGGTCGAAGCGATCGAACACCTCAACTCCGGTCGGAGTGTGTTGGTGTCGGCGCCGACGGGCACCGGCAAGACGATCATCGCCGACTACATCGTCGAGCAGGCCATCGCCGCGGGTAAGGACGTCGTCTACACGGCGCCCATCAAGGCGCTGAGCAACCAGAAGTACCGCGACTACACCCGGGCGTACGGCACGTCCGCCGTCGGGCTCATCACCGGCGACCTCGTCATCAACCGCGACGCGCAGCTGCGGATCATGACGACCGAGATCCTGCGGAACATGCTCCTGGCCGGCGAAGAGCTGCCGAACCTGTCCCACGTCGTCGTCGACGAGATCCACTTCCTGGACGACATGGAGCGCGGGACCGTCTGGGAGGAGGTGCTCATCTACCTCCCCCCGCGGGTCAAGATCGTCGGCCTCAGCGCCACGCTGGCCAACATCCAGGAGTTCGCCGACTGGCTGACCCACGTGCGCGGTGAGGACGTCGCCGTCGTCATCGAAGAGGTCCGGCACGTCCCCCTGAAGATCTACCTCGCCAACCGCGACGCCGGCATCTGTGACCTGCCCCGCTACGAGTACCTGCACCGCAAGTGGTCGGACATGGCCCGCAAGGCGATGGCCGAGCTCGCGCGCAAGGACCAGCGGGGCGGCGGAGGCTCCCGGGGAGGCCGCAGACGGGGCCGCCGACGCTCCCCGCGTCGCCTTCGGCTGCCCGGCAGCCGGGAGACCCGCCACTTCGAGCTCATCAAGATGCTCGGCGAGCCCTACCAGCCGCTGCTGTACTTCGCCTTCTCTCGGAAGATGTGCGAGCAGTTCGCCCGCGAGCTCGCCCGCCGCCTGCACGACGAGGGGTTCACGACCCCCGAGGAGGCCGCCGAGATCAAGGCCGAGGTCGACAAGTTCGACGCCGAGTTCATCAAGGTGATGACCAGCGAGCAGGAGCGGATGTACCTCAAGGGCATCGCGTACCACCACGCCGGGCTGCACGTCGGCCTCAAGGCGCTGGTCGAGGAGCTCTACGAGCGCAAGCTGGTCAAGGTCCTGTACTGCACGTCGACCTTCGCGCTGGGCATCAACATGCCGGCCCGGACCACCGTGTTCCAGGCGCTGCGCAAGTACAACGGCCGCTCGGTCGTGCCGCTGACGGTCCGGCAGTTCATGCAGAAGGCCGGGCGGGCGGGCCGCCGCGGGATCGACGAGGTCGGCTACGTCATCATCCGCGAGGAGTTCGAGGAATACGCCAACGACGCCGAGTCGATCAGCTCGTACCTGGCCGGCAAGCACGAGCGGGTCACCAGCTCGTTCAACCTGAGCTTCAACTCGGTCGTGAACCTCCTGGAGCGCCACGACCGCGACCTGGACGACATCCGGGTCGTCATCGACAAGAGCTTCCTGAACTTCCACTACATCCAGCGCGCCGAGCGCGACCGCAGCCGCCTCGACGACATCGGGCGCGCCCTGCGGCGAGACGGCTGGGACCCCGAAGCCGGCAAGGGGCGCGGCGATCCGCCCCGGCACCTGCGCGGGCGAGCTCGCAAGTGGCGCAAGCTCAGTCGGGAGATCGGTCGGCACGACGACCGCGTGTTCGCCGACCTGATGGACAAGATTCGCCTGCTGCAGGCGATCGGCTACCTCGAGGAGGACCTGGAGTTCAACGCCGGGGCCCGGGTCCTGCAGCACCTGCAGATCGAGGAGATCTTCTCCACCGAGCTGGTGCTCAGCGGTCTGCTCGACACGCTCGATCCGCCGCTGATCTTCGGCGCGCTGTGCGCCCTGTCCAACAGCTTCGGCCGCACCACCCACGTCCGCCAGCGACCGAGAGGGCCCCAGGGCCGCCTCGCGCGCGACATGCGCCAGATCCGCTTCGGCGACGTCGTGCGCGGCTGCGAGCAGGCGATCGACGTGCCGGTGACCTTCACGCCGGAGATGATCCCGTTCGGGGTCGGCTGGTACGAGGGCGAGCAGCTGCAGGACCTGATGACGATGATCGAGTCGCCGACCGACGTGTCGGGTGACCTGGTCTCCGCTTTCCGTCGCGCGAAGGACCTGTGCATGCAGATGCGCCGGGTCTACGCCGAGGACCCCTTCATGGGGGACAAGCTGCGCGAGGTCGCCAAGACCGTCTCCCGCGACGAAGTCGAGGTCGTCGACTAGCACCCATGAAGGTGGTCGCCGTCCACGGGATGCCGACGTCGCCACGCCTGTGGGAGCGGCTCGATCTGCCCGACGGTTGGGCCATGGAGACCCCCGCAGTCCACGGACTGGGCCCCGAGGGGACCCCCGACGACTGGACGCTTCGGGACGTCGCCGAGCGACTGCGCGACGTCGCCGAGTCGGCGGACATCCTGGTCGGCCACGACATGGGGGGCGTGCTCGTCGCCATGCTCGCGAGCCCGGGGCAGACGGTGGTGCTCTCGGGCACCGCGCTGGGCTCGTACTGGACGGCGATCCGCTGGACGACGCTGCCGGGCCTCGGTCACTACTTCTACGACCGGCACGGGGGGCGCCGCTTCCTGACGAAGGGCTGCCTGCCGGAGCACTCCGGGTCGCTGCTGGAGGCGTTCGGTGACCACGGGCCGGGCTGGCCCGGCCGCATGAAGCGGGTCGCCCGTCGGATGAAGACGCCGCCGGGGCTGCCGTTCCGACTGCGGGCCTGCGCGGTCCGGCTCGCCTGGGGACGCAAGGACCCGTGGTACCCGCCGCTCATCGCGCGCACGATCCGCCGCCGCACCGGCGGCCGCATCCACTGGCTGGACTCCGGGCACTTCGCCCCATGGGAGGACCCCGCCGGCTTCGCCGACGTGATCACCGGGCGGGCCTTCGTCTAGCCGGCCCCTCATGATCATGAGGCCCCGGGAGCGGGGAGGATGGAGGGTCGAGGTCAAGGACCGAAGAGGGAGCGGGGCTTGTCCCCGTGACCGATGAAGGACGCAGGAATCGGGTCTCCAGACCCGCGCGGAGGGCCTCAGTATTGTGAGGGG
>CAYQEG010000388.1:0-4705 GCA_964416435.1 uncultured Rickettsiales bacterium
GTCCAGGCCGTAGGCCAGGGCGGCCGCGGTCGGCTCGTTGATGATGCGCTTGACCTCGAGGCCGGCGATCTTGCCGGCGTCCTTGGTGGCCTGGCGCTGGGCGTCGTTGAAGTAGGCCGGCACGGTGATGACCGCCTGCTCGATCTTCTCGCCCAGGTACTCCTCGGCGGCGCGCTTCAGCTTCATCAGGATCTGGGCCGACACCTCCGGGGGGGAGTAGTGCTTGCCGTCGATGTCGATGGCGCAGCCGCCGCCCTTGCCCTTGACCACGTGGTACGGCACCCGCTTGCGCTCCGAGGCGAGGGCGTCGTAGCCGAAGCCCATGAAGCGCTTGACGCTGAACACGGTGTTGGTCGGGTTGGTGATCGCCTGGCGCCGCGCGGCCTGACCGACGAGGCGCTCGCCGTCCTTGCTCCACGCGACGACCGAGGGGGTCGTGCGTCCGCCTTCTTCGTTGGTGATGACCTTGGGCTCGCTCCCCTCCATCACAGACACGACGGAGTTGGTGGTGCCGAGGTCGATGCCGATGATCTTCGCCATGCCTGGTTCGCTCCCATCAGGGATCCGGGATCCCCGAGATTGACCCCCTCAGGGGCGTTTCGTTTGCGTGTTTTGGGTCGCCTCGAGCGGCGACAGCGGGAACCTAATCAGGCCCCAAGGGCTGTCAAGCGACGGTCGTGAGTCGACGTCGCCGAATGGCCGATCCGACCGCCAGGAGCAGGCCCGTCAGACCGGCCGCGGGGGCGCCGACCAGGCTGGCGGCGCAGTCGCAGCCCTCGCCGCCGTCGGGGTCCTCGAGCACGCAGGTCGGGTCGTCGCCGTCGCAGTCCTCGTCGACGCCGTTGCCGCACCACTCTTCGGCGTCGGGGTGCACGTCGGGCCGCAGGTCGTCGCAGTCCGCGCCCCCGCAGGGGATGGAGTCGAAGCCGTCCTCGTCGATGTCGAGGTGCTCGGGGTCGTCCACGCCGTCGCAGTCGTTGTCCCGACCGTCGCAGATGTCGACGTTGCCGGGGAAGTTGTCGGGGTCGTCGTCGTCGCAGTCCCCGTCGCACTCGCCGACGCCGTCGCCGTCGCTGTCGACGTCGGCGAGGTCGCCCCCGGTGCAGTTCTGATCGATCCCGTCGTCGCAGATCTCGTCGGCGTCGGGGTGGATGTCCGGGTCGAGGTCGTCGCAGTCGTCCTCGCAGCCGCGGAACCCGTCGCCGTCCTCGTCCGCCTCGTCCGCCGGCACGACCCCGTCGCAGTCGTTGTCGACGCCGTCGCACAGCTCGTCCGACTCGGGGTAGACGGCGTCGTCCTCGTCATCGCAGTCGCCGTCGCAGAGGGTCCACCCGTCGGCGTCCAGGTCGGCGAGGTCGCACTCCTCGCAGTTCTCCTCCAGCCCTTCGTCGACGAGCAGGTCGCAGTCGTCGTCGACGTCGTTGCAGATCTCCTCGGCCCCCGGATACACGTTCGGGTCGTCGTAGTCGCAGTCGCCGTTGCAGACGAAGTTCAGGTCGCCATCGACGTCGTCGGTGTTGGGGTCGATCCCGTCGCAGTCCTGGTCGATCCCGTCCCCGCACACCTCGGGGGCGCCGGGGTAGATCGAGGCGTCCCCGTCGTCGCAGTCGCTGCCGCCGCACGACGGCGCGCCCCAGCTGTCCCCGTCGTCGTCGATCCCGCTGAGGTCGCTGCCGTCGCAGTCCTGGTCGATGCCGTCGAGGCAGCCTTCGGGCGCGCCGGGGTAGACGGTGTCGTCGGTCGGGTCGCAGTCGCTGGCGTCGTCGAAGCCGTCGTCGTCGTCGTCCTCGTCGGTGCAGTCGGGGTCGAGGTCGCCGTCCGTGTCGTCGTATCCGTCGACGAAGTCGCCGTCGCAGTCGCTGTCGATGTCGTCGCAGGAGTCGGGCGCGCCGGGGTCGATGGTGGCGTCGTGGGGGGCGCCGACGGCCAGGTCGGGGTCGCCGTCGTTGTCGTCGTCGAGGTCGACGCAGTCGGGGGGGAGGTCTCCGTCCGAGTCGTCGAAGTCCTCGAGGAGGTCGCCGTCACAGTCGCTGTCGATGGCGTCGCAGGCCTCTTCGGCGTCGGTGTAGATGGTGAAGTCGAACGGCTCGCAGTCGGTGACGTCGGGGTCGCCGTCGTTGTCGTCGTCGGGATCGGAGCAGTCGGGATCGCCGTCGCCGTCGAAGTCGGTGGAGGCGTCGCCGGGGGGCTGGAAGGTCACCGAGATGGAGGACAGCTCGGGGGTGTCGTCGGTCTTGCTGAGGGTCGCGAGGAGCTGACCGTAGCGGTCGTCGGGGGACGCGACAGCGGAGCCGGCGGGGTCGCTGACCGCGGCCGACCAGGGGGACCAGCCGCCGTCGGGGGTCGCCGTGGGGCCGGTCCGGACCTGGAGCTCGACGTCGGCTCCGGCCGGGAGGAGCTCGCTCCAGGCCACGGTCTGCCAGGTGGTCGCTCCGCACAGGCCGTCGACGACGTCCGACGTCCAGGTGCCGACGTCGCTGCCGCCGGCCTCGGGGGCGCCGACCAGGGCGGACGGCTCCGGCTCGACGTATCGGCGGATCTGCAGGTAGTCGAAGTAGCCGGGCGGGTCGAGCTGGGTCTGCTGCAGGCCGATCCGGCCTGCTGCGAGGGGCGAGCCGTCGTTGTAGGTGGCGACCTGGGAGCCGTCGAAGATCATCCGGATCTGCCCGGCGACCGAGATCATCTCGTACTTGTGGGTCTCGCCCTCGCAGCAGCCGCCGAGGCCGCCGGACGCGACGGCGGGGCCCTCGCTGACGTTCCGGCAGATGCCGTTGCGGTCCGACTGGCTCTCCCACGTCTGCACGCAGTAGTAGTTGCTGCCGTCACCGTTGAGGTGGGAGACGAGGCCGATGCCGTCGTCGTCGTTGGCCTGGGCGGTGGTCTCCGCGATGAAGTCGTCACCCAGCGTCAGGCCGGTCACCACCAGGCTCGCGTGCGAGTAGATGTTGTTGGTGTTGTAGACCTGGCTCCCGCTGATCGCCCAGATCTCGTCGCCGTCGCCGTTGCGCCCCTGGGACTCGTAGGCGGCGAGGCTCCCGGAGGTGAAGTCGTCCCACCAGAGCATCGCGTCGCTCTTGTTGGAGTCGTCCGCCGCGGCGGGGTTGCCGTGGTACATCCACAGGTCGACGGCTCCGCTGGCCGCGATGGCTGGGACCATGACCCAGACCAGGGTGCTGGCGGTGTTGACCCCGTCCTCGATCCAGTAGCCGAGCACGTCCCCCGACAGGGCGTCGACGAACCGCAGGTCCCGCGCGTCCGCCTCGAGCTGGCCGGCTGCGATGAGGGTCGCGGTGTCGACGGTCACCTGGACCGAGTAGTCGGCGACGGCCCGTCCGCTCTGCTCGGTGACGGTCACCGGGCTGCGCCATCCCCAGGCGGCGTCGTACCAGTCCGACGGGCCGCCGATGGTGATGACGCCGGAGGCGTCGACCGTGGCGCTGTCCAGGGCCCCCGCGAGCACGTCCGCCTCGGTCGTCCAGTCGACGGTGTCGGCCCGGGCCGGGGTGACGGTGAGCCCGAGGAGGGCGCAGACGAGGGCGAAGCGACCGGCGGCGCGCATGGCGAGCATCATTCCATGGGACCACCGATCTCGCGCAAGTCGCTTGACACCCCGCGGGGGGTGTCTAAACAGTGCTCCGCCGCGCGACCGGGGAGGTCGCGGGCTGAACCGCAACCACCCGTGATCACCGGAGCTGAACCGAGATGAAGTTCACCCCCCTGAATGACCGCCTGCTCGTCAAGCGCACCGAATCCGAAGAGACGTCGGCCGGCGGGATCATCATCCCCGACACCGCCAAGGAGAAGCCCCTGCAGGGCGTCGTCGTCGCCGTCGGCAACGGCAAGCTCCTCAAGGACGGGAACCGCCGCAACCTGACGGTGGGCGAGGGCGACCGCATCCTCTTCGGCAAGTACAGCGGCGACGAGGTCGAGCTGGACGGCACGAAGCACCTGATCCTTCGTGAGGACGAAGTCCTCGCGATCATCGAAGAGTAGGGAGAGACAAGCAGATGGCTGCCAAGGAGATTCATTTCCGCGAGAGCGCCCGTGAGGAGATCCTCAACGGCGTCGACACCCTCGCCAACGCCGTGAAGGTCACCATGGGCCCCCGCGGCCGCAACGTGGTCCTCGAGAAGAGCTGGGGCTCGCCCGTCGTCACCAAGGACGGCGTGACGGTCGCCAAGGAGATCGAGCTCGACGACAAGTTCGAGAACATGGGCGCCCAGATGGTCAAGGAGGTCGCCTCCAAGACGTCGGACGTCGCCGGTGACGGCACCACGACCGCGACGGTCCTGGCCCAGGCGATCTACCGTGAGGGCTCCAAGCTGGTCGCCGCGGGCGTCAACCCGATGGACCTCAAGCGGGGCATCGAGGCGTCGGTCGCCGCCGTGGTCGGCTCCCTCCAGGGGCTGAGCAAGCCCACGACGGACCAGAACGAGATCGCCCAGGTCGGCACCATCTCGGCCAACGGCGACACCACCATCGGCAACATCATCGCCGAGGCGATGGAGGCGGTCGGCAAGGCGGGCGTCATCACGGTCGAAGAGGCCAAGTCGATGGAGACGCACTCCGAGGTGGTCGAGGGCATGCAGTTCGACCGCGGCTACCTGAGCCCGTACTTCGTGACGGACCCGGAGCGCATGGAGGTCGTGGTCGAGGATCCCTACATCCTGATCCACGAGAAGAAGATCTCGAACATGAAGGACCT
>CAYQEG010000389.1:0-4618 GCA_964416435.1 uncultured Rickettsiales bacterium
AACCGGACATCTCTATCTTGGAGAAAAGCGGACATCTGTACTTTGGGCCGACACGGGTCGGAAGGGCTGGGGTCACGGTCCGGCCCGGGGGCGAGAGCGGGGGCGCCCTCCTTGAGCATCTTGGCGAGGGTCTCCACCTTCCAGCGCTCGTGGTAGCCCTTGTGGATGGCGATTACGTCGTCGGGCGTGTCCACCGCCTTGCTGTGCAGGAGGACCCGGCAGCCTTTGCCATCGGTGTGTGCGGCGACGAAGGTACGGACCGGGCCTTCGGTGATGCCCTTCTTCGCCGCCGCTCCCTCGCGCGTCACCCAGATCGGGCAGGCGCGGATCTCCACCTTGGACGGCCCGACCCCACGGCGGGCGGCGCGTGCGCGCTGCTCCTCAATGACGTCCACAACCGGAGCGCCACCGAAGGCGATGTCTCGTGCCTTCGCGACGACTTGTTGGTCCCGAGTCGCCTCCTCCGCCTTGGTCATCTCGACCCGGATCTTTCCACCCCCACCGAGGCCCCTGCGTCGACGGTCGATGGTGTCCAAGCCGGCGAGCGCCGCCGTGCGGAACGCTGCGCTGACGCTGCCGTCGCCTTCGCCGGCCTCTTGGACCACGCGCTCCGCGAAGTCGGGCTCCACGCGCAGCTTGATGACCTTCGACTTCGCCTTGTCCTTCTTCCAACCCTTCGCCGGCATCAGCACGACCTCCTAACGGAGGTCCATCGTGGACCACAGAATGGAAGACAGCGAGGCTGCGTCTTGTGGGATGAGGGGGCCTGGAGGGGGTGATCCTGCCGGGCTTCCAAGACCTACTCGGGCCGCCTCGCGTCCCGCCCCTGTGCTTCGGGATGATCTGGGTGAGGAACTGGCGAGCTGCAACCAGCGTCTCAAGTACGACCACGTGGCCGCCGAGGGCCTCGACGTTGCCCGCGGCCTCCGCGCCGTCGTCGGTAGGCGGGGACTGCGGATTGCGGCACCTCGACGAGGCCCCCATCGATCATCGCCGGGGGCGCCTGCGCGGTGCCTGGGGACTCATCCGCCATCAATCCGAGCGTCGCGAATGGTGCGTGGAGAATGGCGCGTAGATGGTGCCCCGCGCGAGCGCGCGGATCAGGGATCCCCCGAGCGTAAGTCCTTGCGAATTATGCGAAAATATGGGTTTTCAAGTTCGCCGAGAACCTGCATGACAGCGACTAGTGTCGCGATCCAGGCTGGTCGCCTACGGACCGAGGAGTCCCCATTGGGGGGGGCTTCCACAGCGAAACAAGAGGCGCAGCGGCTGAACCCACTCATGGGGAGGTTGCGCCTGACTTGAGCCACTGAGTCTTGGTGCGCCGGCCTGCGGCGCGATGGACCGGTGCGCTCGCAAGGAGATGTAGCAGCATGACCGTCAAGAACATCCGGCTCTCGTGGGGGACCCTCATCACTGACAGCGCGACTGACGAGTTCTTCCCCTTGACGGGGTGGATGCCCGCCGGTGACATCGAGCAGGTTCGCGTCGCCTGGGAGATTGCTTCGATCGGCGGTGCCGGAACCACCACGGTGACGCCGGCCTACCAGCCCGCGAATTTCGCCGACACGCCGGGTACGTCGAACAACATCGGCACCGGGACCAGCGAGACCACCAAGGATGTCTTCTACCCCGACACCTTCAACGACATCAGCACCGTCCTCAAGGCGGCGCAGATCGTCCGGTTCGGCTTCCACATCAAGTCGTCGAGCGGCACGGGCTGGGCCCAGGCGGGCGGAGTCACCGAACTCCAGATGAAGTAGGCGGACAGCGTGTACTTCGAGTCCGCTTCGGTCGCAGGTGGCGGCCCGTGGAAAGTCGATACGTTTGGCCCTGACGGGGCGGGCGGATGCGGCTGTTCGAAGGACGGCGGCTGTTCCGGCAAGAAGGGCGGCGACGGTGCGTGCTGCTCCGACGGCACCGGTCGCTGTGTCGACTGCCACTTCGACCACGAGGAGAAGCACGCCTTCCGCCATCTGCCGGCGGCGGCGGCCATGCGGTTGCAGCGGGAGCATGCGGTGCTGCGGGCGGCGAAGCGGGCTGGCCGGCTGACGGACAGGATGCTGGAAGCCCACGCCCGGCGAGAAGACGCGCTGTTCGCGCGGCACCTGCCAGCGGGACTGGCTGCCGAGTACCGACGAGACCACGCACGGGTTGCAGGCCTGCAGCTTGGCACCTTCGATGGCGGGCTCGCATCACTCTGGGGGGATGTGCCAGTCATCGATCCCCTCTTCGTCTCGGAGAACCCGGACTGCACCAACGCCGTCTGTCAGGGCGGCTGCGGAGACGGCGAGGAGTGCGGCGGTGAACCTGCTGGCTGCTGCGAGTGCCGCGATGGTACGTGCCAAGTCACCAATGCAGCCGTCGTCGTTGTCGATGACCGTCCTGATGACGAGGACGAAGACGAAGGCCCCTTCGACGACTTCATGGACGAGATGCTTCGAGACTCAGCGGAGCAGAGTGGACAGATCGGAGGCGGCCCGGCCGAGGGGAACTTGGGCGACTACGATGGCGGCACCGACGACGAGCCGCCAGAGGACCCGCGCGAAGCGAACATCCCCGAGCCTTTCGATCCGCTCGACCTCAAGACGCACAACTTCGAGTTTGGGGGGATCGACGACGTCAAGGACATGAACGTTCCCACCGTGATCGAACCCGATGCCGCAGCGAAGGTGGAGAACGAGACGACTCGGGATTGGTTGAACGATTTCGAGAAACAGTGGAACGTGGCTCAGGCCTCGGCGCCGGAATGCAATCCGACCCCCGACGTTTTCTGTGACCAGCCGCCGACCTTCGGGTGCGCTCAGGTCGTCGCATGGATCGATACGTACATCGACGTTGACGAGGATGGCGACCCGGTACTCGACGAGTTCGGCGATGAGGTCGAAGTCGAGATTTGCAATGCTATGGGGCTGTGTCCGACCACGTGCGAAGATGGGACTCCTGGTGATGCTCAGCAGGTCGACTTGTCTGCGCATTGCGTGGGCTATTGGTTGTGCGAGAACATTATCTGAGCGAGATAGCCATGAAGCGAATCGACCTCCGCGCGTGCTGGATCATGGTGGGCGTCGGGTGCGTGCTCGGGTGTGTGCAGACCCAGCCGGTTGCACTGACCGAGCCCCAAGCCGCGGAGTCGCAAGGTCCGGACGTCGAGATCTCGATCGATCCCGGGCGGTTCTTTGCGATCTCGGCTCCCCTTGGCTTGGTGACCTCGCGGTCGGGCCGGATCGAACGCCATCGGTTCGAAGTAGTCGGTGACCGGGTGGAGCTTGTGCCTGACGTGGGGTGGACTGCGTGCGGTCGTCCAGGTCCGAGGCAGTCCATGCTTGACTTCGCTGTCTCCCCTGGAGGCCACATCGCCTGCGCGACGCAGGAACCTGGCGCCAACTCGTCGACCCTCTACGTGGATGGGAAGGTTGGGCTGCTGGAGGGTACGGTGTTGAGGCTGACTTGGAACGCTCAGGGGAGTGCACTCATGGCAGTCATTCACGACGGACAGCTCGGAGAGCGCGATGCTGTCTCTCGCCTCGTCGTCCTGGAACCACCCACGGAGACACGCTCTCCTGTCAGCGGCACCGAACTGGACCTCGCCGGGGGCGAGCAACAAGTCCAAACACTCTGGTCGCCCACCTGGCACCCGACCGATGAAGTACTGGCCTGGGCGCGAAGAGACGCGGTGTCTAGCAAGCTTGTCCTCCTCCAACCTGACTCGGGCGGCGAGCCGAAGTCGTTTGATACCGGGGCGCAGGGCGCTATCGGTGTGTCGTTCTCGCCGGAAGGCTCCTCGTTGTCCTGGGCCTCCTCCTCGGGCGACACCTGGCGGCTCGGGTGGCTCTCGGTTCCGACAACTTCCGAACCATCCTTCTCTGCCGAGCCCATCGTGCCGCCTTACGGGCTACCTCTCGCGTGGCGTGAGGACAGTAGCTGTGTCTGGGCCAGGCGACTTGGAGAGCCGCGAGACGATCTCTGCTGCTTGGCGCCGTCGGCTGCCCCAGCAAACTGTTTCTCCTCGGGAGCCGCAGAGAGAACGCCAGCGGATATCCAGTACATGAAAACCGGTGCTGTCGAAATCCTCTGCTACCTAGTCGATACAACCAAGGCCGACGCCTGGACCGTCGGATGTGCGGAGGTTGGGGGCGGGCGCGACTAATAGCCTGCACGGGGCGCGACCCCCTCAAGCCGCTTCTTGTCCTGCATCATCGTCACTCGATCCTACGGGGCTACCGGCCCCAAACGGGTGTCCAGAAGAACCGTGGGGCGGGTCAATCAGGCCCAAGAGCCTCGACGCCAGCCGTTTCTTGGCCCTCGGGGGCCTCCGCAAGAAATGTTAAGTGATTCTGTCGAACTCGGGGGCCGGAGCACGTCCATCGAAGTCATCGTAGGTCGCGTCGGACGGATCGGTCCATTGGCAGTTGGTGTTGCGGCGGTCGTTCTTCGCGGCACAGGGGCCCTGTGGGCTACGAAGCCCAGCTGTAGTCGAGCTCGGGCGGAGCCCTCGCCGGTGCGGGGAGCGGGGGCTCGGGGTCCAGGCCGAGGTGCTCCAGGATGGCCCGGACCGCGACCGAGTGAAATATGCCGGTCAAGCGGGATCGACTCGATCGATACTTCCGGCGGACGA
>CAYQEG010000390.1:0-4602 GCA_964416435.1 uncultured Rickettsiales bacterium
CCACCCACGACCCGGACACCGACGCCGACGGCATCCCGGACGACAAGGACAACTGCCCCGAGGAGGACGAGGACGCCGACGGCTTCGAGGACACCGACGGCTGCCCCGACACCGACAACGACGGTGACGGCATCCTCGACGACGTCGACGTCTGCCCCGACCAGCCCGAGAACGTCAACGGCGAGAAGGACGAGGACGGCTGCCCCGACGAGATCAAGGTCGTCGTCCGCAAGGACAAGAAGAAGATCGTGATCCTCGACCGCGTGCTGTTCGAGACCGACAGCGACGTGCTGAAGGGCGAGAGCACGGACATCCTGACCGCCATCGCCAAGACGCTGACCGACAACCCGGGCATCAAGCTGGTCCGGGTCGACGGCCACACCGACAACGCCGGCACGCCCGAGCACAACCAGGACCTGTCGGAGCGGCGCGCCAAGCGCGTCATGGACTGGCTGATCAGCAAGGGCGGCATCGCCAAGGAGCGGCTGCAGTCCAAGGGCTTCGGCGAAGGCACCCCGCTGGTGGACAACGACAGCGACGCGAACATGGCCAAGAACCGCCGCGTCGAGTTCACGATCCTGGACTAGGACCTGGGCGACGAGACCGAAGAGGTCAAGGAGTAGCCGCCCCCCCGCGTTGACCCCCTCGGCGCCGTGATCGAACGGGACCATCGACCTGGTCCGTCCGACGTCGTCATCGTGGGCGGCGGCCCCGCCGGCATGACCGCGGCCCTGTTGCTCGCCCGGGCCGGGCACCGCGTCCGCATCTACGAGCGCGACCCCGGGCTCGGTGGCCTCTGGGCGTCGCGCCTGGACGACGACGGGTGGTTCCGCGGCGACAACTCCTGCAAGGTCTACCAGTCGACGTATCACTCGACGCCGGCGCTGTTCGACCTGATCGGCGCCCGCTGGCAGGACCACTTCACGCCCCGCCACGACCTCAGCCGGGACTGGCTGCGGCCGTTCGTCGCGGCCTGCAGCTGGCGGGACCTCGCGGTGCTGACGGCGGCGTTCGTGCGACATCGCCTGGGGCGAGGCCGCTACCACGAGGTCTCCGTCGCCGAGTTCCTGGAGGGGCGGGGGGTCAGCGAGGGCTGCCGGGCCTGGATGCGGGCGACCGCGCTGGGGGGCATCGCCGGCACGCTGCGGATGACGATGTGGGAGTTCTTCGAGCGCATCGGCGCCAACGTCTCGGGGATCCTCGCCCGGCCCCGGGACCCGCTGTACTGGAACGCCCAGCCGCCCAACGCGCCGTCCGGCTTCGTGTCGACCTGGCGGTCGGCGCTCGACGACGCCGGCGTGCAGGTCCGCGCCGGCGCGGGGGTGCGTCGGCTCGAGGGCCGGCCGGGGACCCGTGGGGTCGCCCTGGTGACGGATGACGGGGAGAGGGCGACCGCCGATGCGCTGTTCCTGGCGATCCCTCCGCCGGCGGTCGGCGCGGTGCTGGGGGCCAGCGACCCGTCGGTCGCGGGCGGCTTCGGCCTCGTCGGAGAGGAGCTGGACGGCTACCTCGCGGAGTCGATGTACGAGCACCTGGGGGTGACCTGGTTCTTCGACCGCCCGCTGCCCAACGATCTGCCGCTCGGCGGGCACAACGTCCGTCGCGGCTGGCACCCGATCCTGGTGCAGCACGACCAGTATCGAGAGCAGCTGCGGCCCCCGGCGGTCAGCGCGGTCGTCGGCTCGATCGCGGTGGACACCGACTTCCTGCACCACCGGCTGGGCACGCCGGCGTCGGCGCACAGCTTCGAGGAGATCGCGGCGATCCTGTGGGAGGACGAGCGGGCCGTCGATCCGAGCCTCCCCGAGCCCATCGACGTCGAGCTGACGGGCCTGTCCAACGCGACCCAGATCGTGCAGCGGGGGCCGCTCCCCATCGCGATGGCGGACGTCGACGTGTTCCTGGCCACCAACCTGCACGGTCGAGCGCCCTACTTCACGGCGTCGCTGGAGTCGGCCATCCAGGCGGGCGCGGTGGCGGCCGCGGCGTTCGATCCCGGGGTCGAGCAGCTGCCGATGGGGGCGCCCCGCAAGCCGTTGCCGTGGCCCGATCCGACCGGCGGTGCGTCGTGCGACGCGTCGAGCTGACGACGGCGCTGCCCGCGTCGCAGCAGGCGGCCTGGGAGGTGTTGACGGACACGGACGCGTGGCCGTCCTGGGGCGGCCTCGTGACGTCGGCGGAGGGGGCCCTGGAGCCGGGCGCCGCCTGGAGGATGCGGCTGCGTCCGCGGCATCCCGGGGGGCCGCCCCGGTTGATGACGCCGACCCTGGTGTCGCTGGAGCCGCCCCGCCGGATCACCTTCGAGACCCGGATCGCGGGTGGGTGGGCGGTCCGCATCCGCCACACCTTCGAGCTGGAGCGGTCGGGTCCGGACGCGTGCCTGCTGCGCCAGACCTTCGAGGTCACCGGCCCGCTCGTCGCCCCGCTGTGGCCCCCCGTGCGGCGCGGCGTCGTGCAGTTCGAGGAGCTCGGGGAGGACCTGGCGCGTCGGTTGGTCGAGGTCGCGAGCCGCGCGTAGCGGATGATGCGGATCAGCGGATGCCAGTCGTCACGGCAGGCGGCGACGTGCTCGGACGGTCATGCCTGGAGCGTAGCGAATCAAACGCGGTAGCCTCGTCCCGCTCACGGAGGACCCGCCATGAAGCCCGTCACGGTTGCCGCCACGATCGCCGCCGATCCGGATCGCGTCTACGAGGCCATCATCGCCATCGAGCGTCTCCCGGAGACCTCGCCGGACACGGTGTCTGTCGAGTTCCTCGGGGAGCAGCGCTCCGGCCCGGGGACCCGGTTCCGCGAGACCCGCCAGATGGGGAAGAACACCCGGGACTTCGACCTGGAGCTCACCGAGTGCGATGCGTCGGCCCGCACGGCGCGGTTCGTAGCGGAGACGGATGGCACGGTCTGGGACACGCGGATGGAGGTGGCCGAGGAGGGCTCCGGAAGCCGCGTGCAGTTCACGATGGAGGCCCACACGCCCTCGTGGCTCAAGAGCTTCCTGTTCGGCTTGATGCGGGGGGTGTTCCGCAACGCGATGAACAAGCAGGTGGTCGCGCTGAAGGCGCACTGCGAGGCGGCGTCCTGACGGCGCGGGCGGGCCGCAGCGGACTGGAGGCGGTCGGCGTCCGGTTCGTCGCGCCGCTCCTGGCGTTGCTCCTGGCGGGGTCGATCGGCTGCCGCGAGGAGCCGGCGTCGGCGCCGCCGCTAGACGAGGTCTTCGAGCGGGACCCGCAGGCGGTCGTCCCGGTGACCGGGGCGGGTCCGGACTTCGTCTCGATCGGAGACCTGGACGCCGACGGGATCCCCGACCTCGTCACCGTCAACCTCATCACGGAGGACCTGTCGGTCCATCGCGGGTTCGGGGACGGCACGTTCGAGGAGGTGACGGTCGTCGACGCCGGCCTCGGCGAAGCGCGCACCAGCCTGGCGGACCTCGATGGCGACGGTGCGCTCGACGTCGCCTGCGCCAACACCGACGGCGACGACGTCGCGGTGCTGCTCGGGGAGGGCGGCGGCGCGCTGGGCTCGCCGGCTGCGTTCCCGGCCGGCGACGAGCCGTCGGGGGTGGCGATCGGTGACGTGGACCGGGACGGGACGCTGGACCTCGTCGTGACCGCCGTCGCCGACGGTGCCGCGGTGGTCCTGGGGGGTGACGGCGGGGGCGGCTTCGAGCCGGGGACGGCGTACCCGGTCGACGCCTCGGAGCCCAGTCACCCCCTGCTCGGGGACCTGGACGGCGACGGCCGCCTCGACCTGGTGATGACGGACTTCCTCGGCGACCGGGTCGCGGTGCTCTGGGGCGCGGACGCGGGGTTCGCGGCGCAGACGAGCAGCCAGCCCGTGGGCGCCTTGCCCGCCGGTCCGGCGCTCGTCGACCTGGACGGCGACGGGGATCTCGACGTGGTCACGGCCAACGAGGACGGTGGGGACCTCTCGCTGCTCGAGAACCTCGGTGACCGCGGGTTCGCTCCGGCCCGGTCGCTGCCGGTCGGCACGAGGCCGTTCTTCGTCGCGGCCGGCGACCTCGACGGCGACGACGACCCCGACCTGGTGGTCACGATCGAGGGCCAGGACCAGGTGGCCTTGCTGGCCAACGAGGGTGGCCTCGACTTCGTCGTCGCGGCTGTGCTCGACAGCGGCCGGGAGCCCAGCGCGGTGGCGCTCGCCGATCTCGACGGCGACGGTCACCTCGACATCGTCGTGACGAACTACGGCGACCACACGCTGTCGATCTGGCTGAACGACCGGTAGCGCGGTCGGGGGTCCGCGGGGCTGGGGGCTCGCGCAGTTTCCGTGCAGGGCACCCAGCCCGGCCAGTGCGAGCGGCTCGAGCTCGGGCTCCGCTGTGACCGCGTCGGTGAACACTCCGAGGTCCAGGAGCTCCGCGCGTGCGGTCGTGGGGAGCTGGGTGCGCTGAACCCGAGGCTGCGGCGCTGGCAATGAGTTGGCGAGGGGTGCGTCCACGGTGCTGCAGTCCCGGACCCCGGGGTGGGTGGGGCGGAACTGCTCTCCCGGGTCAAGACGCGGCGTCGACCTGGACGGCGTCGTGGTAGCTAGATTCCGTCCGGGTATTCGTAAGTAATTGATCTGACTGATCATTGTCAG
>CAYQEG010000391.1:0-4539 GCA_964416435.1 uncultured Rickettsiales bacterium
GCGACCGACGACGACGACGCGACCGACGACGACGACGCGACCGACGACGACGACGGCTCCCCGGGGGGAGCGAACCTGCTCGGCGTGGCGATGCAGGCGTCGGGGGCTCCGCTGGCGGGCGTGACGGTCGACGGGGGCGCTCCGACGGTCGACGACGGGCGGTTCGAGCTCCCCGACGTGGGCACGGGCCCGCTGGTGCTCCAGTTCGAGGCCGAGGAGCACGCGCCGACGTGGCTCGCGACGTCCCTGATCGACGGCGACAACGCCGCCCGGGTGCACCTCGCCGAGGTCGACGAGGTGGTCGCGTTCCAGTCCCTTTCCGGCGTCACGGTGCTCGGCGTAGACCTGCCCGCCGGCGCGGTGGACGGCATCGGCGCGGTCACCGCGGAGGTCACCATCTACGACGACGACGAGCTCGTCGGGCTGCCCTCCACCGACGTGGTGATGCCGATCCACGGCGCGGCCCAGGTGCGGCTGTTCGACGTCTCCGGCGCCCCCGAGACCCTCTCCGCGACGGGCACGATGACGCTCGACCTCGACGTGATCGACCCGCTGGGCGACCTGGTCCAGGGGCAGACGCTGGACGCGTGGCGCTTCAACGAGGCGACCGGCGGCTGGACGGCGGCGGGCAGCGGCGCCGTCTACGCCAACAGCGACGGCAGCCTGGGCTGGCTGTGGACCGGCACCGAGACCGGCCTGGTGATCGCCAGCCCCGGGCCGGGCGCGGTGGGCTGCATCTCCGGAGAGGTCTCCGATCCGACGGGCGCCTCGGTGGCCGGCGCCCATGTCGCCGTGGTGGGCCCCAACCTGACCGCGGCCGCCCGCACCGACGGCGACGGGGCCTTCCAGGTCGCCGCCCCGATCGGGGTCTCGGTCGACCTGTCGGCCGTCGGCGTGGTCGAGGGTGAGCTCGCTGCGAGCGTCGTCGGGGCGATGACGGCCACCGCAGAGACGCCCTGCGCCGACGCCGGCGACGTCCTCGTGCGGTCCGTCACCTGCGTCTCGGGCCAGACCCTGACCGCCGGCGGCTCCCCGCAGGAGGGCGTGACCGTCACGGCGTCCTCCGGCGCGACCGCGGTGTCCGGGGGCGGCGGCAGCTACTGCCTCGAGGTCCCGGTGCTCACGTCGGTGACGATGCACGGGCCGACGTCCCTGACCGGGACCGACGGCTACCTGCCGTGGACCGTCGTCACCCAGGCGGGCGATCCAGCGTGCGC
Source organism: uncultured Rickettsiales bacterium (assembly GCA_964416435.1). GTDB lineage: Bacteria > Myxococcota_A > UBA796 > UBA9615 > UBA9615 > CAYQEG01. The sequence continues at coordinate 1,218 of CAYQEG010000391.1, forward strand.
GGGCGGCTGCCCCAACATCGCGCCCGTGCGCCCCTACCCGGTGACCCATTGCGCCCAGGGCAGCCTCGAGGTCGACGGCAGCCCCTTCGAAGGCTCTGTGCTCGTGTACGACGAGCGTTCGATGGCGGTGCCGGTCTACGAGGTGACGACACTCGCCAGCGGGCTGTTCTGCAGCGAGGTCGGCACCGGCACGACGGTGTCGGTGACGAGCGCCGATCCGGGGCACGACTGCGCCCCCGGGACGGTCGACACCTTCGGCTGGAACGGCTCGTCCTGCGGCGGCGGCGGCTGCCTCGGGGTGGGCGTCGTGGAGTGCACGACGGCCCGGTGACGCGGTGGGGGCAACCCCGATCCTGCTCCGCTGCGCCGATGACCCTTGATCCCGGGCCGCGCCTTCTATCTGATGACGATCATGGCGAGGACGGGGTATTTCGGATGGGCGGCGGTTCTGCTGCTGTTCGCGGTCGGCACGACCGCGTGCGGTGACGCGCGTCGCGGTTTCTCCCTCAACGACCGGCTGCGCACGGAGCAGTTCACCCAGCTGGAGCCGATGCGGTCGGACATCCTGTGGGTGATCGACAGCAGCTGTTCGATGGAGGACGAGCAGCAGGCGCTGGCGGACAACTTCCCGCACTTCATCGACTTCTTCGAGGAGCGGGGGCTGTCGTTCCGCCTCGCCGTGACGACCACCAACTACATGGACCCCAACAGCCCGGTCGGACTGGACGGGGACTTCGTCGGCGATCCGCCCTGGCTGGACGAGCACACCGACGACCTCGAGGCGGCTTTCATCGAGCGCGCGCTGGTCGGCATCGACCACGGGCATGGCCACGAGAAGGGGCTGGCAGCCGCCTACTCGGCGATCAGCGACCCCTGGCCGGGCAACGAGTACTTCGTGCGCGAGGAGGCTCACCTCGCGATCGTCATCGTCTCGGACGAGCCGGACCACACCGAGCGTGACCTGCCCGACTCGCACGAGTTCATCTCCTGGGAGCCCTTCTCCGAGTGGCTCAACAGCCTCAAGGGCGAGGACCAGCTCCGGATGACCGACCTGTCGTCGATCACGGGCGTGGGCGAGGACGGCTTCGACGACCCCAACGGCTGCGACCAGGTCGAAGACGACATCGACACGAGCGGCAGCTGGAGCGGCGAGGGCGCCGACCGCGGGGACGGCTACCTCGAGGCGACGCTCGCCACCGGCGGCACCTACGTCTCGATCTGCGACGAAGACTGGAGCGAGACCCTGTCCCGGATCGGCCTGACCGCGGCCGGCCTGCTCGACTCCTTCAGCCTGTTCGAGGTGCCGGTCGTCGACACGATCCAGGTGTCGGTCGACGGTGGCCGCACCAGCCGCTGGACCTACCGAGAGGTCGACAACTCCGTCGTCTTTTTCAGCGCCGACGACGTCCCCGATCCGGGCTCGGTGGTCTCGATCCGCTACGAGGTCCCGCTCGAGGACCTGTAGCCGGCGCCCCGGGTCACACCTCGGGGAACCACAGCTGGAAGGTCGTGCCCGAGCCCAGCTCGCTGTCGATCTTGACGAAGCCGCCGGCTTGAGCCGCCACCCGGTGCACGCTCATCAGCCCCAGCCCGGTGCCCGTACCGGGCTCCTTGGTCGTGAAGAACGGCTCGAAGAGCCGGCTCCTGACCCGCTCGTCGATCCCCTCACCGTCGTCGACCACCGAGACCACGACGAACGTGCCGGGGTCGATTCCGCGAGCCCTCGCCTCCCCGACGGGCAGCGCGCAGGCCCCCACCGACAGCGTGATCGATCCGGGGCCCGTCAGCGCGTCCCGCGCGTTGACGACGAGGTTCATCAGCGCCTGCTCCAGCTCGACCCGGTCGACCATCGCGCGCAGGTCGGGATCCAGCTCCGCGAGCTTCATGTCGACCCCCTCGCCCAGCATGCGCTGCAGCATGGGGAGCAGCTCGGTGAAGACCGCAGCGGGGGAGACGGGCTCCAGCTGCACGCCGCGCCCCTTGCTGAACTCGAGCAGCCGGTTCGCCAGCTGACCGCCCCGCTCGGCCGCGGCCACGATCTCGCCCGCCATCGCCGACTCCCGGCCCTCCAACTCCCCCTGCAGCAGCTCCGCCATGCCGCCGACAGCCATCAGCACGTTGTTGAAGTCGTGGGCGACGCCGCCCGCCAGCTGCCCCAGGACCTCGACCCGCTGGGCCTGCCGAAGCTGATCCATGAGCGTCGTGCGAGCGTCGATCTCCGACTGCAGCCGCGCCGCGTGGCGGGCCACCGTCCGCAACCGGAGCGACCACGCGGCGGACACGATCGCCAGCACGAGCAGGCCGACCGCGAGCGGGAACCACGACCGCTCGTGGAGCCCCGGCGCCTTGGAGAACGAGACCGACGCCACGTCGCTGCTCTCGCCGGAGACGCTCCGGGCGACCACGTCGAACCGGTAGCTGCCCGGCGGCAGCCCGGCGTAGCGCGCCACCCGACTCGTGCCGCTGTCGACCCACGCCTCCTCGTAGCCGTGCAGTCGATGCTTGTAGACCAGCTCGCCGGGCGGCGAGAAGGCGAGCCCGGCGTACTGGACGACGAGGTCCCCCCGGCCCGGACCGAGCGCGACTCCATCGCTGACCGGCAGGTCGTCCAGGGTCGCCCACTCGACCGCGACGAGCGGGGGCACCGGCTCGAAGTCGAAGCCGGCGGGGTCGACCACCGCCAGGCCGTCGATGGTCGGGAACCACAGGCGACCGTCGCGGCCGCGCCATCCGGCCGGCTGCGCGCCGCCGTTGCCCTCGCCGGACTCCAGGAGGGCGCAGGGCAGAGCCGAGCGCTGCCCCGAGGTCAGCTCGTCGAACGCCGCGCGCGGCACCCGAAAGACGCCCCGGTTGCCGTTCATCCAGAGCGCCCCGTCGCCCCCGTCGAGGATGCGGGAGACCACGTCGTCGCAGAGCCCCTCGGCCCGGGTGAACCGCTCCACGCGACCGTCCCGGACGCGGCTCAGCCCCCCGCCATAGCTCCCCACCCAGGCGGCGCCGTCCTCGTCGAAGAGCACGTCCCGGACCGCCCCGGCGCCGAGCCCGTCGGCCTCCCCGACCAGCGAGGTCGTCCCGTCGCCGGCCACCAGGAGGAGGCCTCGGGAAGTCCCCACCCACAACGTGCCGTCGGCCGCCCGGGCCAGGGTTCGGACCGACGCCCCGGCCAGTTCGGGAGCGTCGACCAGGGGGCTGAAGCGATCGCCGTCGAAGCGGAGCACCCCCGCCCCCCGAGTGCCCACGAGCCAGGCGCCATCCCCATCGGCGAGCAGCGAGAGGACGGAGCCCGTCAGCCCCTCGTCGGCTCCCCGGAGGTGACCATAGA
>CAYQEG010000392.1:0-3813 GCA_964416435.1 uncultured Rickettsiales bacterium
GCGTCGAGGGCCGGCGGAAACCGGTGCGGGACTTGTGCCGATGGCATCTAGTCGCTCTTCTCCCACCGCGTCTCGCCGCGGTAGCGCACGGTCGCCTCCCGCAGCGTCGCCAGCTCTTCGGCCGGGATGCCGGACCAGTCGACCTCGCCCGCGAGCACGCGCTCGGTGTAGCCGGGGCCGCCGGGCAGCTCCACGCCGGCGTGGCGGCGCAGGTAGCGCTCGGCGCCGATGAGGGCGCTCATGTTGTGCTGAACGAAGTCGTTGCGCACGTCCATGTCGAGCAGGCCGCCGTTCCAGCCGCCGAACGCCTTGGGGCGGTTCTTCATCCAGAAGCTCATGTCCGGCGTGTACTGGCTGAGCATCTCGTGGCGGATCGTCTCCGACAGCAGGTGCTCGATCCAGCCGCAGTCCGAGCCCTCGACCTGGTCGCAGGTGTCGAGCACCGCGCCGAGCCCCTCGCCGCGGGTGGCCGCCGGCGTGCTCCGGGGCGGGTCGTAGTAGCCGCCCTGGAAGTCCGGGTAGTCGTCCCAGGCCGGCTTGTTCTTGAGGTACTGGTACTCGACGGCCCGGCACAAGGCGAGGGAGTGCTCGTAGTACCGCGGGTCCTCCGTGTAGTAGTACAGGTAGCTCAGGGCGAGCATCAGCCAGTGGTCGTTGGCCAGGCGCTTCTCGGTCTTGCCCTTGTCCCGCACGTCGATCAGCCAGTCCGCCGCGCGCACCGCGGACTCGAGCCACAGCTCGTTGCGGTCCCAGGAGTACAGCCGCACCAGGCCGAGGATCGCCTCGCCCGGGTAGTACGCGCTCCCGTCGGTCGACGTCACCGGGCCACCGGGGGTGCGGGCCGGGAAGTAGATGAACTCGCCGTCCTCCTTGAGCGACGCGACGAGGAACCGGGCCAGGGCTCGGGCGTCATCGCGGTACCGCTCCACGTCGCCCGTCGCCTCGACGTACTGGTCCATCATCACCAGCGCGAGGCCGGCGCCACCGAGCTTGACCTTGCCGTCGGGGGCGTTGCGGTCGGGCGGCGAGACGATGAAGAGGGACTCGCCGAAGCTCGGGTGGTCCTTCGGGAGGTAGGGGCCGGTGCGTTCGTCCCGATCGGTGTGGTCCATCAGGTAGCCGATCGCCGACACCGAGGCGTCCAGGTAGGGCTTGTACCGGGTGCGGTCGTAGGCCTGCAGGATCGAGTAGGTCGTGCCGCCGTGGCGGAGCAGGTTGTACGAGCTGCTGTCGTTGTCCCGGGCGACCCGGTAGGTGTAGCGGACCTTGCCCTTGCTGCTGACGGACGACATCAGGTAGTCGGCGGCCCACACGACCCGCTGCAGGAGCAGGTCCGGCTCGTAGGCGTCGAACTCGTAGGGGTGCAGCCGGTAGAGCCGGAAGACGCCCGGCGGGGTCTGCCCGGGCTGGTCCTTCTCGACCCACGCGATGGTCCAGATCTTCGTGTACGCGAACTCGTCGGCGAGGTCGCCCAGCTGGTCGTTCCGCTTGCGCAGCGTCTTGACCACGTTCTTGCGCGGGATCCCCTTGCGGCGGCGGGCGTTGCTGTAGACCCCCCGCTCCAGGAGCTCGCTGGGGAGGAGCCAGCTGACCTGCCCGGTGGCGTCCTCGACCCAGTAGCCGTACAGCGCGACCTTGCGCTTCTTGGGCTTCTCGATTTCACGCTTGAAGGTGCCGCTCTCCGCCTTCGTGACGACGTCCAGCTTCAGCCGGCTCTTGTCCGGCTTGACCTTGCCGCCGTGGTCGCCCGCGAGGGTCGCGGCGGCGGCGCGGATGGAGGCCGCGAGGTCCCCTCCGACGCCGGTCCTGCAGATCCGGACGGGCCGCTTCTGGTAGGCGCACAGGAAGACCCGGCGCCCCGGCAGCGCCTTCAGGCCGTCGTCGTCGGGGGCCGCTTCGCCGTAGAGCACCGAGCGGGCGAGGCCCATGGCCGCCGCGGCGACGTCGGCGTCGGCCAGCGCCTCTTCGAGGGCGGAGTCGGAGCCGGACTCGCCCAGGGGTGAGCCGTCGTCCACCGGGGCGCTGGTGTCGGAGCCACAGGCCGGAACCAGGGCGAGCAGGAGGAGCGCGCTGAGCGCTGCGAAGTGTCTCATCGGGGGAGCCTCAGGGGGTGGGGCGGTAGATCTCGCCGCCGCCCTCTCGGAACTCGAGCGCCTTGGCCTTCATGCCCAGCTTCACCTCGTCGTTCACCTCCTGGGAGATGCGATAGGCGCAGAAGGCGGGGCCGCACATCGAGCAGAAGTGGGCGAGCTTGGCGCCCGGCTGCGGCAGGGTCGCGTCGTGGTACTCGCGGGCCGTCTCCGGGTCGATGCCGAGGTTGAACTGGTCGTTCCAGCGGAACTCGAAGCGGGCCTTGCTCAGGGTGTCGTCCCAGGCCTGGGCGCCGGGGTGGCCCTTGGCGACGTCGGCGGCGTGGGCGGCGATCTTGTAGGCGATCATCCCCTCCTTGACGTCCTCCCGGTCGGGGAGACCGAGGTGCTCCTTGGGGGTCACGTAGCAGAGCATCGCGGTGCCGTGCTGGGCGATGAGCGCGGCGCCGATGGCCGAAGCGATGTGGTCGTAGCCGGGGGCGACGTCCGTCACCAGCGGGCCGAGGGTGTAGAAGGGCGCCTCCTTGCACCACTCCTGCTGCAGGCGGACGTTCTCCGCCACCTTGTGCAGCGGCACGTGGCCGGGCCCCTCGTTCATCACCTGTACGTCGTGCTTCCAGGCGCGGTCGTTGAGCTCGCCCTGGACCTTCAGCTCGAAGAACTGGGCCTCGTCGTTGGCGTCCGCGACCGCGCCGGGACGCAGGCCGTCACCGAGCGAGAAGGCGACGTCGTACTTCTTCATCACCTCGCAGATCGCGTCGAAGTGCTCGTACAGGAAGTTCTCGCGGTGATGCGCGAGGCACCACTTGGCCATGATCGAGCCGCCGCGGGACACGATCCCGCAGGTCCGGTCGACCGTCATCGGGATGGCCCGGAGCAGCACGCCGGCGTGCACGGTGAAGTAGCTGACGCCCTGGCGCGCCTGCTGCTCGATGACCTCGAGGTAGTCGTCGATGTTGAGGTCCTCGACGACCCCGCCGACCCGCTCGAGCGCCTCGTACAGCGGCACGGTGCCGATCGGCACGGGGCTGTTGCGCAGGATCCACTCCCGGGTCTCGGGGATGTTCTTGCCGGTCGACAGGTCCATCACCGTGTCGGCGCCGTAGCGCACCGCCCAGCGGAGCTTGTCGACCTCGTCGTCGATGGACGAGCTCACCGCCGAGTTGCCGATGTTGGCGTTCACCTTCACCAGGAAGTTGCGGCCGATGATCATCGGCTCGAGCTCCGGGTGGTTGATGTTGGCCGGGATGATCGCCCGGCCCGACGCGACCTCGTCCCGCACGAACTCGGGAGACATCGACTCGCGCTCGGCGACGAACTGCATCTCTTCGGTGATCTCGCCCTTCCGGGCGCAGTGCATCTGGGAGAAGTTGGTGTCGCCGCGGGCCTTGCGTCGTTCGGTCCAGGGGGCGCGCCGCGCGGGCAGGCCGTCGGTGGCGGAGAAGCCCTGGGGTCCCTCGGTGTTGTAGAGGTGGAAGACCGAGCCGTCGCTCAGCTGCACCTCCGTACGGGGCACGCGCAGGTCGCCGACTTCGATGCGGCGGCGGGGAATCGTGTTCTCGGTCACTCGGGGGTTCCTCCGAAGGCTCCGCAGCGTAGTCGCGGTCGCCCGTCTGTGCCACCCCAAGCGACTCGCCCCCGCCCCCGCCCGGGGGCGCGCGCCGGGGGGTGGGGGGGGCGGGTATGGCGCGGGGGGGGGGCGGGCCGCCGGGTGGGGGGGACC
>CAYQEG010000392.1:3823-4419 GCA_964416435.1 uncultured Rickettsiales bacterium
GGGTGCGCGGGTGTGTCCCCCCCCACCCCCCGCGCCCGGGCCGCGGCGGGGGCGAGCGCTCGTCTGGTTCGGGGTGCCGTTACTCGAGCGGGGTGTCCTCGGACAGCAGGTTCGGGGTCACGTCGACGCCGTTGACGGCGACGTGCAGGCTGTAGGCCGCGCCCTCGGCGCAGGCGCCCGAGCCGTCGTCCGTCTCGCCGCCCCACTGGGTGACCCACACGGAGAAGTCGCCCGCGGTCTCGGCGGTGACCGAAGCCTCGGGGCAGGCGTACTGGCCGGGCCAGGGGAGGTCCGTGCAGGGGGTCTCGTCGTCCAGCTGCGAGAAGTCCTGCGCCAGGCCGTAGAAGGACTCGCCGTTGGCGTCGACCGCCAGCGCGAGCAGGTCGGCGAGGCCGCCACCTTCGTTGTCGACCCAGATCCAGATGCAGTCGCCGGCCTCCACCGTGACGGTGTAGACGTCGAACAGCAGGCCCAGCGTGTCGTCGCCGCAGGTCAGGTCGCCGGAGACCGGCATGGAGCCGTCGCCGCTGTCGCCGCACGTCGCGAGCGTGCTGCCGGTGGCCGCGTCGTCGTCGTCGGCGGCGTCGTCGTCGTCG
>CAYQEG010000393.1:0-4390 GCA_964416435.1 uncultured Rickettsiales bacterium
GAACAGGAGTCGGGCGATGTGCATGGATCCTCCAGGGGGTGTCAGACGCGCCTAGGAGCGTGTAGCGCATTGGCCACCTGTCGCCCCATGGACCGGATGCGTCCGATCCCGTTGTTGCTCCTCGTCGTGCATTCCCGATGCATCTCCTCGTCGCGCCTTGGCCTCGGACACCCCGGTCTCACGGGGCTCCGGTTCCAATGCGCTACAAGCTCCTAGCGGGCGCCGTCGCAGGTCGTGTTCTCGACGCAGGTGCCGTCGCAGCGGCCGGAGTCGCACTCGTAGTCGGCGAAGCAACCCTCGCCGAGGGGACGCAGCGGGGCGCAGGTGCCCGAGCCGAGCAGGTCGCACCAGCTGTCGACGCAGTCGCCGAGCAACGTCCAGGCGGCATCGACGCACTCGTCGCCGAGGTCCAGCGGGCCGGTCGGGGGCTCGATGCAGGTGCCGTCGGCGCCGCACTCCAGCCCGGTCCGGCACAGCCGCGGCGGGAAGGTGGCGCAGCCGTCGCCGACGTCGCCGGCGGCGGTGCAGGTGCCGTCGCGGGGCTCCCCGCCGTCCGCGAACGGCATGCCGCAGTCGGCTGAGCCGTCGTCGTAGCAGCAGAAGGCGGCGTCGGGGTCGCAGGTGCCGTAGAAGCTGGCGCCGATGCCGTCGCGGATGGGGGTGCAGGCGCCGCTCGTGCTGGTCCGTTCGAACATCGAGCGCCGCTCGTCGCCGCCGGACGGGGCCGCGAAGCCGAAGCAGGTGGAGTCGTACAGCGCGGCCCGGACGTCGGCGCCGCAGGGCGCGCCCTGCAAGGTCGACAGGCAGCTGGCCTGGGCGGCGCCGTCGAACTCGACCTCGCCGGCCCGGGCCGCCGCCACCCAGTCGCCGAACGGCTGCACGGTCAGCCCCTCAGCCACCGCCGCGGGGCAATCGAAGCTGCTCGCGTCGACCGCGGGGGGGAGCTGGTCGGCGAGGTGGGCGAGGTTCTCGTTGTCCAGCCAGGGGCCGAAGAACGCCTCGGTGTCGGTCGCGGAGCAGCAGCCCGTCAGCGCGCCGCAGATCGCGTCGGCCACGTCGGCGAAGAAGGTGTCCAGCGCCGGGTCGGCTGCGTCGTCGTCGTCGGCCGCATCGTCGTCGTCGGCTGCGTCGTCGTCGTCGGCCGCGTCGTCGTCGTCGGCCACGTCGTCGTCGTCGGCCACGTCGTCGTCGTCGGTCGGCTCGACCGGGGCGGTGGGGCAGGCCACGAGGCAGGACAGGAGCAGGAGCGCGATCGCGATGGGGAGCAAGCGAAGGGTCGTCATGGTCGTGTCTCCGGGCGGCCCGAGGTGGGCCGGGACGGACCCTGCCGGGGCCTCGGTCACAGGTGGGTCACGAGTGCCCGCCCGGCCGCGTTCGCCAGGGGACCGGTGGTAGCGTCCTCCCATGCACGGCCGCCTGCCCGTCCTCCTCCTCCTCGCCCTGGCGGTGGTCGGCTGTCCGACCACGCCCGACCTGGTCGACACCGACGGGGACGGCGTGCTCGACTCCAGCGACTGTGACCCCGACGACGCGGACGTCTATCCGGCCGCCCCGGACGAGTTCGGAGACGACGTCGATCAGAACTGCGACGGCATCGACGGCTACGACGCGGACGGCGACGGCTGGGCCGCCAGCCCCGGCCCCGACTGCAACGACAGCGACCCGACCATCCACCCCGACGCCGTCGAGATCGCGGACAACTTCGTCGACGAGGACTGCGACGGGGCCGACCTGATCTGCGACGCGGACGGCGACGGCGCGCTCGCCGAGGCCTGCGGCGGCGACGACTGTGACGACCTGTCGGCGACCTGTTCGGTCCCCGGCGACTGCGCGGACGGCGACGGCGACGGAGTGCGCCTGTGCGACGGCGACTGCGACGATGCAGCGCCGGACGTCTACCCTGGAGCCCCCGACGCGCCCGCCGATGGGGTCGACTCGGACTGCGACGGCGAGGACTGACCCATCCGGCGTTCCCCTGCGACGTCGCCCGGCGGCCAGGACCTCGCGCTCCGCTGCGCCGACGGCTACGTCCTGCGGGGGACCGGGTTCACCCCCGTCGGAGAAGACCGCGGCGTCACCCTGATCGTCTGCGGCGCCATGCTCACCCGCGAGCGGTTCTACCGGCGCATGGCCCGCGCCTTCGCCGAGCGCGGGTTCCGGGTGATCACCTTCGCCAACCGCGGCAGCGGTCGGTCCCGCGCGATGGAGACCCGGCCCTGGACGCCCCGCCTGCGCGACTGGGGCGGGCGGGACCTGCCCGCGGCCGTTCAGCACGCCCGGGAGACCCGGCCCGACGACCGGCTGTTCGTGATCGGCCACTCCATGGGCGGCCAGCTCGTCGCCCTCAGCCAAGCGGTCCATGAGCTCGAGGGCATCATCAGCGTCGCGGCCACCGAGGCGTGGTGGGGCCACTGGTCGACCCCGGCGAAGCTCGGGATCCTCGGCGCCTTCGTGGCGATCCCGGTGATCGGTCGCGCGCTGCCGACGGTGCCCGCCGATCGCCTCGGGCTCGGGCCCGCCGTCGCGTCCTCGATCGCGCGGGACTGGGCCCGCTGGGGTCGCCGGAGGGGCTACTTCGTCGGCGCCGCCGCCGTGCGCCCCCGGATGCACGAGTACCGAGGCCGGGTGCTCGCGTGGTCCTTCGCCGACGACGAGCTGCTGGGCTGCCACCGGGCCGTCGACGCTCTGCACCGACGCTACGTCCAGGCCGACGTCACGTGGCGACACGTCGCTCCGGCGGACGTCGGGGTCCGGCGCATCGGTCACTTCGGCTACTTCCGTGAGCCTGCCGGTCCACCCCTGTGGGAGCGCACGATCGACTGGATCGACGAGTTGTGACGCCGCCGGGATCTTCTGCACGACTTCGCAACAGCCGGCCGGCCGGGCCTGGGGGAGGCTGTCGTCATGAAGCGCCTCGCCCCGATGCTCGCGTTCCTGCTCCCGGCCTGTGCGGTGCCGTTGGAGGAGCCCCCGACGGGCGCCGACCCGGCTGACCTCGAGCCGGCCGACGACGATGACGACGACTCTGCCGGCGCGGTCGTGGACGACGACGACGTGACGGAGCCCCCGGTCGAGGAGGACGCCGCCGAGATCGTGGTCGCGAGCCTCCCCGAGGTGATCCCCTGCGGAGACCTGGTCGCGGCCAGCGTGGAGGTGCGCAACATCGGCTCCGCCACCTGGACCCGGGCCGACGGCTACAAGCTCGGCACGGTCGACGACCAGGACGCGCTCCACCCCGACAGCACCCGCGTCTGGTTGACCGACGAGGACAGCGTCGCCCCGGGCGAGACCCACACCTTCGAGTTCGAGCTGACCGCGCCCGACGAGCCGGGCTGGCACACCACCGACTGGCAGATGGTCCACGAGGCGGTGACGTGGTTCGGAGAGGTCGCGGCGGCCGACGTCGAGGTGATCTGCGAGGACGAGCCGGAGGACCCCGGCCCGCCCGACCTCGACCAGGTCACCTGGCTGCACTCCGACATCGCCGACTGGCCCGAGGTCGCGACCCTGGCCTCGGTGTCGATCAACGGGGGGCAGATCTGCCTCGACTACGACACCGCCGACGTCTGGCCCCCTGTCGACTTCGACGGCACCGCGCTCATCGGCAACCCCTGGATCTTCATCTGGGAGAACGACCAGTGGTACGGCGCCACGTGGGAGTGGCTGCGCCCCGGCCAGACCTGCAAGAACGTCGCCGCCGTCGCCGGCGACCACATCAAGCAGTACCCCTTCGACGCGGCCTCGGGCTGGACCCCCACGTCGGGCACCACCTACTGGTTCATGGTCAGCGGCCTGGCCCGCTTCTCCGAGCGGAACGTGGAGGAGCGCACCAACCTCGTGCCCTTCGTCTGGCCCTGACGATCCCCCCGGGCTCATGTCCCGCTCGCGACCTCCGATGAAGGGGGTCCATGGACGCTCCCTTCGACGAGAACCCGCTCGAACGACCCTGCCTGGCGATCGCGGCGGCGAGCGCCGGCCTGCTCGAGTGGGCCTTCGACCCGCGCTTTCGGGCCGCCAACGCAGCGTTCCCGGCCGCCGAACAGGGCGTCGTGCTCGCGGCGCTGGAGCAGGGCTTCGAGGCCGCGTGGACCGCCCAGACCATCGAGTCGGCGCCGCCCCGGGCGGCTGAGCTGGCCGCCAAGCTCGGAGGGCTGCGGCCCGGTCAGATCCTGTTCGGGACCAACGCGGACAGCGACCCGATCCTGTTCGGCGCCTGGTGGCCCTGGGGGGACGGCGTGACCATCTCGATCCGGGTCCTCTTCTCCGCTCGCCACTTCGAGCCGGAGGGCCGCGAGGCGCTCCTCGCCGACTTCAAGGGCTGGTTCGACCTCGCCGACTAGATGAAGCGGGCGAAAGTTCCGCACCACCCTTGTTCTCGCGATCCGTGAGG
>CAYQEG010000394.1:0-4377 GCA_964416435.1 uncultured Rickettsiales bacterium
CCCCCCCCCCCCGGGGCGCCCCCCCGGGGGGGGGGGGGGGGCCCCGGCCCCCGCCCCCCCCCCGGGGCCCCCCCCCCCGCCGCGGGCCCACCGGAAGATCGTCGCGAACAGCCGGGCGATCCACGGCTTCAGCTTCGTCTTCATGTGCTCGCCGGCGAGCCGGCGCCAGACCTCGGCGACGGTGGGGTACGGGTGGATCGTGTTGCCGACGGCGCTCAGCGGCAGCTTGCTGGTGATCGCCAGCGCCATCTCCCCGATCGACTCGCCCGCGTGGGCGGACACCAGCGTCGCGCCGAGCACCCGGCCGCTGCGCGCCTCCACGTGGACACGGGCGTAGCCGGCCACGCCGTCCTCCAGGATCGCCCGGTCGACGTGGTCCAGGCTCGCCGTGTAGGTCGCCACCTTGTCGCCCATCGCCTCCGCCTCGGCGCTCGTCATGCCGACGTGGGCCACCTCGGGGGACGTGAAGGTCGACCACGGCATGACCAGGTCGGACACCTTCGCCCGCCCCCCGAACAGCGCGTTGCGGATGACGATGCGGGCCATCGCGTCGGCCGCGTGGGTGAACTTGTGGCGGGAGGCGACGTCGCCGGCGGCGAAGATGCGACGGTTGGTCGTGCGCAGGTGGTCGTCGACCACCACGCCGCCCCGACCGTCGTAGGCGACCCCCGCCTCCTGCAGCCCCAGCCCCTCGACGTTGGGCGAGCGACCGGTGGCCACTAGGAGCGCGTCCCAGTGGGGCTCCCGCCCGTCGCCGAGGATCAGCCGCCCCGGCTCCACGCGCACGACCGACGTCGAGTGGAGCAGCTCCACCCCTTCGGCCTCCAGCTGCTTGCCGACGATCGCGGACGCCTCTGGGTCTTCGATGGGCAATACGCGGTCCTCCATCTCGATCAGGCTCACCTGCGCGCCGAGGCGGACGAACGCCTGCGCCATCTCGCAGCCGATCGCCCCGGCGCCGATGATGTGCAGCTGCCTGGGCAGCTCGGTCAGCTCGAACAGCCGCTCGTTGGTCAGGTAGCCGCACTCGGAGAGGCCGGGGATGGGCGGGATCGACGCCCGGGCGCCCGTCGCGATGACCGCCTTGCGGAACCGGAGCAGCCGGTCACCCACCTGCAGGGTGCTCTTGCCGACGAACTTGCCGGCCCCCAGGAAGACGTCGATGCCGGCGTTCCGGAGCCGCTCGGCGGAGTCGTGTTTCGCGATCTCCGAGCGGAGCCGCCGCAGCCGGTCCATCGCCGGGGCGAACGCCTCGGGCCCGCCCCAGCCCCCGGCCTGGGCGCGCGCCGCCGACGCGAGCAGCGCCTTGGACGGTACGCAGCCGAAGTTGAGGCAGTCGCCCCCGAGCAGGCGCTTCTCCACGAGCGCCACCCGGGCCCCCAGACCGGCCGCCCCGAGCGCGGAGATCAGACCCGCGGAGCCGCCGCCGATGACCACCAGGTTGTAGCGCTTGGCGGGCTCCGGGTTGACCCAGTCTGGAGGATGAACCCGGGCCACGAGGGCGCGGTTGTGGGCGTCGTCGTGAAGGCCTTCGAGCATGCTGCGAGGGCTCCCTTCCCCGCCGCGACGTTACAGCAGGCTGAAATGTGCCGGCCTGACCGGCCGTAGGGGGGGCATGCCGATCCTGCCCCTGCTGGTGCTCTCCTCCTTCGCCCTCGTCGTCGGTCTGTTGATGATGCAGGCGCAGTGATCGTGTAGACCTCGGCCATGACTCGATGGCCACTGTCTCCCCTCATCCCGCTCCTCCTGCTGCTCGGCGCCTTCGCGCTCGCCGCGTGCGGACCCGACCTCGGGCCCGGCCCGGGGGGCGACGACGACGACGACGACGACGACTGGGGTGACGACGACGACGACGACGACGACGCTGCGGTCGAGCCGATCATCATCGGCGTGCAGCCGGAGCCGGACGCGGTGGACGTGGCGGTCAACGGGGAGCTCTGGGTGCAGTTCGACGTCGCGCCCGACGAGGTGACGCTGTCTCTCGCCGGCCCCGAGGGCGCCGTCGCCCTCGCGGTCGAGGTCGAGGATGACGGCGTGCTCCACGTCGCCACGCCCGACTCGGACCTGGTGGGCGAGAGCCCCTATACCTTCACCATCGAGTGGTCGCCGTCCTCCTTCGGGGCGGTGGACATCGACTTCACGACCGCCGCCGTCGCCACCCCGGACGAGATGGAGGCGGCCATCGGCGTCACCTACGCGACCAACCTGATCACCGGCACCTTCGTCGAACCGGCGGGGGTCGGCGGGATCATCAAGGCCCAGCTGGACGACATCCCGCTGATGATGTCGGTGCGGCCCGAGTCCGAGTTCGCCCCCGATGCGCAGCCCGGCTTCCACATGATCGGCGCCGTCGGCCACTATGACGACTTCGGCAACGTGCTCCAGGGCGACTGCGGCACCTCCATCGCGATGACCGCCGGACCGGACCTGGAGTACGGGACGGCCGACGACATCCCGGGCACCTTCACGTCCCCCGAGTTCATCGTGCGCCCGGCCGTCCTCGAGGCGTCGGCCCAGGGCATCACCCTGGAGCTCACCGACCTCGTCATCTCCGGCAACTTCCCGCCGTCGCTGGTGCACATCTCGGACATCTCGATCTCCGGCTCGGCGGACACGCGCCCCCTGGACGTGCTGCTCGGCGACGGAGAGGGGGCGATCTGCGACCTGCTCAACAAGACCGCCGACCTCGACTGCTACGAGTGCGGCAGCGGCAACCCGGGCCCCTTCTGCATGGACATCGTCGTCGAGGATCTGACCGCGACGCTCGAGGCCGACCCCGTCGTCGAGCGGAACTGCGACGACGTCATCGCCCTGTTCGAGAGCGGCGCCGGCTGCGGCACCGAAGCGATCGCCTACGACGAGGACAACAACGGCACCTACGAGCTCTGCCCGCAGTACGCGCCGTAGCGGGTGCAAAACGGCCCCTCACGATACTGAGGCCCTCCGCGCGGGTCTGGAGACCCGACTCCTGCGTCCCTCATCGGTCACGGGGGGCAAGCCCCGCTCCCTCTTCGGTCCTTGACCTCGGCCCTCCATCCTCCCCGCTCCCGGGGCCTCATGATCATGAGGGGCCGTCTAGGAGCCCATCACCGCGCCGACGATCCCCAGCATGGCGGCGCCCATGCAGCCGAGCACGCAGACCGCCGCGACGGCGACCGCCACCTTGACCCACGAGATCGGCGCGGTGCCGGTCACTTCCCCGCTCTGGCCGTTGATCACGACGCGGTACGGCTTGTCCGCGTGGCGGTAGGCGCCGATCCAGATCGGCAGCAGCACCGGTCGCCCGTCCAGGTCGTGGAACAGGCAGCTGGTCCGGAGCCGGTGGGCCGAGATTCGACCGTCGATCCGCTCGGCGTGCTCCGCCTCCAGCCCCCGCATCGCCCGCTGCCGTGACGCGCTCCGCGTCAGCTGCCCCAGCTCGAACGGCAGGTCCGCGGAGTCGGGATCGAAGGGCCGCTCGGCCGAGGCGTCGAACGGGCTGATGTCCGCCAGCTCGGCCCGCTTGAGGGTGCGCGAGGCGGGGATGAGCAGCTGGTCGATGCGGATCTTCTCCGCCCCCGACTCCGGCATCTTCCCCGACCGCGTCGGCCCCTCGACCAGCGCGGCCCAGTGGGTCTCCACCTCGCCCGACCACATCCAGGCCGGCAGCATCAGGTCGTTGAGATCCAGCGTCGCGCGACGGATCTCCGTCGGGGCCCAGAACTTCCTGGACGCCCACTCGCGGAACTGCAGCCGCGCTCCCGACTCGTGCAGCTGGAACGGCAGCCAGGTCTCCGGCGGCTCGATCGGCTCCTCCGGCGACTCCTCGACCAGCCGCTCGGCCCCGCAGAACAGGCAAGCGGGGTGACGACGCCCCGCCTCCATGGCGACGCTGCCGCCGCAGGCCTCGCAGGTGATCGCGATGAGCTCGCTCACAGGTTCCCCAGCACCGCGAGCACCACGACGGCCATCAGGCCGAGCACCCCGAGGACGGCGAGCACCACCGCCACGAACAGGCTCACCTTGAGCCAGGACGTCGGCAGATCCCCCACCACCTCGCCCGTCTGGGCGTTGACGAGCAGCCGCAGCGGCTCGTCCTTCCACCGCCAGGTGCCGATCCAGACCGGGAGCATGAGGAGCTCCAGGTCCGAGATCTCCATCGACGTCTCGTTCTCGACGTCGCGCGTCACGTCGCCGGGGAGGAAGTCGGCGATCGCCCGGTTCTCCTCCTCGGCCAGCTCCCGGGAGGCCACCTCGTGGGCCTCCGATCGGGGCACCGTCGGCGACTCCGCCACCCACCCGGCCAGCAGGTCGGGCCGAAACGGCACCGCCCGGTCCGGCTCGAACGGCTCCAGCTCGTTCGCCTCGGCCTCGGCGAGCCCCCGCGAGCCGGACACC
>CAYQEG010000395.1:0-4350 GCA_964416435.1 uncultured Rickettsiales bacterium
AGCTGCTGGACGCGCTCGAGGCGGCCCACATCCCGTACGTCGCACGTCTCCGCGGAAACTCGCGGCTGGACCGGCTCGCCGGCGAGTACAACCTGCTGCCCTGGCTGAACCCGGACACCCCGGCCGAACGCTTCGTCGAGTACCGCTATGCGGCGAAGTCCTGGTCGAAGGAGAGACGGGTGGTCACGGTGGTCGTGCAGGACCTCGACGAGCTGGTCGCTCGCCACTTCCACCTCATCGCCGGCGGCCGGGCCGAGGAACTGCCGCCCGAAGAACTCCTTGCGACCTACCGGCAGCGCGGCACCGCCGAGGGACGCTTCGGCGAGTGGCTGTCCACGGTCACCCCGATGCTGTCGTCGACGACGCGCCGCAAGTCCAGCTACCGAGGAGCCGAACCGGCGAAGCGGACCAAGCCCCGCGACTCTTTCGCGTGCAACGAGGTGCTCCTGCTGCTGTCTGCGCTCGCCTACAACCTCGTGCACGCCGTCCGAGTCCTGCTGGAGCGCGCCACCGGCCGCGGATGGGGCCTGATGCGGGTCCGGGAGCGGGCGCTGAAGGTCGCCGCTCGCCTGGTGCGCGGAGGCCGCCGGCTTACCTTCGTGCTGCCCAGGAGCGCCGCCCGCGTCCACCAGTTGCTCTGGGCCGACCTCGCGGCCCTGCCGCCGCCCCTTCCCGTCGCGTAGTCGCCGCCGTCCTTGCCTTCGAGATCACCGCTGCTGACCCGACCCCGCCTGGGGAGGGGGGAGCTGTGCCGCGAACCTGCTCGCGCCGACCGGAGGGCAGAGCGAACGGACTCCGGCGCGTTTGGGTGTCCATCGGTGAATACGACGGGATATCCCACGCAGTTGCCCCGGACAGCCATCGCAGAACACTGGATAGACGCCATACTCCGCTTCGCTCCGTACAGCGCTTGTCCGGGACGTGTTCTGCGGCATTTCCGCGCGGCGCTCACGCGCGGCTACTGCTGAATTGGAACTTGGTGGTCGGCGTAGAGGCGGACCAATTCGAGCCCCTCGGAATGACGTCGGTAGTACAGGCGCATCTTGAAGGGGTACAGACGCCAACTCTGAAGCTCTTCCCCCGACGTCAGTTTCGAAGTCGGGCCATCGATGCCACCAGAGGCGAGGAGCTCAGCCGTTTCATTCACGGCATCGAGCAGGGCGACAGCCGCCTGCTCGCGGTGCTGTTCGAGCAAGTACGTCACGGCCCTCTCGAAGTCGGTGAGGGCTTCAGGAGACCAGAGGATCTTCACCGGCGAAGGAGCTTGCCTACGCGGTCCATCACCTCGCCATGGGCGATACCCTCGCCTCGGTCGAGGCTTTTGAGGGCCTTGGCCAGACCAGCTTCCTCCTCCGCCGTGAGCACCGGCGCCTCGTCGGTCGTCGAGATCACGTACTGCCCCGGGGGGAGGCTGCGGAGCTCATCGGGCACGTCGGTGCCGTTCCAGGTCAGGATTGCCATGGACCGAGTGTAGAGCCCCAGCATCGGCCCTTCCAGCCCCTTCGAACCGGACGTGCCAATCGACCGGGGCGAAGGAGGCAGCCTGCCCGCCAGTAATGGGTGAGCGTCGCTTCGCGACCGGGCCTTCGACCCTCGCCCCCCCATGACCGGCGAAGGAGACCGCGGCGCGCCCCTCGTGCCGCGAGAAGAACTGCATGGAACCGGGGGCTTCGTGACTACCCTTGACGGATGCTCGCGTTCATCGGTGCGGAGGAGCTCCTCCACAGTCTCGGACCAGAACTCCTCGAGGGGCTCCGGGCTCCCAAGACCCTCCACCACCTGGCGCAGAGCGGGGCCAACGTCGTAGATGTCGTCTCCATGGACGAGTTCACCAATGACGTCATCGTCCAGGTCGGTGAAGCTGCCTGGGCCGTCTACGACTCGACCTGACTGGGTGCGCTGAGCACGGTCGTGCTGCTCAAGGAAAGACCAGCGGCCTCTGAACTCCTCAGCATGAGGCTGGAGCGAGGCTGGCTACCGACAGCCTCGCCAATGCGGTCGGGGCCCGAGATTCTGGGGCTCGCGAGCCAGCGATGCGAACCGGTTGGCGACGGCACGATGTACTGCAGGTGCTGCTGAACGAGGGCGCCGCTCAGCCAGCCTGGACAACAAGCCGACGCCATGGGACCAGATCGGCCATGCCGCTCATTGCTGGGTCTCTGTTCAGCTTGATCCCATGGGGCGGAAACGCCGCAGAACACTGGACAAATTACATGGCCCTGCGGGCCACGCCGTTTGTCCGGGACGTGTTCTGCGAAACACCGTTCCTTGAACGGGAGCGCCACAGCTGTCGTTTCATCTCTCCTGCGGGTGGGTACCGGGCGACACGAGCGGATGCCGAAGTCGCGCGCCCAGGCTGTGAACCGCCACCAGGAGGCCGGCGAGCCCGAGCAACAGCACGACGCCTCCGCAGAGCCAGTTCCCGACCAAGCGACCGCCGCCAGCCAGCGCCAGAACGGGCGCGATGCCGCACGCGACCAAACTCGCTCCCGTGGTGAGCGCTAGCCGCCACGGCGATGCGATTGCGAACCCTTGTCCGCAGCGGCTACAGGCGTACTGGTGCTGTGTGCCCGCGGGCAGCGTGTTGCTACGCCGGGTTGAGATGCCGGCGCAGGCCACCGGCTCGCCGCAGGTGCAACGCCGGACCGGCTCGACGTGTGTGTATCGGATCTGCGGCGGAGGGGCGTTGTCCACAACCGGTCGCGTCCATGCCACCCACGCCGGCCGGACCGCCCAAGGAAAATAGACGGCTGCGATGAGCGCGAGTGCCGCGCCGACCCCCGCTACGCCTAGCCCGACCCCGGGGGTCTCCAACGCGCCGAACAGTCCGACCACGACCAACAGGCCCCCTACAACAAAGAGCATCGAGCCCTGTAGGCCCCCGCTCACCAGCCGGAGCTTCCACGGCTCGACCGAGAAGCACGCACCGCACTCCTGGCACACGAAGTCATGACGCGGGTCCCGGCCCGCGATCGCCTGCCCGAAGAGCCCTGCTGGCTCCCACCGACGAACACTGACAGCGGCAGGGCTTTGGCAACGGTGGCAGAGACGGACTTCAGTCACGGCGAGATGATACGCGGACACGAGGCGAGCGAGGCGGGCCTCCGCCAGTGCCCTGGCTCGCGCGGCAATGGGTGACCGTCGCTTCGCGACCGGGCCTGCGGCCCTCGCCCCCCCATGGCCGGCTCGGCAAGCTCGGTGTCATCGGGAAGGGCAATCCGGCAGCACCCTGTCGCAGCACTGAAGACGGACGGGCATTCGAGCTCCGGTACTGGGAGCCGGAGGGGGTCCAGGTTCTCAAGGTTCTTGGGTCCGCTGGGCAAGTGAGCTGCGCCATCGGCAGGGCACCTGGCTCGGCCGGCGACTTGGGCGAGCTGTGCCATCGGCAGGGCACCAGGCTCGGCCGGCAACCAAGGGGACGCCGATCCCAGACCCATAGCCGAACGGTGCATCGCAGAACACTGGATAACGCCATACTCCGCTGCGCTCCGTACAGCGCTTATCCGGGACGTGTTGTGCGGAATACCGTCGCAAGGTGCTGTGGAGATTAAGGTCAGAACACTGACGAAGTCGGCCCCGCTTTCGTCCGTCCGGCGTCGGCTTCCGTTCAGCCTTCCGCGAGGCGGTTGATGAGCGGCCTGGGGCCCGGATGGGGCTGGCGGCCCTTCGCTCCGGGCCTTGAACCGTGACAGGATGGGTCGGGTGACTGCCCGCATCCTGGTCTTGACCGTGCTCCTCTCGTTGCTCGCCGGTCCGGCCATCGCGGCCGACCGCAAGCCCCCGAAAATGGTCTCGTGGGGAGCGGAACTCGGGGTCGTGCACCGCCAGTTCACGGCGACCGTCTACTACACGGACGGCACGCAATCTACGGGCGACGCTGAGTGGAAGGCTGGCTTCGACGGTGCGTTCAACCTGCAGGCGGTGCGATACGGCTTCGCGACCTTCGGCAACGCCGCGAATCGGATGAACATCGGCGGACTCCTTGACATCACGGCGGGCGCCTGGCGCCACGGGTTCCACGCGCAGGTGCACGCTGGCGTCGATCTCCTCCTCATGATCTTCCGGTTCCAGTTCAGCGGCGGCGGCGCGCTCTTCCTGCCTCAGCTGCCCAACAACGGCGAGCCGCTGCTGCTGGGCGGAGGCTCGTTCAAGTTCGTCGGCGGCATCGCAATCCCGCTCAAGAAGTACGAACGAGGCACGCTGGAGCTCAATGTCCTGGCTGGGGTGCAGACCACGGTCGGCACCGTGTTGGGCTTCCGCGCCCCCGTCACCGTCGGGATCGCCTGGATGACGCGGTAGCTAGATTCCGTCCGGAAACTGGAGTTTCTCTGGGCAGTTGGGCGTGGGCTG
>CAYQEG010000396.1:0-4312 GCA_964416435.1 uncultured Rickettsiales bacterium
TCTCCCGATCCAGTCCGAATCCGCTGCCCCGTCGAGTTTTTACCCAGGCCTCATGAGCTTGATGCCCTCGCCCGCGTCCAGGCCGACGGCCGCGTCCAGGTCGCCGTCGCCGTCGTAGTCAGCCAGGTCCAGGGACCACGGCGTGTCACCGCCGAACCCGATGGTGCGCAGCACGTCCCCCAGGATCGGCTCGCCGGTGGTGTCCACCACGACCGGCTCAACCGACTCGGGCTCGGTCGCAGGGCTACAGGCGGCAGCTACCAGCAGGGGCAGCAGCAGGCTTCGACGCATCGATCCCCTCCAGAGGAGGGGGGATCTTCGCAGATTCGGAGCCGGTGGGCTCAGGCGACGCGACGCCTCTTGACCTCGTAGTCCGCCTCGTACTCCGGGCGGAGCTCGCCCCGCTCCCGGTCCACCAGCCAGTGCGGCCCCCGCTCGCCGTGGATTCCGACCCGCTCGGGGTTGGCGTAGGTGCGAAACACGATGTCCCAGACCGGCGAGGTGACGCCGTGGTTGAGCCGGGCGTCCACGAAGTGGTGCAGCAGGTGGTGACGGCGCACGAGGCGCGAGTACCAGCCCCGCGGGGGGTGGGTGTGGATGCGTCGGTGCACGACCTCGTAGCCGATGTAGGTCAGCGTGAAGGACGTGACGAAGACCCCGCCGAGCGCCGGGCCGGCCGCGAGGATCGACGCCACCGCGAGCAGGCCGATGACCGGCGCCGCCATGGCGATCTTCCGGGGGGTCGGCGTGAAGTAGTCGCGGGCGTGGTGGGTCAGGTGCTCGGTCTTGAACACCGAGGTGCCGGTCGGCGCGTGCCCCCGAAAGCGGTGGAGGAGGTACTCGGCGAGGCTCCAGCCCAGGGCCCCGACGACGGCAGACAGGATCAGCGGCGCGACGGTCATGAGCCAGATAGTAAAGGCGCTTTACTAACTGTCAAGGGTTCGAATCGCAGCGAGCGCCTCCCCGGCCTCCTCGGACGTCGAGAAGCGGTCG
The DNA here is from genome assembly GCA_964416435.1 of uncultured Rickettsiales bacterium. Taxonomy (GTDB): domain Bacteria; phylum Myxococcota_A; class UBA796; order UBA9615; family UBA9615; genus CAYQEG01. Next base: position 994 of record CAYQEG010000396.1, read on the forward strand.
GCGGGGTCCTTCTCGAGGAGCTTGAGGACGAACTCGTCGACCTCCTTGGGGACCTTCGCGTTGCGGGTCGACGGGGCGACCGGTCGCTCCTGGAGGATCTTGATGAACAGCGCCTCGATGTGGCGGGCGTTGAGCGGGAGCCGCTTCGTCAGCATCTGGTACATGCAGACGCCCATCGCGTAGAGGTCGACCGACGCCCCCAGCTCGGGCTCGTCCGAGCGCAGCCGCTCCGGAGGGATGTACGCCGGCGTGCCGACCACCTGCCCGGTCTTGGTGTGGCCGTCGAGCGCCGAGGTCATCTTCGCGATGCCGAAGTCCATCAGCTTGAGCCGGCCGGTGCCTTCGCAGAGCCACAGGTTGCGGGGCTTGACGTCGCGGTGCACGACCCCCTGGCGGTGCGCTTCGGCGAGCCCGGCGAACGCCTGCTCCGCGATGTCGAGCGCGTAGTCGACCGGCAGCGGCACCTTGCTCGACTTGAGCCGGGTGAACAGGTCCATCCCGTACAGCAGCTCCATGGTGATGAAGTACGCGTCGCGCCACGAGCCGAACTCGTAGACCTGCACGATGTTGGGGTGAGCGAGCTTGCGGGTGATCCGCATCTCCTGCTTGAACCGCCCGAGCGCCGTCGGGTCGCCGTCCCCCCGCACGAACAGCTTGAGCGCGGCGGGCTCCTGGATCGCGAGGTCGGTCACCCGGTAGACGACCGCGTAGCCGCCCTCACCGATCGCCCCCTCGATCCGATAGCGCTCGGCGATCATCGAGCCGGCGCCGAGGGGGCCCAGGCCGAGCTCCAGGCTCCGGCTGTCGACCATCACCTGGACCGACGGCTGGTCGTCGTCCTCGGCGAGCCGCTGCACGGGGCGCGTCGCCGCGTCGGACAGCGGCGGCAGGTCGGGGAGCGGCGGCGCCTTGGGGAGGGGAGGCGCCTCGGGCAGCGGCGGCAGCTCGTCCCCCGTGCTCCGCCGGCGTCGCCGCAGCGGCTCGTTCCACGACACGTCCTCGTCGACGACCTTCTCCAGGTCGATGTCCGACAGCGTGCCGAGCTGTACGAGGGCGCGCCGTCGCTCCCGCGCGTCCCGGTAGTCCGGGTCGATCCGGGTGACGGCGTCGTAGGCGTCGCGGGCCTCGGTGTTGAGCTCGAACTTCTCGTACAGGCGGCCCAGCGTGTACAGCGTCGGCGCGTGCACCGGCGAGCCGTCCTCCCGGCCCTGGCCGCGGATGAACGGCGCCACGAACTGGTCGACCTTGAGCGACATCAGGCCGTGCGTGTTGACCAGGCGGATCGCCCGGGCGACCGCCTCGGCGTACCGCGGGTGGTCGAACGGCAGCTCCAGCAGCGTGTCCAGCGCCTCCTCGGGCCGCTCGCTGCGGGCGTACCGCTCGGCCAGCTCGAACGGATCGCGGCGGACCGAGCCGGTGGTCGTCGGGTCCTCCTCCCGGGTGTACAGGTTGTTGCTGAGCACGCCGGGGGGCCACGGGCTGTCGGGGAGGTGCTGCCCCCGCATCGCCTGCACCGCGTCGGCCTGGCGCCCCGACCGGCGGAGGATCTCGGCCGCCCGCTCGGAGTCGCCGACCCCCTGGAGCAGCCCCACGGCGACCCGGAGCCGGCCCGACCGGGCGTACAGCAGCCCCGCGTTGCTCGCCGCCCGTCGCTGGGCGGGGGTCAGCTCCGCCACCGGGGTCGGTCGATTGGGGAGCAGCTGGAGCAGGCAGTCGGCGGCGTCCTCGAACTGCTGCATCGAGGCGAGCAGCCTCGCCGCTTCGTCCCAGACGGCGCCGCGGCGGTACGCCTGCACCGCTTCCTGCAGGCGGCTCTGCGCTTCGAACAGGCGCCCCGCCTCGGCATGACGGCCGGTGGCGACGAGCTGCCAGGGGTCGGGCGCGGCCATCGCGACATCCTACTGGCTCGTGTCGCGACACGCCCCGATCCGCGGTCCCCGGCGCGGCGAAGTGTGGCTATGGTGGCGGAGGAGGCGAGAAGCGATCGTGTCGACCGAGTTCACCGTCAGCAGTCCCCAGCGCGTCCGCTACTGGACCCCCGAAGAAGCCAACGAAGCGCTGCCCGATCTCGTGGCGCAGGTGACCCGCGCACAGGCGCTCCTGCAGCACGGACGCGGCCTCATGACGTCGCCGGGCCGAGGCGGGGACCTGGCCCGGGGCGAGGTCGAGCGGGTGCAGAGTCAGCTGCGCGAGATCCTCGACGGATTCGCCGAGCAGGGGGTCGACGTCAAGGGCCTGGAGCCGGCCCTCCTCGACTTCCCGGCCCTGCGCTACGGGCTCGAGGTCTACCTGTGCTGGAAGGAGGGGGAGGACATCGTCACGTGGTGGCACCCGATCCCGACCGGCATCGCTGGCCGTCAGCCCGTGGACGAGACGGGGGACGGCGCCTGGGAGTGGTGCAACTGACTGTGCCGCCGCCCAGGCTTTCTGACCACGCCTCCTCCGTCCCGCGGCCCGATCTCAGCGTCGCTCGTCGGTCACATGGACTCGACATGCTCCGCTCCTCGCTCCTTGACCTCGGACCGCGGGCCTGTCGGATCCGTGGTCACACAACCTGGGCGGCACAGTGACCGCCCCGCCAGGGCGATGAGGCCCGTTTACCGATCGAGCGCCGGCGGGTACCCTCGCCGGCCATGAAGGCCCCCACCGTTCACGAAGCCGCCGCCCAGCCCGCCGAGCCGGGAGACATCGGCATGACGATCGTCGTCGTGCTCCTCGTCGCGGGGCTGTTGGCGTGGCTGGGGCCGCTGGTCGCGGAGCAGATCCGCAAGCAGTTCGGACACTGATCGACTCCCCTTCGGGGTCTACCTTCCGTCCCAGTCCTTCCAGAAGGGCGTCTGGTACCACCAGGCGAGCTCGGACTCGTTCGCGGCGATGATCTCGCCTTCGGCCCAGTACTCCCAGTCGGGCTGTCCGCCGCCGGTGGGCGCCCAGGAGACCTCGACCCACTCGCTCTTCCAGTCGAAGTCGACGCGGTAGCGCCACTCGGCGTACTCCTCGTCGCCGCAGGAGTTCTCGATGTCGACCGGGGCGAAGTCGAGCCGGAAGGCGCCCCAGGGGCCGCCCTCGTTCCAGAAGCCGAGGAAGCCGGTGACCTCCCACAGGCTCTGGCACACCAGCTCGCCGTCCTCGACGATGTTCATGACCTCGCAGCCCTCGTAGATCCAGTCGCCGGAGTCGTTGGGGAAGGTGGCGCCTTCGCCGGCGTACCAGACGCCCCAGTCGCCCTCGGGCTCGTAGGGGCCGCAGTCCGCGAGCGGGTCCACGTCGTCGTCGTCGTCGTCGTCGTCGTCGTCGTCGTCGTCGTCGTCGTCGTCGT
>CAYQEG010000397.1:0-4298 GCA_964416435.1 uncultured Rickettsiales bacterium
CTAGACCGACGATGGGAGGGCGTGAAGCCGCAGGCTGGTCGCGTGGCCCGGGGCCAGAGGTCCCGGGCGGGGCTCCCGTTGGATGTCCGATGGTGCGCTCGCTCCCCCGCCTCTTCGTGGCGCTCGCGCTGCTGCTCTCGATCCCCGCCTGCGAGGGCGGCTCGGACCTGTACGACTTCGACGGCGACGGCTCCCCCGACTCCGAGGACTGCGCCCCCGAGGACGCCGAGGTCCGGCCCGGCGCCCAGGACCCGATCGACGGCGTCGACCAGGACTGCGACGGAGTGGACGGACACGACGGCGACGGCGACGGCTACGCCGCCGACGTGGCGGTCCCCGTCGAGCAGCGCGACTGCAACGACTCCGACCCTTCGGCCTTCCCCGGCGCGGCGGACACCGTGGACGCCGAGGGGCGGGACACCAACTGCGACGGCGTCGACGGGATCGACGGCGACGGCGACGGCTTCGCGAGCCAGGGCTCCGGCGGGCTCGACTGCGACGATGCCGACCCCGAGCTGTCCGCCCCCCAGGACCGGGACGGGGACGGGTCGACCGACTGCGCCGGTGACTGCGACGACTTCGACCCGCTGGTCCACCCGGGCCTCGTGGAGGCCTGCGACGGCGTGGACACCGACTGCGACGGCGAGCTGCTGGCGGGTGAGACCGACGGCGACGGCGACGGCAGCCTCGGCTGCGACGACTGCGACGACGCCGACCCCGACCGGGAGCGGCTCGACATCGACGGCGACGGCTTCACCACCTGCGCCGGCGACTGCGACGACGAGGCGGCGCCGGTGCACCCGTTCGCGGCGGATCTCGCCGGCGACGCCCTGGACACCAACTGCGACGACGTCGACGGGATCGACGCCGACGGCGACGGCTGGGCGGGCACGAGCTCCGGCGGGGCCGACTGCGACGACCTCGACCCCGCGGTGACCCCCGAGACCGACGCGGACGGAGACGGGAGCACCGCGTGCGGCGGCGACTGCGACGACGCCGACCCGACCCGCGCCCCCTCCCTGTTCGAGCTCTGCGCGACCGGCGTCGACGAGGACTGCGACGGCGTCGTCGACCTCGACGCGGACCTCGACGGCGACGGCTACGACCCCTGCACCGGCGACTGCGACGAGGCGAGCGTCGTCACCCATCCCGGCGCCTTCGACTCGTGGGGCGACGCGCTCGGGCTGGACACCGACTGCGACGGCGTCGACGGCACCGACCTGGACGGGGACGGCTACCCGGGTGACGCCCCCGAGTCGGCCGAGGAGTACGACTGCGACGACGGCGACCCCCTGATCAGCCCCTTCGACGGGGACGGGGACGGGCTCGACCCCTGCGCCGGCGACTGCGACGACGCCGACCCCTTCCGGTACGCCGGCGCCGAGGAGGAGGCGTGCGACGGGATCGACAGCGACTGCGTCGAGGATCCGGAAGAGCAGGACGGCGACGGAGACGGCGAGCTCGCTTGCGCGGACGACTGCGACGACGCGGACGCCGCGTTGAACACCGCCGACCTGGACGGCGACGGCTACTCGACCTGCGGACCCGACGGCGGCGCCGAGACGGGGGACGAGGACTGCGACGACGCCGACCCCACCCGCTACCCCGGCGCGGCCGAGGCGTGCGACGGAGCGGACAGCGACTGTATCGGCGCCGCGCAGGAGGAGGACGCCGACGGCGACGGGTGGGTCCCCTGCGCCCCCTGGGTCGGCGCCGCGCCGGAGATCCTCGGTGGCGGCGACTGCGACGACGACGACCCGAGCGTCGACCCGGCGGACCTGGACGGGGACGGCCTGTCGTCGTGCGACGGCGACTGCGACGAGGGGGACCCTGCGGTGTACCCCGGAGCGCCGGACAGCTCCTGTGACGGCGTCGACTCCGACTGCGTCCCCGACGCCGCCGAGCTGGACGACGACGGGGACGGGGTGACCCCCTGTGACGGCGACTGCGACGACGGCAACGCCGACGTCTACCCCGGCGCCCCCGAGCTGTGCGACGGCCTGGACAACGACTGCAACGGGTCGATCGCGTTCACCGAGTACGACGACGACGGCGACAGCTTCGGCGAATGCGCCGGTGACTGCGACGACGGCGCGGTGGAGGTGTACCCCGGCGCCCCCGAGCTGTGCAACGAGCTGGACGACGACTGCGACGGCCTGACGGAGGTGGAGGAGGCGGTCGACCTGGACGGCGACGGGTTCACCGTGTGCCAGGGGGACTGCGACGACCTGGACCCGGGCCGCTGGGCGGGCAACCCGGCCTGGGAGGAGCTCCAGCTCGGCCTGGACGAGGACTGCAGCGGCTACGGCGGCAACAGCCTGGAGTGGGCCCACGCCCGGATCCTGGGGCTGACGCCGGGTTCGTCGACGGCCCGCCCGCTGGGCAGCTACCCCGACCTGGACGGCGACGGCCTCGACGAGCTGCTCGTCGGCGTGCCGAACTCCGACCCGCTCGACTACCGGGAGGGGACGATCTACGTGGTGCTCGGCGCCGAGCTCGCCGCCGGGGGCGACGTGTCGCTGGCCGACGCCCACGCCCGCCTCATCGGCGTGGCCCGGGAGGACCAGGCCGGCTTCGCGGCGACCGCGCTGGCCGATCTGGACGGCGACGGCCTGCCGGAGCTCGCCGTCAGCTCGGTCGCGGCGGACGACGGAGGCTCCAGCAGCGGCACCGTCTACGTGGTGCTCGGCTCGGCGCTCGCCGGCGGCGGGGACATCCTCCTCGCCTCGGCCTTCGCCCGGCTGATCGGGGAGGACGTCAACGACAACGCCGGCACCCAGCTGCTCGCGGTGGGCGACCTGGACGGCGGGGGGCTGGAGGACCTGCTCGTCTCGGCGCCCTGGAACGACGCCGCGTCCAGCAACGCCGGCGCGGTCTACCTGGTGCTCGGGGAGACGCTGGCGGGGGGAGGCGACCACGACCTCGCCGATGCGCACGCCACGCTGTGGGGTGAGCTTCCCGGCGACACCGTGGGTGGGGCGCTGTCCCCCGCCGGGGACATCGACGGAGACGGGCTCGACGACCTGGCGATCGGGGCGTGGTCGTCGGACGCGGCGGGGCACGACGCGGGCGCCGTCTACCTCGTGTTGGCGTCCGACCTGGTGGCGGGGGGCGAGTGGTCCCTGGCCGCCGCCCACGGTCGCCTCCTCGGCGCCTGGACGTCGGACCTGACGGGGGAGTCGGTCGCCGCGGTCGGTGACCTGGACGGCGACGGCCTGACCGACCTGCTGGTCGGGGCCCGGGGCAACGACGTCGGGGCCAACAACGCCGGGCTGGTCTACCTGGTGCTCGGGAGTTCGTTGACGGCCGGCGGCGACGTCGACCTGGACACGGCGTTCGCGCGGTTCGTCGGGGGCAGCGAGGGCGGCGGCGTGGGGCGCGCGGTGCTCGGACCGGGCGACGTCGACGGGGACGGCCTGCCCGACCTGGTGATGACCGCGCCGTTCGAAGACCTGCCGGCCCAGTCGGCGGGCGCGGCCTGGCTCGTCCCCGGGAGCGTCGCGCTGGTCGGTGGGGCGTTCGACCTGGAGGACACCGCCTACCGGTTCGCCGGTGAGGGCGGAGGGGACAACGCAGGGATCTTCCTGCTCGGTCCGGGTGACGTCGACGGGGACGGCCTCGACGACTTCCTGGTCGGCTCACCGGGCCTCGACGCGAGCGGTGAGAACGCGGGCGGCGTCCACCTGGTGCTCGGTCAACTGTGATCCGACCTCGGGTTTCCCGGCGCCGGGTGCAAAACACCGGGCGCCCCCCTCCTTCGGGCTGTGTGAACCCGGAGGAGACACCATGTCCACCAAGACCACCGCCCTGCTCGCCCTGACCCTCTCCCTGCTGACCGGCTGCCCCGTGGGCCCCAGCGACGGCATGGCCGACGGCGGCTTCGGCGGCGAAGGCGGCGCCGGCTCGGGCGGCGAGGGCCCGGCACTGGGGATCGACGAAGCCGAGCTCGGCCCCGACGGCTGCCCGATCGTGGACATCGACACGTCGTCCTGGAGCGCCCCGATCCACGCCTCCTGGCACGGCGGCGCCGACCCCTTCTTCCAGCTGCACGACAACGAGCCGGGCTTCTATCTGAACCTCGAGGCGTACACGGTCTGGGGCGAGGACTGGTCGGGTCAGCAGGGCACGTTCGCCCCGGACTGCAACGGCACCGGGCTGTGCGTCTGGCTGGTGCCGGACGACGTGCACCCCTTCCTGGGCGTCGCCGGCGAGGTGGACATAATCTCGCTGTCCGAGTCGGGCGGCTGTAGTACCCAGATAGAGATGTCCGGTTTCTCCAAAGTAGAGATGTCCGGTTC
>CAYQEG010000398.1:0-4276 GCA_964416435.1 uncultured Rickettsiales bacterium
GTCAGGGTCTACCGGACTGGAGCGCCCAACATGAGGTATGTCCCCCGCTTCAGTCAGGGTCTACCGGACTGGAGCGCCCAACATGAGGTATGTCCCCCGCTTCAGTCAGGGTCTACCGGACTGGAGCGCCCAACATGAGGTATGTCCCCCGCTTCAGTCAGGGTCTACCGGACTGGAGCGCCCAACATGAGGTATGTCCCCCGCTTCAGTCAGGGTCTACCGGACTGGAGCGCCCAACATGAGGTATGTCCCCCGCTTCAGTCGGGGTCCCCCGCTTCGGTCAGGGTTGACCGGACTGGAACGCCCAACATGAGCCATCGGGACGGGCAGCGGTCCTCCGTAGCCGCGTCCGCCGGCGAGCCACCGGGGCCAGCAGCAACAGCAGGAGCCAGGATGCACCCGCCTCCGACGCGCCGGCGTCACAGCTGCAGGCGCGCCCCCCGCCGCTTCGGCCGCCGCCCGGGCCGAGGTCGAAGAAGGGCTCGCAGTCGTCCTCGCGGATGTCGTCCTCGCCGTCGCAGTCGTTGTCGATGCCGTCGTTACACAGCTCCTCGGTGTCCTCCGGGGCGCTGGGGCTGAGGTCGGGGTCGTTGTCGTCGCAGTCGTCCAGGCAGGCCATGTGGCCGTCGCCGTCCACGTCCGACTCCTCGATGGGCAAGTCGCCGTCGCACGAGTTGTCCTCGCCGTCGCACAGCTCGTCGGCGCCCGGGTAGGTCTGGTCGTCGGTGTCGTCGCAGTCGCCGGCGCACGGCACGAAGCCGTCCCCGTCCCCGTCCACGCCCTCGTCCAGCACGCTGCCGTTGCAGTTGTTGTCCTCGCCGTCGCAGATCTCCGGCGCACCCTCGTAGGTGTCCGGGTTGGTGTCGTCGCAGTCGCCCGCGCAGATCGGCTGACCGTCGCCGTCCGCGTCCTCCTCGTCGGCGGGCAGGTCGCCGTCGCAGTTGGTGTCGAGTCCGTCGCAGCCCTCCGGCTGGCCGGGTCCGACGTCGGCGTTGTCGTCGTCGCAGTCGCCCTCGCAGGGGCTGTCGCCGTCGCCGTCTTCGTCCGCGTCCTCGTCGGTCGACGGGTCGCAGTCGTTGTCGATCCCGTCGCAGAGCTCCGGGTGGTCGGGGTGCACGTCGGCGTTGCCCTCGTCGCAGTCGCCGTCGCACAGGGAGTGGCCGTCGCCGTCGGCGTCGCCGTCCTCGTCCGTGGTGGGATCGCAGTCGTTGTCCTCGCCGTCGCAGATCTCCTCGCCGTCGGGCGTGATCGACGCGTCGCTGTCGTCGCAGTCGTTGCAGCCCAGGTAGCCGTCGCCGTCGTAGTCCGCCTCGTTGGGGATCGAGCCGTCGCAGTCGTTGTCGATCCCGTCGCACAGCTCGGGCAGGCCGGGGGCGACGTTGGCGTCGCCGTCGTCGCAGTCCTCGCAGGCGTACGACCCGTCGCCGTCCGTGTCCGACTCGCCGGGGTCACCGCTGCAGTCGTCGTCGATCCCGTTGCACAGCTCGGCCGCGCCCGGGTAGCGCGTCGAGCTCGAGTCGTCGCAGTCCCCTTCGCACTCGGCGAACCCGTCCCCGTCCCCGTCCACCTCGCTCGGGTCGGGGCTGCCGTCGCAGTCGCTGTCGATGCCGTCGCAGCCCTCGGGGGCGCCGGGGTAGACCGTGGCGTCCGTGTCGTCGCAGTCGAGCGTTCCGTCGCTGCCGTCGCCGTCCAGGTCGTCGTCTGTGGTCAGCGGGTCGCAGTCGTTGTCGATGCCGTCGTAGGCGACCTCGAGCACGCCGGGGTTGATCGCGACGTCGAAGTCGTCGCAGTCGTCACACATCATCCAGCCGTCGCCGTCGCCGTCCGCTTCGGTCGCGGCGGTGAAGCGGACCGACGGCCGCAGCCCGGAGTCCACCATCCAGGTCCACAGCGTGGTCGACGGGGTCTCGTTCCAGCCCACCTCGATGCCGCTGTTCACGAAGTTCCCCCAGTCGACGTACTGCGACCAGGAGCTGCTCTGCGTCCAGAAGAGTGGGTACTGGCCGTTGGGGTGGTCCACGGCGAGCCCGATCGCGTACGCCAGCCCCGCCTGGAGGGGGACCCCCAGCTCCGGGGAGGCGACCCACGACCCCGTCGGTGTGTCGGGGATCACCACGTCGACCTCGGAGACGAGGTCGAAGGGGCCGGCCACGGTCGCCCCCTCGTAGACGAGCCAGGTCCCGTCGCGATCGCCCGCGCCGGTCATGTACTGCTCGGCGGTCCCCAGGATCGTGTCTTCGTCGATCTCGACGATGGCGAGGAAGCCACTCTCGTAGCCCCAGATGTCCGGGTCGTCGGCGTTGCGGGCGAGGATCGCGGCGTCGGCGAGCAGGCCGTCGCAGTTGTCGTCGCTGCCGTTGCACTGCTCGACCGACAGGTTGCTGACCGAGATGTCGTTGTCGTCGCAGTCGCCGTCGCAGGGGGTGATGCCGTCGCCGTCGGTATCCAGCGACTCGGCCGCGCCGCCGACCCCGTCGCAGTCCGAGTCGACCCCGTCGCAGGACTCCTCCGCGCCCGGATGGATCGTGTCGTCCGAGTCGTCGCAGTCATCCACGCACGGCACGAACCCGTCGCCGTCGCCGTCGAGCTCGTCGGCCGACAGGTTGAAGTCGCAGTCGTTGTCGAGGTCGTCGCAGAGCTCGGCCGCGGCCGGGTAGATGGTCGCGTCGCCGTCATCGCAGTCGGTGCAGCCCAGGACCCCGTCGCCGTCCAGGTCCTCCTCCCCGGCGGTGTGGACCTTGATCGCCCACGACGTGCCGCACTGGGTCATGAACGAGGACGAGGAGACCGGGGCGGCGGCGGCGTACGTCGCGCCCGCGACCGCCGGGAGCACCGGGTCGTTGGACGGGAAGGTCGGGCTGGAGTGACCGCCCCACTCGACCGTACCGGCCGTCCAGACGCCGATGGCGTAGTGGGTGCCGGCGGTCAGCGCGATCCCCTGGGTCGGGGAGCTGTGCCAGTAGTTCTGCTCGGTGTAGCCCGAGGTGCTCGTCCACGACGCGATCTGGGTGTAGTTGCCGACGACGGTGGGGCTCTCGTAGACCAGCCACGTCAGCTCGGTGCCGAAGGGGACCGCGCCCCAGGCCTGCACCTGGCGGAGCGTGAAGTCCTGCGTCGGCTCGAAGATCGCGCCGACGAAGGTCTCGGTGTAGCTCGGCGTCCAGGACCACGACGGCGCCGTCGAGGTCTGCCCGGGGTCGAGCGCGCCGTCGCAGTCGTTGTCGATGCCGTTGCACAGCTCGGGCGCGTCGGGGGCGATCGTGGCGTCGCCGTCCTCGCAGTCCTCGCACTCGACCCAGCCGTCGCCGTCGCCGTCGGTCGTCTCGTCCGCGGGCAGCGACCCGTCGCAGTCGGTGTCGAGGAGGTCGCAGACCTCGACCTCGCCGGGGTTGAGATCGGCGTCGTTGTCGTCGCAGTCGTCCGCGCAGCCGAGGTAGCCGTCGTTGTCCAGGTCGGACTCGTCCTCGGGGATCACGTAGTCGCACGACTGGTCGACGCCGTCGCACAGCTCGGGCGCGTCCATGTAGATGTTCGAGTTGAGGTCGTCGCAGTCGCCGGCGCACGAGTACATGCCGTCGCCGTCTTCGTCGCCCTCCGACCCGAAGTCGAGTCGGAGCCCGTAGGCGTAGGTGTCGGTGTTCGTGTCGAAGTAGGCGAGGTCGTCCCAGTTCGAGTTGCTCCGGCTCTGGGTCCAGCCCTGGACGAAGGTCCCCTCGTCGAACGCGATCGCGCCGACGGGGTCGTCGTACTGCATGCCGATCCAGGTGCCCGCGGTGAACAGCCCGATCATGTAGTGCTTGCCGGCCTCGAGCGTCGCCTCGACCGCTCCGTACCGCCACTGCGGCCCCAGCGGGCTGTAGGAGACGCCGGTCGTCTGGTACTCGAGGACCTCGAACGGGCCGCCCGGATCGTCCCCCACCCAGACCGCGTAGATGACGTTGTGGGTGCCGGTGAACCCCTTGCCGAAGTACATCTCGAAGCCGTCGATCGACTGGTCGACGGCTTCGAATAGACCATCCCCCAGACCCGGTTGTAGTTCGTGGGCCATTGGCCGGTGGTCGGCTCGTCGTAGCCGATGGTCGAGTCGTCGTAGGTCAGCCCGTCGCAGTCGTTGTCGACCCCGTCGCACACCTCGGCGGCGCCGGGCACGATGTCGGCGTCCCCATCGTCGCAGTCGCCGTCGCAGGGGCCGACGCCGTCGCCGTCGGCGTCCGGGGCGTTGTCGACGATCGTGTCGCAGTCGTTGTCCAGCCCGTCGCACAGCTCCGTCGCGCCG
>CAYQEG010000399.1:0-4260 GCA_964416435.1 uncultured Rickettsiales bacterium
GAGCGTCCCCGTTATGCGCGTCCCGACGAGCGTAACTGTGACCCTGGGGCGGAGCGTCCCCGTTATGCGCGTCCCGACGAGCGTAACTGCGACCCTGGGGCGGAGCGTCCAAGTTACGCGCGCCCCGACGAGCGTAACGGCGACATCCGCTTATCCGCAATCCGCGGCTCGCGGCCCTGTCTGACTGGCCGGGAATGCACGACGAGGAGCAACAACGGGATCGGACGCATCCGGTCCATGGGGCGACAGGTGGCCAATGCGCTACACGCTCCTAGCCCATCACCTCGTCCATCGTCGCGTCGATCTCCAGGCTCGTGTCCCGCGCCTTGAGCTTGTCCCGCATCGCGCTCTTGTCGACCGCCTTGACGTAGGCCGCGTCCGCGTCGATCAGCCCCTCGTCGAGCAGGCGCAGCAGGCTCTCGTTCATCGAGCACATGCCCTGGGCGCGGCCCATCTGGATCATCGACGTGATCTGGGACGTGCGGCCCTCCCGGATCATGTTGGACAGCCCGGGCGTGGCGAACATGATCTCGAGCGCCGCGACGCGGCCGCCGCCGACCTTGCGGACCAGCTGCTGCGCCACGATCCCCTTCACCGACTCCCCCAGCGCGTTGCGCACCCCGTCGTGCTCCTCCTGGGGGAACACGTTGATGATGCGGTCGATCGCCTTGGCCGCGCTGTTGGTGTGCAGCGTGCCGAAGACCCGGAAGCCCGCCTCCGCCGCCCCCAGGGCGGTCCGGATCGTCTCCAGGTCGCGCATCTCGCCGACGAGGATCACGTCCGGGTCCTCGCGCACCGCCGCCTTGACCGCGGCCGCGAAGCTGGTCGCGTGCACGCCGATCTCCCGCTGGCTGACGATCGACTGCTTGCTGCCGTGCACGAACTCGATGGGGTCCTCGATCGTGATGATGTGGAGCTCCTGCTCCTCGTTCATCCGGTCGATGATCGCCGCCAGGGTGGTCGACTTGCCCGAGCCGGTGGGGCCCGTCACGAGCACCAGGCCGCGGTCGATCCGGCAGAACCGCTCCACCGCCCGGGGCAGCCCCAGCTGGCTGAAGTTCATCAGCCGCGTCGGGATGATGCGGAACACGGCGCCGAAGCCCCGCTCCTGCATCATCATGTTCACCCGGAACCGCGCCACGCCGGGCACCGCGTAGGCGAAGTCGCAGTCGCCGGTCGCCTGGAACCGGCGCCACCGGCTCGCCCCCGCGATGGGCTTGAGGAACTCGACGAAGTCGGCGTTGCTGAGGACCCGGTAGCGGATCGGCTCGAGCTGGCCGCCGGCGCGGAACATCGGCGGTCGCCCAACCGACAGGTGCAGATCGCTGGCCCCCCGATCGGCCATCAGGCGCAGGAAGCGGTCGATGCGGCGGGTGCCGACGCTCATCGCCTCACTCCTCCGTCCCGGCCAGGAACTCGGCGTCCAGCTTCGCCTCGAACAGCTCCTTGCTCTGGGCCCGCTGCCAGGCCTGCTCGGCGCTGATGCGGCCCGCCTCGAGCAGGCGGGCCAGCGCCTTGTCCAGCGTCACGTGTCCCCAGCGCTCGCCGATCTGCATCTGGCCGGGGATCTGGAACGTCTTGCCGTCGCGGATGAGCATGCGCACGTCCAGCGTGCCCATCATCACCTCGAAGCAGGCGACCCGTCCGGCGCCGTCGCCCGCGGGGAGCAGCTGCTGGGCGATGACCGCCTTGAGGGTCTCCGACAGCATGGTGCGGATCTGCGACTGCTCGCTCACCGGGAAGCTGTCGACGATGCGGTCGACCGTCTTGTAGGCGGACGTGGTGTTCATCGTGCCGATGACCAGGTGGCCGGTCTCCGACGCCTCGATCGCCAGCCGCACCGTCTCGGGGTCGCGCATCTGGCCGACCACGATGATGTCCGGGTCCTGGCGCAGCGCCCCCCGCAGCGCCGTCGCGAACGACTCGGTGTGTCGCTGGACCTGGCGTTGGGTGACCAGCGAACCCTTGGCCGGGTGCACGAACTCGATCGGATCTTCGAGGCACAGGATGTGGCTGCGTCGCTGCTCGTTGAACAGGTTGACCAGGGCGGCGAGCGTCGTCGACTTGCCCGAGCCCGACGGTCCGGCGACGACGACCAGCCCCTGGTGGTAGTTGACGAGGTCGCCCAGGTGGGCCGGCAGGCCGATGTCGTCCAGCGTCGGCACGTCGTTGGGGATCACCCGGAAGCTGCCCGCGAGCCCCTTGCTCTCCTCGTAGATGTTGCAGCGGTAGCGACCGACCTCTCGGACGGCGTGGCACAGGTCGACCTGGTGGTCGCGATCCAGGACCGCCCGGTCCTTCTCTTCGAGGATCGGCTGGAGCAGGCCGCGCACCGTGTCGTCGTCCAGGCTGCTCCCCTCGAGGCGCTGCAGCCGCCCGTTGATCCGGATCGCGGGCGGGCTGCCGACCACCAGGTGCAGGTCGCTCCCGCCGCGCTCGCGGGTCAGCAGCAACAGTCGCTCGAGCGGCCGAAGGCCCTCGATGGTCTGGGAGCGGTGCTCCGCGGGGATTCGATAGGAGCCGCTCGTGGCGAGGTTCGAGGCGCCGCCTCCGAGGGCGTCCGCGGCGGCCCTCGCGCGGTCCCGGATGGACGCCGTTGGGTCGCGCTCGCTGCACTGGTCGAGCACCGGGATGACGCGCTGGTCGCCCAGCCGCCGGAGGGCGTCGATCGCCTCGACCCGGACCTCGGCCCGGGGGCTGCTCAGCTGTCGCGCGATCGGGACCACCGCGCGCTCGTCCCCGATCCGGGCGAGGGCTTCGATGGCGGCCTGGCCGCACTCGGCGTCGTCGATCGCGGTGATGAGGCCGCCGACGGCGCGTCGGTCCCCGATCTTGCCGAGCGTCTCGGCCGCGATCATGCGCAGCCACCAGTCGTCGTCGGTCAGCAGCCGGGCGATGTGGGGCACCGCCTCGGGCGCCTCGAGGGTGGCGCCGAGGAGGAGCGCCATCGTGCGCACGTCCTCGTCGTCGTCGTCCATCAGCCGGATGACCGAGCCGGTCAGCCCGGACGCGTGCAGCCGCAGGGAGTCGAGCGTGCGGTCGCGGACCCAGCCGACCACCCCCTTGCAGAAGAGCAGCAGCTTGCGCAGGAGGCGCTCGCGGTCGGGCCGCTTCATCAGGATCTCGACGACCCCGCCGCGCACCGCTTCGCTCCCGTCGGTGAGCAGCGCGAAGAGCTGATCCTCGGCCGCCTCCGAGGAGGACTCCAGCCGCTCGAGCGAGGTGGCCAGCGAGCGGACCGCCTTCTGCTGCACCTGGGGCGCCTCGTCCCGCAGCATGCCGAGGCAGATGCGGACCGCCTCGCCCGGCTCGACGTCGTCGACGAGGTCGAGGATGCGCAGCCGGATGCGCTGCTCGGGGTCGTCCGCCATCGCCACGAGGCGGGTCAGCAGGCCCGGCTGCTGGAGGATCTCGGACGACTCCGTCACCTTGACCAGCGCCATGTGGCGGACGTCGGCCTTGTCGTGGCTCAGGAACGACAGGAACTCCCGGCCCACGACGTGCCCGGGCAGCGACGCCATGGCGTCGAGCACCTGCATCGACAGCGCCTCCGACGCGTCGCCTTCGACCATCTTGCGGACCGCCGGGAGCACCAGGTTGGGCTTCGACCGGAGCACGACGTGGAGCAGCATCGACTGGCTGTGCTGGGTCATCGACGGCAGCTTCTTGAGCAGCCCGTCGAGGCTCCGGGAGTCGAGCCGGCGCCCCATCTGCACCTCGGCGAAGGCCCGGAGGGTGGGGTTCTTGCGGGTGAGGAGCGGCAGGAGGTCGACCGGCTCGAGGGAGCGCTGCGATCCGAGGAAGTGCAGCAACCTGGAGAGCTCGTCGCGGTCGGCGAAGGTGCCGTCGCGCAACGCCTTGAGCGCGTCGGCCTTCGTCAGCTTCTCCTGGCCAGACCGGAACAGCGCCACCGCTGGATCCTACCGGCCCCAAGACTCCGGCGCTTGGTGCGCCTATGATCGGGGCCGTGAGCTTCTCCGAGCACGATCCGCGGTTCTGGCAGACCCTGTACCACCCGCCGACGGAGGTGGACGAGTCGGACGATCGCGGCGCCGCGGCCCTGGCCATCGACGAGGACGACCTGATCGCTCGCATCCGGCCCGAGCTGCTGGCCCCGGCCCCCGCACCCGCGGCCGTGCCCGCCGCCCCGGCCCCCGCGCCCGCCGCCGCCCCCGCCCCGGGCCCCGCCCCCGCCCCGGCCCCCGCGCCCGCTGCCGCCCCCGTGCCCGCCCCTCCGCCGACTCCGGTGGTCGCGGCCGC
>CAYQEG010000400.1:0-4232 GCA_964416435.1 uncultured Rickettsiales bacterium
CGGACGACGACGACGCGACGGACGACGACGACGCGACGGACGACGACGACTCGGCGACGGACGACGACGACTCCGCCGCGGGCCCCGACTCCGACGGCGACGGCGTCGAAGATTCGCTCGACTGCGGCCCCGACGACCCGAACATCCTGCCCGGCATCCTGGAGATCTGCGACGACGGGATCGACCAGGACTGCGACGGCGACGTCGACGGCGGGGCGGGGGATCCGGAGTGCTGGTCCGCCGGCTGCCTCGGCTGCGGGGCGACCGTGGGTGGCGACCCACCCGTCGCCGGCTGGTGGTTGCTGGGGCTGGTGCTGATCCGCCGACGTCGGCGCTGACAGGGCCTCGCGCTACTTGAAGCGGCGGGCCTCGACCCGCTCGAACGGCGCCCACGACGGGGTGCGCACCACGCCGTCCTCGGTCTCGGGGAGCGGGAACCACGCGCCGTCGACCGCCACGCCAGGCCAGCCGACGACGTGGAAGTCCTCCGCCGGCATGAAGCCCTGGCCGATGAGCGCGACGCGCTGGCCGGCGGAGTCGACCGCCACGTCGAGGATCATCACGGCGTGGCCGGGGGAGCCGGCCTGCACGAAGAAGTCGCCGGCCTGCAGGTCGTCCTCGACGGGCACGGGGTCGCTGTCCAGCCGCAGCGAGCGGGTGCCCGCGTAGGTGAACACCTGGTCCAGCCAGCGGCGGAAGTTGGCGTGGTCGTCGGGTCGGGGGGCGCCGGCGACGCGGTCCACGCGGCTGCCCTGGACGACGAAGCGCTCGCCGCCCCGCCAGGCCCGCCACGTCGACAGGTCGCCCGACGTGAAGTGGTAGCCGGCCTCGTCGGCCCGCCCCTGGGACCACAGCCACTCGGCGTGCAGCCGGATGGCCGAGTCGGCGCATTGCTGCAGGTCGCGCTCGCCCACGTCCATCGCGACCACGCCGATGGACGGGCGGGTCAGCGGGTCGCCCCTGTAGCTGAGCACCTCGGTCCGCTCGGTCCGCACCGGCAGCCCGCGGAGCCACGCGCCGAAGCTGTCCGCCGCCACCTCGACGCGGTGGTAGCCGGTCGGCACGGCGAACGCATCGCTCAACGGGCGAACCTCGGGCGCGTCGGGCAGGTCGCCCAGGAAGGGGTAGTCCTCGGAGCGCACGTCGCCGGCCATCGCGGGCAGCGCGGTCATGAGGATCGCGAGCAGGTAGCCGGCTTGCAGTCGCTTCACGTGGATCCGGACACGCGCGCCCGCGGCCCTGTTCCCCGGGGCCGGGCGTCGCGCCGCGAGACGACCTAACATCCCCGGATGCTCGCTTCCGCCGTCGCCGCTGTCGTCCTGCTCGCCGCCACCGTCACCCCGGTCGACTGGGAGGCCACGCTCGAGCGGGTCGTGCCGTCGGTCGTCAGCCTCCAGATGTCCAAGACCCGCGGGTTCGACACCGAGACCGCGGGCACGTCCCAGGCTACCGGGTTCGTGGTGGACGCCGAGCGCGGGATCATCCTGACCAACCGCCACGTCGTCTCCCCCGGTCCGGTGGTCGCGCAGGCGGTCTTCGAGAACCGCGAGGAGGTCGAGCTGCGGGCCATCTACCGCGACCCGGTGCACGACTTTGGCTTCTTCCAGTTCGATCCCGCGGAGCTGCGCTTCATGGATCTCGTCGCGCTGCCGCTGGCCCCCGAGGGGGCGAAGGTGGGGGTGGAGATCCGCGTCGTGGGCAACGACGCGGGAGAGAAGCTGTCGATCCTGGAGGGCACCCTCGCCCGGCTCGACCGGGACGCCCCGATCTACGGCACCGGGCGGTTCAACGACTTCAACACCTTCTACTACCAGGCGGCGTCGGGCACGTCGGGCGGCTCGTCCGGCTCCCCGGTGGTCGACATCGAGGGGCGCGTCATCGGCCTCAACGCGGGCGGCAAGCAGCGGGCGGCGTCCAGCTTCTACCTGCCGTTGGACCGGGTGGTCCGGGCGCTGGAGCTGATCCAGGCGGGCCAGCCCGTCACCCGCGGCACGGTGCAGGCGAGCTTCCGCTACACGTCGTTCGACGAGCTGGAGCGGCTCGGGCTGCGCGAGGAGACCGAGGTCGCCTACCGGGAGCGCTTCCCCGACGGCACCGGGATGCTCGTGGTCGAGGGCACGGTCCCGTGGGGAGCGGCCGCGGGCGAGCTGCAGGTCGGCGACGTGATCGTTCGGGTCGACGGCCAGGAGATCCCCGGGTTCCTCCCGCTGGAGGAGATCCTCGACGGCGCCGTGGATCGCGCGATCACCTTCGAGTTCGAGCGGGGCGGCGAGCCGAAGGAGGTGACGCTGCAGGTCGAGGACCTGCACCTGATCACCCCCGACGAGTACATCGAGGTCGGCGGCGGGGTGCTCAACACGCTGTCGTACCAGCTCGCCCGCACCCGGATGGTGCCCGCCGCCGGGGTCTACGTGGCCGACGCGGGTTTCATGTTCGACCAGGCGGCGATCAAGCGCGGCTCGGTGATCGTGGCGATCGGCGACGAGGTGACGGCGTCGCTGGACGACTTCGAGGCGGTGTTCGCCCCCTTGCCCGACGGCCAGTACGTGCCGATCCGGTACTACGAGCTGGAGGATCCCCGACGGATGCGGGTGCAGACGGTGCGCGTGGAGCGGACCTGGTACCCGATGCGGCGCTGTCGCCGCGACGACGTCAGCGGCCGCTGGCCGTGCCTCGCGTCGGCTCCGCCGGGGGAGGCGCAGGTCCCGCCGCCGGCGGAGTTCGTCTACCCCGCCAAGGACGACAAGGTGGCCCGTCGGCTCGCCCCGTCGCTGGTGCAGGTGACCTACGACATCCCGTTCAAGATCGACGGCGTGTACGGCGACCGCTTCGTCGGCACGGGGCTGGTGGTCGACGCGGAGCAGGGGCTCGTGATCGTCGACCGGGACACCGTGCCGGTGTCCCTGGGCATCGTGGACGTGATCTTCGCCGGGGTGGCTCGGGTGCCGGGGGAGGTCGTCTGGCTCCACCCGGTGCACGACTTCGCGGTGGTGCGCTACGACCCGGCCCAGGTCGCCGGCGAGGTGACCGAGGTGGTGTTCGACACCACTCCGCTGTCCAAGGACGACAAGGTCTGGGTGGTCGGGCTGGACCGCACCAACACCGCCCAGGCCCACCAGGCGAAGGTCAGGGGCATCGAGCCGCTGTACATCCCGGCCTCCAGCCCGCCGCGGTTCAAGGGGGGCAACACCGACGTGGTCGCCCTGAACGACAACGTGCCGCTCGGCAGCGGCGCGGTGGTCGACAAGCGGGGACGGGTGCGGGCGCTGTGGGCGTCCTACTCCTTCAAGTCGGGCAAGGAGAACTCGGCGTTCAACCGGGGCCTGCCGGCCGAGATCATCCAGGACGTTCTGCCTGCGCTCCGCCGCGGCGAGCTGCCCACCGTGCGGGACCTGGGGGTCGAGCTCAGCGGCCACACCCTGGACTGGGCCCGGCAGATGGGGCTCGACACCGAGACCCTGGCGGAGTTCGCCGCCCAGGAGGACTACGTGCCGGGGGTGCTCGCGGTGACGCGCCTCGCGGGCGGCACCCAGGCGGCGTCGCTGCTGCAGGAGGGGGACATCCTGCTGTCGATCGACGGCCGCCCGATCCGCCGCATGCGGGACGTCGAGCGGGCGGTGCAGCGGGCGGAGGTGGACGTCGAGGTGCTCCGCGAGGGGGCCCGACAGACGATCCCCGTGCAGACGGTGAAGCTGGACGGGATCGGCACCGACCGCATCGCCGTGTGGGCCGGGCTGGTGCTGCACGAGCCCCACTGGTCGGTCGCGGCGCAGCAGGGGCTGGCCCCCGACGGGCTCTACATCTCGTTGTACTACTACGGCTCCCCGGCGCAGCGGTACGGGGTCTACGCGACCTGGCGGGTGACCGAGATCGACGGCGTGCCGACCCCCGACCTGGACGCCTTCTTCGCCGCGCTCGAGGGTCGGGAGGACCGCTCGTCGGTCCGCGTGCAGGTGATCGATCTGAAGAACAAGGTCCTGGTGCGCACCCTCCGGCTGGACCACGCCAACTGGCCGACGGCGGAGCTGAAGCGGACCGACGACGGCTGGGTCCGGATCGAGCGCTGAAGAAAATCCGGGAACCCCCGCTCTGACCTGCTGTCGATGCCCCCACCCCGCGACGACCGGCCTGGCCGGGCGCCGCAGGGGGCGCGCGCCCGCCCGCCGGGCCCCCCCCCGCCCCCCCCCCCGCGGGGGGGGGGGGCGGGGCGGCGGGGGGGGCCCGCCGGGGGG
>CAYQEG010000401.1:0-4221 GCA_964416435.1 uncultured Rickettsiales bacterium
GACCGGGTCCGTCACTCCGGCCAGCACGGCGCGCTGGCCGCCGCAGCGGACGCAGGCCGCGTCGTCGTCGTCATCGAGGGGCGCCGAGTCGTCGTCGTCGTCCACCCCGGCGTCGGGCTCGTCTTCCATCGGCACGCAGCCCTGCGGCGTAGCGACGGCGACGAGCGCGGCGAGGAGGGCCAGGTGCGAAGCAGGGGGTCGGGCCGTGTCGCGGAACATGGGACAACCTGGGGTCGAGGGACCGGACCGGGCCATTGAATTCCCGGACCGATTCGGTCGGCGAGGCGCCAGCCGGCTTCGGAGGGTAGGTTGAGCCGCATGATCGGAGTCGAAGACCGACCGATCCGGGTCGGAGAGCTGACCAGACTCGGGGCGGCCAACGACGCCTATCCGCTCGGTCGGGGCTCATGGCAAGGTAGCTCCATGGGGAGGGTCATCACGCTACTAGCGCTCGCCCTGCTCCTCACGGCCTGCCCCGACACCAACCAACGCCTCGACTTCGACGGTGACGGCTCCGAAGACGCCGACGACTGCGCCCCCTCGGACCCCACCATCTTCCCCCAGGCCCAGGACACCACCGACAACGGCGTCGACAACAACTGCGACGGGGTCCCCGGCATCGACACCGACGGTGACAGCTACGCCTCCGAAGGTTCGGGCGGCACCGACTGCAACGACAGCGATGGGGCTATCCACCCCGGCGCGACCGAGGTCCCGGACAACGAGGACGACGAAGACTGCGACGATGAGGTGCTCCGCTGTGACGCCGACGCCGACGGCGTGCTGAACTCCCATCCCCAGTGCGGCGGCACCGACTGTGACGACACCGACGCCTCCTGCCAGGACGAAGCCGACTGCCTGGATGGCGACCTCGACGGCGTCGCCGCCTGCAAAGGCGACTGCGACGACACCGACGCGAACGAGTACGGCGGCGCCCCGGAGCTATGCGACGGCCGCGACAACGACTGCGACACCGAGCTTCCCACCGATGAACAGGACCTCGACGGCGACGGCGAGATGGCCTGCGCTGGCGACTGCGACGACGAAGACGCCACGCGCTGGTCCATGGCGACCGAGGCGTGCAACGGCCTCGACGAGGACTGCTCGGGGGCTCCCGACCCCGACGAAGTGGACACCGACGGCGACGGTTTCCTCGCCTGCGCCGAGTGCGACGACGGTGCGGACCACACTTACCCCGGAGCGCCCGAAGAGCCGTACGACGACCTCGACCAGGACTGCGACGGTGCCGACCTCGTGGACGTGGACGGCGACGGCTTCGTCGGCAACATCGACGAGAACGACCCCGACTTCGACTGCGACGACGAGGACGAGGACGCTCACCCCGGGGCGGCTGATCCCCCGTTCGACGGCCTCGACACCAACTGCGACGACGTGGACGGCGTGGACGCGGACGGTGACGGCTGGCCCTACCTCGATACCCCGGGGGAGGAGTGGCAGACGCTGCTCCTCGATTGCGACGACTCGGACCCCGCGCTGAACCTCGACGACGCGGACGGCGACGGCAGCACGACCTGTGGGGGCGACTGCGACGACGGGGACCCCGTGGTCGAGGCCCTCTACCTGGACGAGGACGGCGTCACTACCTGCGGCCCCGACGGCGTCGCCGACGCCGGCGACGACGACTGCGACGACCTGGAGCCCGCGGTCCTCCCCGGCGCCGGCGAGGTCTGCGACATGCTCGACAACGACTGTTCCGGCGCCCCAGACGCCGACGAGGTGGACGCCGACAGCGACGGTGACCCCTACTGCAGCGACTGCGACGATGATGCTCCCGCAGAGGACACCCTGGACACCGACGGCGACGGGTTCACCACCTGCGGTCTCGATTGCGTCGACACCGACGCTGCGGTGAATCCGCTCGCGTTCGACTCGCTGGGCGATGGCGTGGACATGAACTGTGACGGGGTGGACGGCATCGACAGCGACGGCGACGAGTACCCACAGGGGGTGGACTGCGACGACTCCGACGATGAGTTGAACCTCGATGACCTCGATGGCGATGGCGCGAGCACCTGTGGAGACGACTGTGATGACGACGACCCAACACTGAGCCCTCAAGACGCCGACTTCGACGGGTTCTCGACTTGCGGCGGGGACTGTGACGATGCGACCTACGCGGTGAATCCAGCGGCGGCTGAGGTCTGCGACCTGCCCTACAACAACTGGGACGGCGATCAGTTGCCCCGGGAGGTGTTTTACGACGCTGACGGCGACGCCGCATGTAACGACTGCGACGACTCAGACGATGAGATCGACGGACTGGACAGCGACGGAGATGGCTACTCACTCTGCGACGGGGACTGCGACGACGGCAACATGATCTTCAACCCCGCCGCTCTCGACCCCGTCGGCGACGGCTGGGACACCAACTGCGACGGGCTCGATGGTGTCGATCTGGACAACGACCAGTTTGCGTCCGTGTCGAGCGGCGGGGAGGACTGCGACGACAGCGATCCGTCCGTCAATCCTGCCGCTCCCGAGGTGACAGGTGACGGTATCGACCAGAACTGCGACGGCCTGGATTTGGTGGACGCTGATGGCGATGGCTACGGCGATCAGGCAGGCGGCGGAGAAGACTGCGATGACACGGACCCCAGCGTGCACCCCGGCTTTTGGGAACAAGCTGAAGATGGTCTCGATTCAAACTGTGACGGCTTAGACGGCGCTGAACTGCTGGTGGTGACGGGTACTGGCGCCACCGACTACTGGGGAGCCGGTATCGCTTCAACCTGCGATCTGGACGGCGACGGGCTGCCCGATATCGCTGCGTCGTACTCAGGCTGGGGCCCACATGGTTCGATCAGAATTCTCTTTGGACCAATCCTGACGGGTGCAACCATGGCCAGTCCCGACGCCATCATCGAGGGAACCTCGGAGGTCCCGGTTGTCGACGATGCGGTGTATTGCCCCGGCGATCTTGACGCCAACGGCGCAGATGATCTCCTCGTTCGTGGCGGCGACAGTGTGCTTGTACTCGAAGGCCCGTTCGTGGCCACCTCAGCGTTGTCCGGGGCTACCTGGGCAACCCCCATCTCTGGCTCCCTCCAAGATGCCGTCGGTGGTGACTTCGACGGGGATGGCGTGCTGGAGTTGGTCGTCTGCGCTGCCGAGTGTCTGTACTTCGACGGTCCCTTCGACGGAGTGGCAGAGGAAGGGGACGCCACTGTTGAGGTCGGAGCCCGTCAGGTTTCATCTGGAGACATCAACGGCGACGGCGTCGACGACCTGTTGGTCGGAAGCTCAGCCGGTGGCGCCTGGGCGTTCCATGGCCCGTTCAGCGGCACCCTTGGACCTGACCAAGCGGCGGCAACCCTCATCCCCGCGGCTACGGCCTATGAACCCGGCATCCAGGTCGGGATTCCCGGCGACCTGAACGCCGATGGGTTCGATGATCTCTTTGTCGTCCAGGTCGCAGATGTCCCCGACGCTAGCCTCGGCGGAGCAGTCCACCTGATCTTCGGTCCCGTCAGCGGGGATGAGTATCTGGATTTGGCGGACGTCACGATCGAGGTCGACGGCGCAATGCAGATGGCGACTGTGTGTGAACTAGATGGTGACGAATCGTGGGAAGCCATCGTCTGGGCAACCGTCGGCGACTGGGATGTCTCCACCCCGTGGGAGTTGCCATTCTCAGTCGTACACGGGCCACAGACTTCCCTAGTACAGCCGACCGAGGCGGATGTGATCTTCACCGAGAGCGTCTCCGTATTCCCAAGCCCAGAGCCGTTCCACTTCCTCTCGTGCGCGAACCTCGACGGCCTGGGAAGGCCGGACATTGTCGTCATGGTCGATTGGCTAGGTGTGATCCGGATCTTCCCCAACCCATACCCGCCATAACAGGAACCTCCTGACCAAGGAGTGGGTCGCCTCGGGGGTTTGTGAGGCATCGACAGGCGAGGCGTCCGCGTGACGGCCATCGCGATGTGATCGTGGCCGTCGCGAGCCTCGCGTAAAGGACGCCTTCAGCGCCGCTGTGCGGTCCGCGCCAAGCGCGGCTCCTTGACCCGAGGCTCCTGACGACGGCCGAGTGGAATCGCGGCGATGGGCGGACGGGGCCTCCGGCGGGGCTCCGGACTCTGGGGGGGATAGCGCCGATAACGGGCAGTATGGCAACTCGGGTCGGAAGGGCTGGGGTCACGGTCCGGGGCTGAGGCTTCGCCGCTTGTTCACACTCAGCAGCAGTGGGCATTCCGGATCGTG
>CAYQEG010000402.1:0-4173 GCA_964416435.1 uncultured Rickettsiales bacterium
AGTCGACGGCTGCCCGACGCGCCCGGAACGAGGGTTCTTACACGGGCCTCAAGCTCATGGAGAACGACGGCACCGGGGACTTCTTCCCCGCCGTCAGCCTGTCCGCCTCCAGCTTCGACCCGACGTACGACGTGCGGTGGGGCGACTGGGACGGCGACGGCGACCTCGACCTGCTGGCCGCCACCGGCGACCAGTTCCGCGTCTATCGCAACCAGCCCCTCGGCACGCTCACCTACATCTCCGGCGGCAGCTCCGGCGGCGGCGACTGCCGCAGCGCCGACTGGGCCGACTTCGACGGCGACGGCACGTTCGACGTGGTGGCCGGCTACGCCGCCGGCGGCGGCACCCGGAACGAGGTCTGGTTGACGGCCGGCACGGCGTTCCCGTCGGCCTCCTGGACCGAGCCGTTCGCGACCTCCGCGATCACCTACCGCGTCCGCACGCTGGACTACGACGGCGACTCCCGCCAGGACATCGCGTTCGCCAACCTGTCGGACGACGAGGTCATCTACCTCGGCGACGGCTCGGGCGGCTTCAGCCCCTCCACCTTCTCGCCGCCCAGCGCCTACGCCTCCTGGGCGCTCTGCGTCGGCGACGTCTTCCCCGACGGGAAGGACGACCTGGTCATCACCGCGCACAGCGACTCGGTGCGACTGTTCGACGCCACCGTGCCGACGTCCGCCCCGGCCTGGTTCTCCCCCGAGACCGACGAGCACACCGAGTGTCAGCTCGAGGACCTGGACGCCGACGGCGACCTGGACCTGGTGACCTCGGCCTTCGGCCACCCCCGGGTCTACGAGTGGGACCCCACCAGCTTCGACTACGAGCTGCTGTGGGAGTACGACGAGGAGGTCGACGCCATCTCGGCCCGCGCCGGCGACATCGACGGGGACGGGGACGACGACCTGCTGATCCTCGACCAGGACGACAAGGAGCTGATCGTCGTCGACGGCACCGCCAGCCCGTTCGGCCCGGCGGAGAGCAGCTCGACGATCGACCAGACCCGCGCCGTCGCCTGGGGCGACCTGGACGGGGACGGGGACGTGGACCTGGTGACCGGCGACGCGGTCGGCGGCCCGATCCGGGTGTGGGAGAACCTCGGCGGCGACGAGATCTCCCTCGCCTGGTCCTCGACGGGCTCGGGCGACGTGCACGGCGTCGCCCTCGGCGACTACGACAACGACGCGAAGCTGGACATCGCCGTGGCGGTCACCACCGGCCCGAACCGCGTCTACTCCAACACCTCCACCGCGGCGGCGGGCATCTCCTTCGCCCTGGACTGGAGCAGCGGCGAGCCGAGCTCCGACGCCGCCTGGTCGGTCGCGTTCGGAGACGTGGACGACGACGGCGACCTCGACCTCGCGGTGGGCACCGCCGGCACGCAGGACAAGGTCTACCTCAACACCGGCACCACCCTGGAGCTGACCGCCTCGGTCCTGCTGCAGGGGACCACGACGGTCACCGACGACGTGGCCTGGGGTGACTGGAACGGGGACGGCTTCCCCGAGCTCGCCCGCTCCACCCAGGGGCTCGGCACGGCGCAGGTGTTCCCCAACAACAGCGGCACGCTGGCCACGTCGCCCTGGGCCTCGGCGGAGCTCGGCGACGGCCGGGCGGTCGCCTGGCTCGACGCGGACGGCGACGGCGACCTCGACCTCGCTGGCGCGGGGGACTCGGGGCCGATCCACGTCTGGGAGAACACCGGCTCGACCCTGGCCCCCAACGCGGTCTGGAGCACGCCCTACACCGCCGCCTTCCGCACCCTCGCCGCCGGCGACGTCGACAGCGACGCGAACGTCGACCTGGTGGCGGGCAGCAACGGCGGCCCGACGGTCGTGCTGCTGGGCGAGGGCGACGGCACGTTCGACACCGTCTGGGGCTCGGCCGAGCTGGACGACACGTTCGGCGTCGCGCTGGGCGACCTCGGCGGCGACGGTGACCTCGACCTCGCGGCGGCCACGCTGTCGGACGCGGACCGGCTCTACCTCCACCTCGGCGGCGCCCTCGGCGACGCCTGGGAGGGCTCGGCGCTCAACGAGCACTACGCCATCGCGCCGACCGACTTCGACGGCGACGGCGACACCGACGTCGCCCTCGCGTCGACCAGCGGGGAGCCGACGCGGCTGATGCTCAACAACGGCGACGCCACGTTCAGCCTGGCCTGGTCGTCGACGGAGCTGGACGAGAGCCGCTGCGCCGCCTGGGGGGACTTCGACGGCGACGGCGACCCCGACCTCGCGGTCGCCGGTCAGTCCAACGGCACCCGCGTCTACCAGAACGGCGGCAGCGCCCTGGGCGGCACGGCGATGTGGACCTCCCCCAGCGGCTCCGAGGAGCCCCGGGCGTGCGCGTGGGCCGACGTCGACGGGGACGGCGACGACGAGTTCGCCGAGGGCTGCACCAACGGCCACACCCGGGTCTGGGACTGGGACGGAGCGAGCGGCTTCGTCGAGATCTTCGAGGCGCCGACGAGCGAGACCGTCCTGGCGGTCGACTGGACCGACTGGGACGGCGACGGCGACCAGGACCTGCTGGCCGCGGCCTGGGCCGAGGACAACTCGCGGCTGTACCTCAACGACGGGGCGGGCGGCTTCGTGTCCGGCGGCTCGGCCCAGACGACGGTGTTCGACGCCGCGTTCGCCGACTTCACGGGGGACGGCGCGCCCGACGTCGTGCTCGGCGGCACCGACGGCGAGCCGCTCGAGGTGCTCGAGAACGACGGCGGCACGATGGACTCGATCTGGACGTCGGACGAGGTCGTGGAGACCCGCGGCGTCGCCCCGGTCGACTGGGACGCCGACGGCGACGTCGACCTCGCGGTCGCGGTGTTCGACGGGCCCGACCTGCTCTACCTCAACGACGGCAGCGGCCAGCTCGAGCTCCACTGGACCGCCGGCGACGAGCGGGATCACCGCGACGTGATCGCGACCGACCTGGACGGCGACGGCGACCCGGACCTGCTGTTCGCCAACCGCTCGGACGAGGAGGGGGACCTGGTCCGCGGGAACCACCGGGTCGGCCCGCCGCGGCTGGCCAACGACCCGACCTACCCGCGGATCACCTCGCCGGCCTTCGGCTGGGCGGTCGGCCCGACCCTGAGCGTCGAGTACCGCCTGTTCGACGACGAGAGCGACCGCGCGCAGGGGGTGCGCCTCGAGTACTCGACGGTCGGGGGCGGAGCCTGGCAGACCGCGAGCACGCTCGGCCCCCTGGTCGAGCGGTCGGCGTCGCCGTCCGGGGACGTCCACAACATCACCTGGGACCTCGCCGCCGACGGCATCGCCCACGACGAGGTGGTGCTCCGGGTCGTGGTCGACCTGCAGTCGCCGGAGTCGGTGACCCACCCGATCCTGAGGGGCCGCCAGGCGAGCGAGTCCCGGCCGTTCCGGGCCTACGCCGACTGCTTCCCGCTCGACGCCGACGGCGACGGGAGCGGCTGCGCCGACGACTGCGACGACGACGACCCGACGGTCTACCCGGGCGCCTCCGAGATCCCGGACGACAACATCGACCAGGACTGCTCGGGGTCCGACGCCGTCACCTGCTACACGGACGCCGACACCGACGGATTCGGCGACTCGTCCCTGACCACGACGGAGGCGGACGGCGACTGCACCGACAGCCCCGGCCTGGCGGACACCGGCGGCGACTGCGACGACACCGATGACACCCGGTACCCCGGCAACCCGGAGGTCTGCGACGGCGGCGTCGACAACGACTGCGACGCGGCGACGAGCGACTTCGGCGACACCGACGGAGACCTCGTCAGCCTCTGCGCGGGCGACTGCGACGACGACGACCCGGCCCGCTACCCCGGCAACCCGGAGGTCTGCGACGGCGGCGTCGACAACGACTGCGACGCGGCGACGAACGAGAACGGCGACGGCGACGGAGACCTCTTCAGCATCTGCGGGGGCGACTGCGACGACGCGGACGCGAACACCTACACCGGCGCCCCGGAGCAATGCGACGGGGTGGACAACGACTGCGACGGCCTGCTCCCCACGGACGAGGGGGACAGCGACGGCGACGGCGTGCTCGACTGCGCGGAGACGGGCGACGACGACGACGCGACCCCGCCGGACGACGACGACATCGCGCCCGACGACGACGACATCGGCCCCGACGACGACGACACCGGACCCGACGACGACGACAGCGGACCCGACGACG
>CAYQEG010000403.1:0-4163 GCA_964416435.1 uncultured Rickettsiales bacterium
GTGTTTTTTTTTTTGTTGGGGGGGCGCGCCCCCCCGCCGCGCCCCGGCCGGCCCGGGCCGTCGTGCGCGCCCCAGCGCACATTGTCCCTTGCTTCGGGCGCGCTCGGTCTTACGGGGTGTGCGACGCCCCTTTCGGCACCTTGGCCGGGGGCCTATAGTGAAGTTACGGGCGCCGGGTCGCTTCCTGGCGACGGAGTGGATGTGCTTGACGCCTTCATCATCGAAAAGATCAAGCGAGAGCAGGAAGAGCGCAGCCAGCGCATTCCGCTGCACATCGAGGATCGGCGTCCGCCAGAGCCTCCCGCTCCCCGCTACCGCGACGACGAGCGCGATCGTGACCGCAGCGGCGACCGCGGCGTCGTGATCATCGATTTCTAGTCTTCGCGCAGCGCCGCGAGCACGGCGGCGGCTCTCTCCTCGCTCAGCCCCCCCTCCGAGGCGACCTGCACCGCCACCCTCGCCAGGGCCCGGTAGACGGACCCGGCGTCCGCGTCGTGGCCGAGCGCCTGGAGGTTGCGACTCACCGTCCCGGCGTCCCCCCGGGGCACCGGGCCGGTAAGCGCGGCGGGGAACTCGCCGTCCCGCAGGTTCGCGAGCGTGCCCACGACGAGCGGCCACAGCAGCCGCCACGCGTCGGCGGAGCCGACTCCCGCTGACCGCATCGCGCGGGCGGCGATCGCCTCCAGGGCGACCAGGCAGTTGGACGCGAGGACCGCAGCGGCGTGGTAGGCGGCCTTGCCGCCGGGCGGGATGGTGACGGCGGGGTGGCCCGTCGCGTCGGCGAGGGCGGTCGCCGCGCGCACGGCCGCCGGGTCTCCCTCGACCGCGACGCAGTACGGGGGCACCGGCAGATCGGCCGAGGTCGTGGCCCCGAAGGACTGCAGGGGGTGGTAGCAGCCTCGATGGACCCCGGCCGGGAGCGGGTCGAGCGCCTCGGCGCCGAGCGCCCCGCTCAGGTGGAGCACGACGGCGCCGGGTCGGGGTCGCAGCCCCTCGGCGACGGCGGCGATGGCGTCGTCGAGCACCGCCAGGAGCACGACGTCGGCCGAGACGATCGCGGCGGGGAGCGCGCCGCCGCTGGCCCACACCTCGGCCAGGTCGGCCGGGGGATCGCTCCGCGTGCGGTTCCACAGGCCGACGAGGCTCAGCCCGGCCGCGCGGATCTCCCGGGCGAGGGCCCGGCCGGCGCGTCCGCCCCCGATGATCCCGACGGACCCGGGTCCGGTGGACGCCGCAGGGCCTCCGGCGTAAGACTCGTCAATCAACTCGCCACCCATCCCGCTGGAACCGGAGCGCACCGTGGAGTTCGAGAGCCTGATCTACCAGAGCGAGGGGGCCCGCGCGGTCCTCACCCTGAACCGACCGGACCGACGCAACGCGCTCTCGCCGGGCCTGATCGAGGACCTCATCGCGGCCCTCGCCGCCGCGTCGGCGGACGACGCGGTCCGGGTCATCGTCATCACGGGCAGCGGCGAGCGCGCCTTCTGCGCCGGCGGCGACCTCGCGGGCGGGATGATGTCCGCGGGGGTGGTGCCGGCTCACCACGGGCGCGGTCGGTTCGGTGACCTGATGCGCGCGCTGAGGGACGTCGGCACGCCGGTGGTGGCCCGGGTCCAGGGCGATGCGCTGGGGGGGGGCTTCGGGTTGATGCTTGCGTGCGACCTGGTCGTCGCCGCGGACGACGTGCGGGTGGGCACTCCGGAGGTGCGGCTGGGGCTCTTCCCGTACGTGATCATGGCGACGATCTTCCGCAACGTCGGCCGCAAGGCGGGGATGGAGCTGATCCTGACCGGCGACAAGATCGGGGCGCCTCGCGCGGCGGAGCTCGGGCTCCTCAACCAGGTGGTCCCGCGGGCCGAGCTGGACGACGCGGTGGACGCGCTGTGCCGTCGGGTGGAGCGTCACAGCCCCGCGATCCTGCGGTTGGGGCGGCAGGCCTTCTACCGCATGTCCGACATGAGCTACGACGACGCGCTCGACTATCTCAACGCGATGCTCACCATCAACACGCTGGCGGAGGACGCCGCCGAAGGCGTGACTGCGTTTCTGGGCAAGCGCGAGCCGGAGTGGAAGGGGCGCTGAGGCGGATCAGTCGGGGCAGCCGTCGCTGTCCTCCTTGCGGTTGAAATTCTCCGCCTCGTCGGGGCACTGGTCGACGTCGTCGTTGATGCCGTCGCCGTCGTTGTCCAGGTCCGGGCAGCCGCCGAGGTCCTCGAAGCCGTCCAGGTCCTCGGGGAGGTTCGGACAGCCGTCCATCATGTCCGGGATGTTGTCACCGTCGTTGTCGGGATCGGCGCAGCCGTCCTCGTCCTGGAAGCCGTCGACGTCTTCCTTCTCGTCGGGGCACTGGTCGTAGACGTCGGGGATGCGATCCTCGTCGTTGTCCATCTCCGGGCAGCCGTCGTCGTCCTTGAAGTTGTCGTAGTCCTCGCGCTGGCCGGGGCACTTGTCGAACTTGTCCGGGATGTTGTCCCGGTCGAGATCTTCCTTGAGGGCCTGGGCGCGGGTCCGGCGGACCTTCGGTCCATACCGGGCCGCCAGCAGCTCTTCGTCGGACGAAGGCGGGTCGGCGAGCGCGGCCGGAGCGCAGAGCGCCACCGCGAGCAGGACGAACAGGACTCGGAAGGTACCGGACAAGCCGGGGCGATCCTACTACAGCGAGAAGCGCTGGAAGACGATGTCGGTCGTCGTGTGGTCGAAGCAGGACCAGGTCAGCTGGCCGCTCTCGGACGCCAGGATGGTGTTGAAGAAGCCGACCGCGCCGTCTGCCATGTGCGTCGAGAGCACCCAGCCGGAACCGTCGTCGACCGCCAGCAGAGCGTCGTTGTTGACGCCGTCGTGGTACATCACGACCGCCGTGTCGCCGATCCAGGCGATGGACGAGTCGGCGCCCACGAAGTCGCCCTCGTCGACGATCTCCGTCTCCAGCGTGGCACCGGTCCAGCGACCGAGGACCAGGTCCTTGTTGTCGACGTCCTGGAACAGCACGTAGATGTCGCCGCCATGCTCGCTGAGGGTGGGCCACGTGCCGACGTTGCCCTCGCTCGCCCAGACCTGGACGGTCCACGCGCCGGGGCCGCCCGAGGCGACCTTCAGGTCGCCGTTGGCGACGTCGTAGTAGGCGATCCAGACGGTGCCGTCCGACGCGACCAGCAGGTCGGTGAACTGGCCGACGTCGGCCGGGATCTCTTCGGGGCCGGGCTCGCCGGCGTCGACGGTCTCGTCGTCCCAGGAGCCGTCGGCCTTCCAGGCGACGACGAGCTCGCCGTCGTAGAAGCTGACGATCGGGTCGGTCCCGCCGATGAGGCCCAGGGCGGCGAACTGTCCGCCGCTCGTGGCGGCGTTGGTGGTGTCCCACCCGTCGCCGGTGCGGACCGCGTAGCGCAGCCGGTCGGCGTCCCGATCCCAGTGCACGACGTGGGGCCGGTCGCTGCTGTCGACCGCGATGCTGTTGTAGTTGCCGCCGTCGAAGTTACCGGTGAGCAGGCCGCCGATGACCTCTCCCTGGCCTTCGACCTGGAAGTGCTCGAACTCGATCGGGCTTCCGGTGCCGCGCGCCACGTTCAGCGAGGTGGTCTCGCGGTCCTGGTAGGCCAGCCAGATCCGTCCCTGCGAATCGGCGTCCATGTCCAGGTAGTAGCCGCGGTTGTACTGAGGCTCCGGCGTTGGAGCCGGCGTCGGGGTCGGCTCCTCGTCCACGGGCTCGTTGCAGCCGCAACCGGTCAGACCCCATGACAGGGCCGCCGTGAGGATCAGGATCTGGGTACGGGCACCAAACATCGACGAGCCCTTCTTTCTCCGCGCCAGCCGAAGGGTTACACCGCGTCGCTCACCCGGTCAAGGTGCGTCCCGCGCCTGTCCGCCGCGACCGTCTTCGAATCCCGGTCTTGCATCCGTCCTCTCAGTGACCGATTCTCCCGCCGCTGCTCCCGTAGCTCAGTTGGATAGAGCATCCGCCTCCCAAGCGGAGGGTCGCAGGTTGTCGGGTCCGTCCCGGCCCCGCCCCTCGGCCTTCGGCCTCGGGCGCGCATCGCGGTGCGATGCACGCGACGCTCCGGCGTCCTGCCTCCGCGTTCGAATCCTGCTCTTGCATCCGTCCTCTCAGTGACCTCTCAGTGACGGATTCTCCCGCCGCTGCTCCCGTAGCTCAGTTGGATAGAGCA
>CAYQEG010000404.1:0-4103 GCA_964416435.1 uncultured Rickettsiales bacterium
CCGTACGACGACAAGTACGGCTACCCCGTTCTGACCGACTGCGAGCCCGTGTACAGCTGCATCTTCAGCACCGCGGTCGAGCTGTGCGACTCCATCGACAGCGACTGCGACGGCTCGCTGGTCGACGAGTTCGCCGACTTCGACGGGGACCTGGACCCCGACTGCACCGACCTGGACGACGACAACGACGGCGACCCCGACGCGACCGACTGCGACGACAACGACGCATCGATCAACAACAGCGCCGAGGACATCTGCGAGGACGGCATCGACCAGGACTGCAGCGGCTCGGACGCGTCGTGCTCGGCCACCCTGAACAACGAGATCGACGGCGGCAACGGGTTCATCTACGCGTCGCTGGACGACGTCAACCCGTCGCTGCAGTACGGCCAGCACTCCAACAACTGCCAGACCAGCTACTTCACCATCCCCGACGGCTGGGAGTGGGCCCCCAACGAGCAGGACAGCATCGACATCATCGCGGTGAACATCTGGAGCACCCACTGCATGTTCACCAACGACGGCCGCAGCTACGGGGTGCAGACGTACAGCGGCGGCAGCTACTGCGGCTGCTCGGGGAACCAGTGCGTCGACCAGAACGGAGACCAGCTGCGGGCGACCTCCTGCAGCCGCCGGTTCCTGATCCGCAAGCCCGGCTAGGAGCGTGTAGCGCATTGGCCACCTGTCGCCCCATGGACCGGATGCGTCCGATCCCGTTGTTGCTCCTCGTCGTGCATTCCCGATGCATCTCCTCGTCGCGCCTTGGCCTCGGACACCCCGGTCTCACGGGGCTCCGGTTCCAATGCGCTACAAGCTCCTAGCCCGGCGATCGGGGGCCGAGGAGGCGCCGATGGGGAGAAGCACGACAGCCTGGGCAGCCCTCGCGCTCTCCGGGGCGCTCGGCTGCGCGGCGCCGTCGCCGACCGTCCCGCCGCCCGACGGTTCGGCCGCCCTGGGGGTCGTCTCCGGCGCCGTGCTGTTCGAGGCGGAGGGGGCCGCCGCGCTGGACGACTTCGGCGCCGTCGTCGCCGCCGCGGGCGACGTCAACGGCGACGGCGTCGCCGACTTCGCGGTGAGCGCGCCGGACGCGGACGACGGGCCGAGCGGGGAGGGCGCCGTCTACGTCTTCCACGGTGCAGCGGGCGGGCCGTCCTCGACCCCGGCCTGGACGGTGTTCGGTGGCCAGGGAGGGGTCGGAGACGGGCAGGTGGTCGCGGGCGCCGGCGACCTGAACGCCGACGGCTACTCCGACCTCGCGGTCGGCTGGCCGACCTGGGATGACGGGAGCGACGCGGTCGGCCGGGTGGCGGTCTACCTCGGCTCGGCCGAGGGGCTCTCGACGTCGCCGGACGTCGAGCGCTTCGGCGCGATCGACTCCGACTTCGGCGCTGCCCTCGCCGGGGTCGGCGACGCCGACGGGGACGGGTACGGCGACCTGTTGGTGGGCGCGCCGAGCCAGACCTCGTCGCTGTCCGGGGAGGGCTGCGTGTACCTCTTCTCGGGGGCGACGGGGGGCCTGCAGGCGTCCGCCTCGTGGTTGGACTGCGGCGGCGAGCCGGGCGCCGGCCTGGGCACGGCGGTCGCGGCGGCGTACGACGTCAACGGGGACGGGCTCCCCGACTTCGCGGCCGGGGCGCCGGGGGTGGACGGCACGGGGACCGACCGCGGCCAGGTGCGGCTGTGGTTCGGCGACGCGTCGTCGATCAGCAACCTGGCGGACTGGTACACGGACGGGTACGACAACGACGGCCAGTTCGGCGCGGCGCTGACCGGCGTCGGCAGCGTCAACGGCGACGTGTACGCCGATCTCGTGATCGGCGCCCCGGACGAGGACGGCACCGAGACCGAGGGCGGCGTGGTGCGGCTGTTCATCGGCACTCCCAGCGGGCCGATGGCCAGCGCCCTGTGGTCCGCCGAAGGGGACAGCACCTCGGCGGGGTTCGGCGGCTCGGTGGCGGCGGCCGGCGACCCCAACGGCGACGGCTACGCCGACCTCCTCGTCGGCGCCCCCAACGGGCTCGACTCGACGCCCGGGGAGGGGCTGGCGCTGCTGTTCCTGGGGAGCGAGGCCGACCTGCTGCAGGCCGACCCGACCTGGGAGGTCGCCGGGGCCCAGAACAGCGCGGCGCTCGGTTCGTCCGTCGCGGGGGTCGGCGATGTCGACGGCGACGGGTTCGACGACCTGCTCATCGGCGTGCCGAGCGACAACGGCGGGGGCATCTCCGCCGGCCGGGCGGCCCTGTACGCGGGGCAGGGAGAAGCCCCCGCGTCGGTGCTGGGCTGGGTGAACACGGGGACGACGGGCAACCAGCACTACGGCTACCGGATCTCGAGCGTCTACGACGTCCAGGGGGACGGCACCTCGGAGCTCATCGTCAAGTCCGGCCCGGAGGAGGCGACCGGCAGCCTGCACGTCTACGAGAGCCCCGGCGGCGAGCTCCAGACCGGCTTCAGTGACTACGTGTCCGCCTGGAACCTCGGGTTCGGGGCCGCCGGGGGCGACTACGACGGCGACGGGTTCGGCGACGTGGCGCTCGGCGGGGAGGAGGCGGTGTACGTCTGGTACGGCGCCTGGGACGGCCTGGACGGCGCGGACAGCTCCCCGTCTCCGGCCTGGTCCTTC
The DNA here is from genome assembly GCA_964416435.1 of uncultured Rickettsiales bacterium. Classification (GTDB taxonomy): domain Bacteria; phylum Myxococcota_A; class UBA796; order UBA9615; family UBA9615; genus CAYQEG01. The sequence goes on from CAYQEG010000404.1 coordinate 2,624, forward strand.
GACCTCGGCGTCTACTACGGCTCCACCTCGTTCGACTACGTCAACACCGCCAACGCCGGCGACGTCAACGGGGACGGCTACGACGATCTCGCCGCCGCCTACGTCAGCGTGCAGACCACCACGGGGGGATCGGTCGCCCTCTTCTATGGCGGGCCGATCGGCCCCTCGGGGAGCACGGACTGGGAGCCGAACTACGCCGCCAACGTTCGGTTCGGCTGGTCCCTCGCCGGCGCGGGGGACGTCAACGGCGACGGCTACGCAGACCTGCTCGTGGGCACGCCTTGGAGCGACAGCGAAGCCGGCGAGGCGCGCCTGTACCTCGGCGGCCCCAGCGGCCCGGCCCTGACGGACGACTGGACGTTCACCACCGGCAGCTTCGGCGACCGGGTGGGCGTGTCGCTGGACGGCGCCGGCGACGTCAACGGCGACGGGGTCGACGACATCCTGGTCGGCGCCGACGGCAGCGGCGTGGCGTACCTGTTCTACGGCCGGGAGTTCCTGGCCCCGTTGACCACGCCGGACTGGAGCGACTCGACCCCCAGCGGCGGCGCCGGCAGCTACGGCACCTCGGTCTCCGGCGCGGGGGACGTCAACGGCGACGGCTACGCGGACATCGTGGTGGGGGCGCCGACCTGGGGCAACGCGGCCGGCGGCACCGGAGCCTCCTTCCTGTACCTGGGCTCGTCCGGTGGGCCGGGCTTCGGCGCCGACTGGACGAACGACGCCAGCGCGCCGGTGCAGACCGGCAACGCCGTGCACGGCGGCTTCGACGTCAACGGGGACGGTCGGTCGGACGTCGCGATCGGCACCTCCGACTACACCAACCCGGCGATCGGGGCGGGGCTGGCCCAGCTGTTCCACGGCAACGGCCAGTCCAACGAGGGCGTGGCGCTCTCGCGACCGATCGTGCCGCGCACCCCGTCGGGGGCTCCGATCGCTCCGGGTCTGCGCTCCGACCTGCAGAGCTTCGAGCTCGTCGGCCTGACCCCGGGGAGCTGGCGGGGCCGCAGTCGCCTCGCGGTCCAGGCCGAGGTGAAGCCCGCCGGCACGGCCTTTGACGGCACCGACCTCCAGACCAGCGCGTACGTCGAGTCGACGGCCGGGGTCCCCGTCCCGCTGACGGTGCTGGGGCTGGAGGGGGACGAGGGCTACTCGTGGCGCGCCCGCTACTGGCACGAGCCGCTCGGAGCGGGTCCGCTGTCGGCGTCGCCGTGGTTCGTCGGGGTGCCCGGCAGCCCCCAGCGGCTGCACGTGCGCACCACCGCGGAGGTCGACGGCGACGGCGACTCCTGGCCCCCCTCGACGGACTGCGACGACGGCGACGCCACGGTCTACCCGACCGCCGACGAGGACTGCGGGGACGGCGCCGACCAGGACTGCGACGGCCTCGTCGACGGTGACGACCCGGACTGCGCCGACGGCGACGACGACGACAGCGCCGGAGACGACGACGACGACGCCACCGACGACGATGACGTCG
>CAYQEG010000405.1:0-4089 GCA_964416435.1 uncultured Rickettsiales bacterium
CCTCACGGATCGCGAGAACAAGGGTGGTGCGGAACTTTCGCCCGCTTCATCTAGTGGTCCAGCACAGGGATTCTGGTGAGTCCTCGTGCGCCCTGCCCGCCGCTGCCTGCGTTGGTCGTCGGTCGCGGGGGAAACACCCCGCTCCGCTCCTCCCGCCTTGTCATCAACGCGCAGGCCATCACGATCAACTCACCGAATTCCCTGTGCAGAACCACTAGACGGCCCCTCACAATACTGAGGCCCTCCGCGCGGGTCTGGAGACCCGATTCCTGCGTCCCTCATCGGTCACGGGAGGCAAGCCCCGCTCCCTCTTCGGTCCTTGACCTCGGCCTTCCATCCTCCCCGCTCCCGGGGCCTCATGATCATGAGGAGCCGTTTAGGCGACGCCGTCCGGGTCGATCCCGTACTTCTCCAGCCGGTACAGCAGCACGTGCCGACGCACGCCGAGGTACCTCGCCGCCGCGCTCTTGTTGCCGCCGTGCTTCCGGAGCGCCTCGACGACCAGGCGCTCCTCCAGGTCGGGCAGGCTCAGAGCGGAGTCGGGCAGGTCGATCGTGTAGGGGTCCGTCGACAGGTCGACGCGCAGCACCGACTCGCCCCCGCGGCCCGGCCCGGCGATCGCCGGCTCCTCCGGCGGCAGGTCGTCGGGTCCGATCTCCGGCCCCGGGGCCAACAGCGCCACCCGTCGGGCCAGGTTCTCCAGCTGCCGCACGTTCCCCGGCCACCGCCGTCCCTGCAGCTCCGCGACCGCGTCCGCCGACACGGCCAGCCGCCGCCCCGACCGCGCCGCCTGCGCCTCCACGAACAGCTCGAACAGGGGCCCGATCGCCTCCGTCCGCTCCGCCAGGCTCGGCACCGCCAGCGGGATCACCGCCAGCCGGTAGTACAGGTCCTCCCGGAAGCTGCCGTCCGCCACCTTCGCCTTCAGATCCCGGTGCGTCGCCGCCACGATGCGCACGTCGACGGACACCGGCTTCTCTCCCCCGACCGGCTCCACCGCCTGCTCCTGCAGCACCCGGAGCAGCTTGGGCTGCAGCGCCAGCGGCAGGTCCCCCACCTCGTCCAGCAGCAGCGTGCCGCCGTGGGCCGCCCGGAACCGCCCGCCCCGCGCGCGCGTCGCCCCCGTGAACGCGCCCCGGGCGTGCCCGAACAGCTCCGCCTCCAGCAGCTCCGACGGGATCGCGGCGCAGTTGACCGCCACGAACGGGCCCGCGGGTCGGCCGCTGAGCCGGTGGATCTCCCGGGCGACCAGCTCCTTGCCAGTGCCGCTCGCGCCGGTCAGCAGGATCGGCAGGTCGGCCGACGCCACCCGCTGCACCTGCCGCATCAGCTCGCCCATCGCTGCAGACGCGACCAGCATCGGCCGCTCCGCGCTCGCCTCGACCTGCAGCCTCAGCGAGCGGTTCTCTCGCACCATCCGGGCGTGCTCGGCCGCCCGCTCCACCTTGAGCAGGAACGCGTCCCGGGAGAACGGCTTGGTGACGTACTCGTACGCCCCCGCCTGCATCGCCGCGACCGCCGTGTCGACCGAGCCGAACGCGGTGATGACCAGGATCGGCACGTCGTCGTCCAGCCGCCGGATCGCGCGCAGCACCTCCATCCCGTCGATGCCCGGCATCTTCAGGTCCGTGACCACCACGTCGGCGGGCTCGTCCTCGAACGCCGCGACGCCCTCCGCCCCGCCCGCGCACGCCGCTACCCGGTACCCCGCCGCGTCCAGCTGGAACGTCGTGACCTCCAGCACGCCCGGGTCGTCGTCGATCAGCAGCACCCGCGCCCTACGCTCAGCCTTCGCCACGGTTCACCTCCTGGCCCGGGAGCGGCAGCCGCAGCTCGAACGACGCCCCGCCCAGCGCCGACGACGCGACATCCAGCGTGCCGCCGTGCTCCACCGCCACCCGCCGCGCGATCGACAGCCCCAGCCCCGTGCCCCCCGGCCGGCCGCTGTAGTACGGGTGGAAGATCGACCCCGCTTCCGCCTCCGACACCCCCGGCCCGGCGTCCTCGACCCGCACGAACAGCGGACGCGCGCCCCCGCCGTCATCCACGCCGCAGAGCACCCTCACCGTGCCGCCGTCCGGCTGCACCTGCATCGCGTTGACCACCAGGTTGAGCAGCAGCTGGCGGAGCTTGCCGGCGTCCAGGGGCACCGTCGGCATCGACGAGCACCGCTGGTGGTGCAGCTCGACCCCGCGCTGCCGACCCTCGGCGGCCACCAGCTCGAGCACCTCGTCGGCCAGCGCCGCCAGGTCGGTCGGCTCGGGCTCGCTCGGCTCCTGGCCGGCGAACCGCAGGAACCGCGTCAGCACGCCGTCCAGCCGCTCCGTCTCACGCACGAGCACGCCGGCGATCCGTTGCCGATCGGCGTCCTTCAGCTCGTCCCCGAGGATCTCCGCGGAGCCCCGGATCGAGCCCAGCGGGTTCCGGATCTCGTGCGCCAGCCCCGCCGTCAGGTAGCCCATCGCCGCCTGCTGCTCCGCCGCGACGAGGCTGTCCTGGGCCTCCCGGAGCTCGGCCAGCGCCCCGTCCCGCTCGTCGAGCAGGCCCCGGAGCCTCACCGCGACCCCTCGCTCGCGGTCCACGAACCAGCCGACCAGCGCGCCGATGCCGACGTACAGCACCATCTCCGCGACCTTGTCGATCACCGACGCCGGGTCCGCGTGCAGGCCGAACCAGCCGAACGCGTGGGGCGCGTACACCGCCACGGTCACGAGCGACGCGGCGAGCCCGCCGCGCAGCCCGAACCGCCACGCCGCCACCAGGATCGGCAGGTAGAACAGCCGCCGGTACAGGTGGTGGGGTGAGACCCCATCCTCGTGCCCCGAGGTGTAGTGCAGCAGGGTGATCACCCCGATCCCGACGGCGACCCCGGCCGCCCACAGCCCGCGGCGGTTCACAGCCCGTCCTCCACGATCGGCGCGACCCGCCGGAGGTGCTCGCCCCGCTCCAGCTGCCCCCGGCGCCACAGGAACCAGACCGCCGGAACGATGATCAGCGTGAGGAGCGTCGAGCTGGCCACCCCCCCGACCATCGGCGCCGCGATCCGCTTCATCACCCGCGTGCCCGCGCCGGCGCCCCACAGGATCGGCAGGAGCCCGAACAACGTCGCCGCCACCGTCATCACCTTGGGCCGCACCCGGTCGACGGCGCCCTCGATCACCACCTGCTCCAGGTGCTTCACCGAGACCAGCCGGTCCTCCGCCTTCCAGCGTTCCCACACCTCGTCCAGGTAGACGATCATCACGACGCCCGTCTCCGCGGCGAGCCCCGCCAGCGCGATGAACCCGACGCCGACCGCGACCGACAGGTTGAAGTCGGCGAACCACAGCAGCCAGACCCCGCCGACCAGCGCGAAGGGCAGCGTGCCCATCACGATCGCCGTCTCCGCGAAGTTCCCGAAGTGCAGGTACAGCAGCAGGAAGATGAGGAACAGCGTGACCGGGACCAGGATCATCAGCCGCTTGTTGGCCCGCTCCATGTACTCGAACTGGCCCGACCAGACGATCGACACGCCGGGCGGGATGTGCACGGCGTCGTCGACCACCTCCTTGGCGTCGCGCACGTAGCCGCCCACGTCGCTCGTCTCGAGGGCGACGAAGATCCACGCCGTCGGCTTCGCCCCTTCGCTCTTGATCGCCGGCGGCCCCTTGGCCACGGTCACCTGCGCCACCCGCCCCAGCGGTACGGTGTGCCCCATCGGGGTCGGCACCGCCACCGACCGCAAGCTCTCCAGGTCGTTGCGCAGCTCCCGGGGGAAGCGGAGGTTGACGGGGTACCGCTCCAGCCCCTCGACCGTCCAGGTGACGTTCATGCCGCCGATCGCCGAACGCACCACGTCGTGGACGTCCTGCACGGTCAGCCCGAACCGGGCCGCCGCTTCGCGATCGACCGAGATGTCGACGTAGTTGCCCCCCATCACGCGCTCGCTGTAGACCGACTTCGTGTCCGGCATCGCCCGGACCGCGGCCTCGATGCGTTGGCCCACCTCGTTCAGCAGGTCCAGGTCGTCGCCGAGCAGCTTGATCCCGACCGGCGTCTTGATGCCGGTCGCCAGCATGTCGATGCGGGTGCGGATCGGCATCGTCCAGG
>CAYQEG010000406.1:0-3991 GCA_964416435.1 uncultured Rickettsiales bacterium
GCTCGTGGACCGACGGTGTGTGGGCTGCAGGTGGGTGATGGGTCGTCTAGCGCCCGAGGGCCGTCGACAGGTCCGGTCCGCGCGGCTCGGCTACCCTCCCGCGCCATGCGCATCCCGCTCCCCCTCGCCGGCGAGAAGCTGGCCCCCGACTACGGCCCCAACTGGCACCCCAGCGGCGTGATGTGGGCCACCGGCTTCCGCCCCTTCTTCCTCGGCGCCGGAGTCGTCGGCGCCCTGCTCGTCCCGTTCTGGATCGCGATCCTCAACGGCGCGGCGGACGCCCCTCGCCACTTCGGACCCATCGCGTGGCATGCCCACGAGATGTTGTTCGGGTACGCGGTCGCCGTCGTGGCCGGGTTCCTGCTGACCGCGACGGCCCGCTGGACGAACCGCCCCACCGCGACCGGCGGGCACCTGATGGCCCTCTTCCTCCTCTGGTTCGCGGGGCGGCTGGTGATGCTCGCGCCGATGGGGCTGTCGCCGCAGACCGTCGCCCTGATCGACGTGGCGTTCCTGCCGGCGCTGGCGCTCACGCTCAGCCGCCCGATCTGGCTGGCCCGGGACGAGCGGAACTACGGGTTCCCGGTGCTCCTGATCGTGATGGCGGTCGCCAACGGGGTGCTGCACCTCCGGGCGGCCGAGGGGCTGCCGTTGCCGCGCTGGGGGCTGCGGGTCGGCATCGACGTCGTGGCGTTGTTCATGATCGTCGTGGGGGGGCGGATCATCCCCCAGTTCACCGCCAACCGGCTCCGCATGGAGACGACGCGGAGCCCGGAGTGGGCGAAGTGGCAGCTCCGGGCGGCGGTGGCGGTCCTGGTCCTCGACTTCGCGGGGGCTCGTGAGACGCTGGTCGCGCTGATCGCCCTGCTCGCCGCCTTCGCGACGTTCCGTCGGATGGCCGGCTGGCAGACGGCGCCGACGCTGAAGGTGCCGATGCTCTGGATCCTGCACGCCGGCTGGGCCTGGGTCGGCGTGGCGTTCCTGCTGCGCGGGCTGGACCCGTTCCTGGACCCGGTGACGGCGTCGGCGTGGGTGCACGCGATGACCGCGGGGGCGATCGGCTCCCTGACCCTGGGGATGATGACCCGCGTCTCGCTGGGTCACACCGGCCGCGTGATCGCAGCCCCCAGGGGCATCACCCCGGCCTTCGGGGCGGTGGTGGGGTCCGCCGTGCTGCGGGTCTTCGGGCCGATCGTCGCGCCCGGGATGACCGCCGCCTGGCTGTGGTGGTCGTCGGCCCTGTGGGCGGCGGCGTTCTTGACGTTCCTGCTGGTCTACCTTCCGATCCTGAGGAGCCCGCGGGTCGACGGCAAGGCTGGCTGACCCGTCCGGCGGAGGTCCCCATGCGCTCTGCGGTCGTCCTGTTCCCGATCCTGCTCCTCGCCTCGGCCCCCGCCTGGGCGGACGACGCGTACACCCTGGGGAAGATCGACGAAGCCCTCGTCACCCTCGGCACCGAACCCACCCACGAGGAGGCGACGTCTGCGCTGCAGGCGCTGCGCCGGCACCGGGTGTGCGGTTCGGCCGACGATTCAGGCTGCCTGCCGACCGACGGGACGGTGGTCCGCGAGCGGGGCGACCTCGTGCTCGCGAGGCTGGCGGGCGCGCTCGCGGCGGACGTACCGCCGAAGATCCGGGGCGAGGCGGCGGAGACGCTCAGCCGCTGGATCCCGGGCGTCGACGACACCAGCGCCGCGGTCGTGTTCGGCGCCCTCGACGCGCTGTACGGCGACCCCATCGACGCGCTCCAGCCGGAGGAGACGCTCGCGGCGATGCGCCACGCGACGCCGGCGGAGGCGTCGCTCCGGAGCCGGCTGGAGCGCGAGGGGCTGAGCTCGGAGCAGACCGACGTCGCCGTCGCCTGGAACGCCGGCGCGGCGGTGCCCGAGGCGATCGCGGCCGGCCGGTCGCTCGACGGCTGGGTCGCCCGGGCGAGCGAGGACAACGCGCCGTCGGCCATCGCGTGGCTCGACCTCTCGGGCGCCGAGCCCCGCTTCCGACCCGCGAAGGAGGTCGCGGGCGCGCTGACGCGCCTGTCGAAGGGCGAGTTCGACGGGGAGGCCCCTCCGGTGGGCCTGTTCCTGTCGCCGGCGCTGCTCTCCCAGGCGCGGGACACCCTGTGGCAGCTGCGGGTCGACGCGGCCCGCACGCTCTTCGAGCTCCCCCCCTTGACCGGCCCCGCCCGGGACCCGCTCTTCGCGCTGGTCGACCGGGTCGGAGCGGGGGCCGGCTCGGCGGCGAAGCCGGAGGCGATCGAGGACGCGCGGGCCTGGATCTGGGTCTCGACGTGGCGCCAGGACCGGGGCCGCTACTTCGACCTGCTGGGCAAGATGGACCCGTCGGAGTTGGGCATGAAGGCGGGGGTTCAGCTGACCCTCGAGCTGCTCGCGCGCATGGGTCGGCACGCCTACCTGGAGGCGCCCGACGAGCTGAAGGCGCTCCCGCCCACGAACCAGTACGCCTCGGAGCCGTCGATCGGTTGGTTCATGATCGGCCCCTTCACCGAGGTGCCCGAGGCCGCGCGCCTGAGCGACGGGGAGGTTGCGGCCATCGCCCGCGTCTACTGCGCGCTGCCGTCGGCGTACGTCCAGGACCCGGCGCCCGGGGCGGTGGTGCGCAACCTCCCGCAGATCCCCGAGGTGCTCGGGTTGAGCGGCTGTCACGCGGCTGGAGGCTCCGGCGATGCGCTCCAGGACCTGCTCGAGATGAAGGGGCGCTGACCACCGCGGCAGCGAGGCGATCCCGAGCCTGCGCGGCCCGCGGGTGGACGGGAGCGGCGGGGTAGAGGCGGCGCCCGGCGACGGGGAGCGTCCCGCCGCCGGGCCTGCTGGGGTCGTCTAACGGCCCCTCACAATACTGAGGCCCTCCGCGCGGGTCTGGAGACCCGATCTCTGCGTCCCTCATCGGTCACGGGGGCAGGCCCCGCGCCCTTTTCGGTCCTTGACCTCGGCCCTCCAGGCTCCCCGCTCCTGGGGCCTCACAATCATGAGGGTCCGTTTAGTAGGGGCCGTAGATGGTGGCGTCGAGGTCGGTGCCGTCGTTGTAGTAGTTGCCGCCGCCGCGACCGACCACGAAGTCGACGGTGTCGCCGGCCAGCAGACCGAGGGTCTCGTCGAAGTCGAACGTGGTCCACCACGCGCCGAGGTAGCCGTGCGCCACGACCGCGCCGTTGTGCAGGACCCAGACTTCGATCGAGGAGGACTGATGGTCGATCGGGCGGAAGCCGCCGTCGACGTCGTAGTCGCCGTCGGCGGGCGCGGTGAAGCGGGTGACGGCCTTCAGGGCGCTGTTGTCGGGGTGCATCGCCAGCGTGCCGGGCAGCAGGCACCAGTCGCCGCAGTTGCCGTAGGTGCTGCCGGTCCGGTTGGCGTAGACCTGCAGCCAGAAGTAGCCGCGGTTCCACCACTCGAGCAGGCCGGACGCGCCGTAGCTGGTGAACTGCGTGAAGCCGCCCAGGCCGTTCGTGTAACCGTAGCTCCACTCGCCGTTGGGGTTGAGCGAGTCGAAGTCGTCGGCCGCGTTCCAGGTCTCCGCGACCAGGCAGGGCTCGTCGCCGCCGACGCAGTCGTTGTCGAGGCCGTCGTCGCAGACCTCGACCCCGTCCGGGTTGACGGTGTCGTCGCCGTCGTCGCAGTCATCCGCGTTGTCCACCGCGTCGGCCGGCTGGACGCAGGCCTCGACCGCGTCGTCGGGGTCGCCGTAGCCGTCGCCGTCGGCGTCGACCCAGAACTCCATCGGCAGCCAGTCGCCGTGGCCGAGGTGGGCGGAGACGGCGTTGTTGCTGACGTTGAGCGTGAGCACGTTGCCGGACTTGCCCGCCGGGTGGCAGACGTCGGACTTGCCGCCGCCGGCGAACGCAGGGGTGGCGGAGAGGCAGAAGGCGGCGACGGCGGTCGCCGCGAACCGGAGCAAGGACATCAGGGACTCCATGGATGGCAAGGTTGAGGCCTGGGTAAAAACTCGACGGGGCAGCGGATTCGGACTGGATCGG
>CAYQEG010000407.1:0-3985 GCA_964416435.1 uncultured Rickettsiales bacterium
GCGGCGTCGAGGGCCGGCGGAAACCGGTGCGGGACTTGTGCCGATGGCATCTAGGGCTCTAGCCCCCCCACCAGCGGCAGGCTTCCCGCAGGCCACAGCCGGAGCAGATCGGGTCCACTCGGCGGCCCTTGCAGCCGCTGCTGATGCCGACATGGGCCATCGCGAAGTCGAACCGGACCGGGTCCTCCGGATCGATCCGCCGAAGCGCGACGGTCAGCTCGTTGGCGGTGCGTCGGGAGGACTCGGGCTTGCTGGTGAAGCCGAGAGCGTGGCCGATCCGGGCGGTGTGCACGTCGCACGGCATGACCAGCCGTCGCGTGGGCAGGTCCCACAGGCCGAGGTCGCCGCCATCCCGCCGGGCCATCCACCGCAGGAACAGGTGCTGTCGCTTGCAGGCCGCGGCCCCACGGACCGACGGGAACAGGAACGCGACCGCTCGAGAGCGACGCTCAGGCTCCGCGTGGGCCGCCATCGCGTCGGCCTTGAGCTGCCCCAGGAACGCGCCCAGCGCGGCCCAGGTGTCCTCGCCGCCATCGTCGCCCGCGTCGAACAGGGCCTGGAGGGATCCCCGGGCACGGAGGGTCGCGCCCACCGCGGTGAGCAGCGCCGCCAGGTCGACCGGCTCGAGCCAGCGGTACCGGCGGGACGCCGCGTCGGCGATCACCGTCGTGTCACCCTCGATCAGCGCCGCCGCGGGGGCCTGCCCCAGCGCGCCGAACAGGTGGTCGAGCACCGGGACGAAGGCGGCCACCCGCCCGAACGCGAGCGTGGCGGCCAGGAACGCCGCCACTTCGACGTCCGCCGGGTCGTCGAATCGATGGGGAAACTGCAGCGGGTCTCGGCGGAGGTGGGCGGAGACGTCGAACCCCCCGCTGAGGCGCTCCAGGAGGTGCACTCGTCAGCCTCGACCGAGCAACCGCCCGAGGCCCCGCTTCTTCTTGCCGTCCTCGCCGTCGGGCTTGTCCCGATCCAGGCGCCGCAGCTCGGAGCGGCCCCACTCGGAGTCCTTGCGGATCCGCAACAGGCGCCTCAGGGCCTTGATCGCGTCCGCCTTCCGCTTCGGGCTGGCCGTCAGGATGCGTGCCCGGACCTCGAGGGCGTCGGCGTAGTCCGGCTCGAAAGCGAGCGCGAGGTCCACCCACTCGAGCGCCTTGTCGGCGGTCCGGGAGTCGTTGGGAGCGGACGCGAACCGGCACCAGCCGAGGTCCGCGAGGATGCCGGGGTCTGACGGGAACTTGTGCCGCAGCGACTCGAGGACCGGCGCCGCCTTGTGGAACTCGGTGCGGGCCATCGCCTGGTGAGCCTGAACCAGCACGCCGCCGTCCTCCTTGCCCAGGCGGCGGCGGCGCTTGCTGAGCACGGCCGGGTCTTCGGCTCCAGGCCACCAGGTGGAGCCCAGGTCGTCCGGCCCCATGACCAGGGACATCGCGGCGCCGTCGCTCACCTCGTCCAGCTCCGGCCCGACGGCGTCGAAGTCGGCCGCCGAGATCGCGGCGATCGACCCCGTGCTCTCGGCCATCTTGTCGATGCGCTCCATGCGCGCGTCGTAGGTGCGGCGCCGCGCCGGGTCGCTGAGCTCGTCGAAGGCCTGGACCAGGCGGGCGAGCAGCTCCTTCGCCTTGCGGCGCACGTCGCCGCCCACGTCCGCGTCCAGGTTGCGGAGCCGGTAGCGGGGCGCGAGGGCCCCGTAGGCGGCGTCGATCTCCTCCATCGAGGCGTCGGTCTCGACGCTCAGGAAGCCGTAGTGGTCCTGGTCCATGCGGGTGACGTAGTCCCGCACGATCAACGCGGCGTGGTCCGCCGGGGAGGAGGGGACCGGGGCAGTCGCCTTGCGCAGGTGCGACACGACGTCGGCGCCGACGGAGCCGGTCGTGAACTCGACGGTGTGCTCGGCCGGCTTGGACGAGGCGACCGGCTGGCTGGGCGTCGGACCGGTCGGCGCCGGGCGGCGGGCCGGCTCGCTCGTCGGTCGGGGGCGCGCGGGCGGGGCCGGCTTCCGGTCCGGCTTCGCGGCCCTCGAGGCGGCGGCGGCCGGCGTGTCGGACAGGGCGACCAGGCCGGCGTGGACCATGAACCAGAGGCACCGCGCGACCGTGCCGTCCGAGTCGGCGAAGCGGGCTCGGGCTTCGCTGACCGGCCGGGGGCGGAGCAGACTCTCGCCCAGGGCGCGCAGCGCCGGGGAGGAGCCGATGTAGCCGAAGAGGCGGTTGTACGTCGGCGTGCGACCGACCGAGCGATCACCGAGCAGGTCGAGCTCGCGCCGAATGGTGTCGAGCGGGACGTGGCGCACCACGCCCTCCCACAGCGCACGGATCGGGTTGACCTCGTAGACGGGGACGCTGCCCGCGAAGTCGTCTCCCCGGGTGAACCGGAAGTTGCCGCCCCGGGCGAGGCCGTCGCGGACCTCGGCCTCGACCCACGCCTCGAGCGACGCATCCAGCTCGGCGGGGCTGATCAGCCCCCGAGACAACAACTGGGCGCGCAGCTCGGTGGAGCCGTCCACCGTCTCCAGCCCCGCGATCTGGGACGCCGACAGTTGCCCGTCGTCCCGCAGAAACCGCGGCAGCCCCGCCATCGGGTCGGCGGTGTCCACCCAGACCGGGTAGCCGTTGAGCAGGTACAGCGTCCGGCGGCTCGTCGGGCCGTCGTGCTCGAACATGAACCGGCCGCTGCTGTGGGCGTGAAACAGCGTCGTCACCATGCGGACGTAGCTGTCCGGCGTCAGCGTGCCGACCCTGGGCAACCGCCGGCTGGTGTCGACGCGGACGAAGCTGTCCCCTTCGGGGAGCTCCAGGGGCGCCGGCGCAGCCGCCATCACGGCGGGGATTTCGCTGTAGGAGACCCCCGCGCTGTCCGAGTCGTCCTCGACGAGTCCGTGAGCGCCGGACGGCAGGTCCGCGGCGGTCTTGCCCTCCGCTTCGTCCTCGGTGACGGCGCGGAACGCTCCGGTGATGCTCGCCGCCGCCGCCTCGTCGAAGATCGCGCGGACCTGCTCGCGCCCCCCGTCGGGCATCTCCAGCACCCGCTCGATCTTGCGACCCAGGTCCATCATCGAGAACGGCTTGCTGAGGAACGCGATGACCCCCAGCCGGAGCATGTCCTTCTTGAAGATCGAGTCGGAGCGATAGACCGCGCTCATCAGGATCGCGGGCACGTCCGACCCGCCCGGAAGACGGCGGATCTTCTCCAGGACCCGGATCCCGTGCAGGTTGGGCAGCATCACGTCCATGAGGACGAAGTCGGGGCGGTGGTGTTCGAAGGCGTCCACCCCGTCGGGCCCCGTGTACGCGAGCACGGCGTCGTGCCCTCCGAACTCCATCAGCTCCTTGAGCTGGGAGGCGAAGTGCTTGTCGTCTTCAACGATCAGGACCCGTCGCGACACCCGTCGATCCTACGTCAGTTGTTGGGAGCGCCGGAGTCGATCCAGGCCCGGATCCCGTCCCGCACGTCCTCCGCGAGGCAACAACCGGACCGCGGCATCTGCAAGCCGCTGCCGCCGATCGTCAGGTGGGACCCGTCCAACTTGTGCATCACGTAGCTGGCGGTCGAGTCGCCGGGCTCGATCCGATCGATGGTCGGCGTCGGCTGGAGCGCCGGCTGATCCACCCAGATGGAGTAGAGCGTCGCCTGGTCGTTGTTGAACGTCCAGCCGCCGGAGCTGCCGAAGGCGTGGCAACTGCAGTTGTTGGACGCGACGGTGAACACCTCCGAGAAGGTGTACGGGACGACCGCGGCGCTGTCGTCGTCATCGCCGGCGGCCGAGTCGTCGTCGTCGGGTGCGACGTCGTCGTCGTCGGGTGCGACGTCGTCGTCGTCGGGTGCGACGTCGTCATCATCGGCCGGGGCGGAGTCATCGTCGTCGGGTGCGACGTCGTCGTCATCGGGGGCCACGTCGTCGTCGTCGCCTGCGGAGTCGTCGTCGTCGCCCGTGGAGTCGTCGTCGTCGCCTGCGGAGTCGTCGTCGTCGCCTGCGGAGTCGTCGTCG
>CAYQEG010000408.1:0-1980 GCA_964416435.1 uncultured Rickettsiales bacterium
CCGTCCTGGAGTCCGACGCATGTTCCGACGATCAATCCTCCTCCTCCTCCTCCTCCTCCCCCTGGCGGTGTCCTGTACCGCCCAGGTGGACCTGGGATCCAAGTCCACCGCCTCGGTCTTCTCGGGCGCACCGGCCGACGCGGCGACGCTCGCTGAGGACATCGCGGTCGATTGGCTGCAGGGTCCCGGCGCCTGGGCCATGACGGACGTCGACGGCGTGCAGACGTCCCGCATCGACGTCGACGACCTCGGCATGGCCCACGTGCGGCTCGACCAGCTCGAGGCCGGCGTGCCGGTGTTCGGCGGGCAGGTCATCCTGCACCTCCACCCCAACGGCGAGGTCGCCTCGATCACCGACGGCCTGGTCCGCAACGTGCGTCCCGGCGCCGCCGCGACGCTCGACGAGGACCAGGGCATCGACCGCGCGCTCGCGGTGCACGCCGACACGGTCGACTACGTGGAGGCCGACCTGCAGGTCCTGCGCGTCGACGGGAACGACTACCTGACCTGGCGGGTCAGCATCGACTCGTTCGACACGGACACGCCGTCCCGCCCCGTCGTCTTCGTCGACGCGCGCACCGGCACCGTGGTCTGGCGCTACGACAACCTGCACACCGCCAGGAACCGCATGACCTACGACGGCCGCAACCGCAGCCGGCTCCCCGGCCGCCTGGAGCGCACCGAGGGCCAGGGGCCGGTCGGTGATGTGCCGATCGACGACGCCCACGACTACGCCGGCGTCACCTACGACTACTACCTGGCCCAGGAGGGTCGGGACAGCATCGACGGCAGCGGCGCGACGCTGATCTCCACCGCCCACCACAAGCGCAACTACGACAACGCCTTCTGGGACGGAACCCAGATGGTGTACGGCGACGGCGACGTCTACTTCAGCCCGCTGTCCGGCGCCCTGGACGTGGTCGGCCACGAGCTCACCCACGCGGTCACCGAGTTCAGCGCCAACCTCATCTACGCCAACGAATCGGGCGGCCTCAACGAGGCCACGTCCGACATCCTCGGCGTCGCGATCGAGGCGTGGAACGACGGCTGGGTCGTCACCGCCGACACCTGGATGGTCGGCGAGGACATCGCGCTGCCCGCCCTGGGCGCGGCGCTCCGCTACATGGACGACCCGACCGCCGACGGCGTCAGCATCGATCACTACAGCAACTACTACGCCGGCATCGACGTGCACTACAGCTCCGGCATCGCCAACAAGTTCTTCTACGTGATCGCGACCGGCGGCTCGTTCGACATCGAGACCGCGGCGGAGATGTGGTACCGCGCCCTGACGCTGTACATGACCCCGTCGACGACCTTCTCCGACGCCCGCGGCGCGACGGTGGACGCGACCACCGACCTGTACGGCGCCGGCTCCCCGCAGGTCGCCGCGGTCGAAGCCGCCTGGGACAGCGTCGGCGTCGCCGCCCCGCTCGCCTACGACGTCATCGACGCGCAGACCGGGCTGTCGGCGGGCACCGGCAACCAGCTCGACTACTCCTACGCCACGTCCGCGGGCAGCCTCGGCATGAAGTTCGACATGACCGGCGGCACCGGCGACGCGGACCTGTACGTCAAGTTCGGCTCCGCCCCGACGACCTCCAGCTACGACTGCCGCCCCTACCTGACGGGCAACACGGAGTCCTGCACGTTCGAGCCGTCCCAGTCCGGCACCTACTACGTGATGATCCACGCCTACCAGGGCTTCAGCGGCCTCAGCCTGACCGTCAGCGAGGCGGGCGGCGAGCCGCCTCCGCCGGCCGAGGTGTGTGACGACGGCGTCGACAACGACCTCGACGGCCTCACCGACTGCGACGACAGCGACTGCGACTTCGACCTGGCCTGCGCCGAGCCCGAGGTCTGCGATGACGGCGTCGACAACGACCTCGACGGCGACACCGACTGCGACGACTCCGACTGCGCCCTCGACCTGGCCTGCGCCGAGCCCGAGGTCTGCGACGACGGGATCGACAACGACCT
>CAYQEG010000408.1:2080-3814 GCA_964416435.1 uncultured Rickettsiales bacterium
CCCGAGGTCTGCGACGACGGGATCGACAACGACCTCGACGGCCTCACCGACTGCGATGACCTCGGCGACTGCGAGTTCGACGCGGCCTGCCTGCCCGACGAGGTGTGCGACGACGGGATCGACAACGACCTCGACGGCCTCACCGACTGCGACGACAGCGACTGCGACTTCGACCTGGCCTGCGCCGAGCCCGAGGTCTGCGACGACGGGATCGACAACGACCTCGACGGCCTCACCGACTGCGCCGACTCCGACTGCGACCTCGACGCCGCGTGCCAGACCTCCTGCCCCGGCGGCGAGTTCACGGGCACCCTGTCGAGCTCCAACAAGAACGACTACTACACCGACGCAGCGCCCGCCTCCGGCCTGTTCGAGGCAGCGCTCAGCGGCGACGCGGGCACCGACTTCGACCTGCACCTCCAGTGGTACAACGGCAGCCGCTGGCGGGACCGGGTCAAGTCCAACGGTCCCACCTCGGACGAGTTCATCTCGTACAACGAGAGCTCGGTCGTGCTGCACCGCTGGCGGATCCGCCGGCGGGGCGGCAACGGCGACTACACGCTCTGCGTGCAGTAGACCGAGCCTCCCGGTCAGGCACCTGACCGCTCGCTGAAGGGGCCCCCAAGACCCCTTGGCGACACCCGATTCGTACCTACGTTGAGGGCGTGCGTCTCCAGGCTCTCGCGACGGCAGCGCTGTGCGTGACGCTGGCCGCGGTCGTTCCCGCCGCGCCGGCGGCGGCCGATGAGCCGGTGCAGGTGGGCGAGGGCCTCGAGCTGCCGAGCTGGCTGCGGGGGCGCGAAGCCGACGCCGCCTGGCTGATGGAGCCAGGCAAGCGGCCGCGCGCCCTGGTCTCGCTGGAGGACCACCGCGTCGAGGTCGTGCTGTACCTCCCCGAGTTGGACGTCCAGGCGATGGTGCGGATCATCGAGGAGTACGCAGCCTGGGAGCAGACCGACCAGGTGGAGGCGGCCTTCTGCTCCGATGGCGCCTTCTTCACGGGAGCTCGCCTGCAGACGTCGGGCCTGCGGATGTTCGCCCCCACGGTGACGCGGTACATCAAGGAGGTCGCCCCCGATCGCATGCTCCTGGAGTGGACGCTGATGCCGATCGATGAGGCCCGCGAGTTCGTGCGCGGCCACCGCGCCGAGATGGAGCGGGCGCTTCGGGCGGCCGGCCTGAAGCGCGACGTGGACGACTACATCCAGGAGACCATCGAGGAGCTGGGCGCCATCGCCCATGTGCAGGGCTCCCATTGCTACGAGTCCGGCTTCTACCGGCACACCCAGGAGATCCGCTCCTCCAGCGAACTGCAGGACGCGATCGTCGAGGCGTTCGGCACCCGGGCGCAGCTGCGCGCGGCCCTGAAGTCGGCGCTGTTCAGCGTCGGGCTGCCCGATCTCGCCGGACGCCCGGGCAAGCGGGGGGTCCGGTTCGACGTGCGCGGAGTCGGCATCAAGAAGCTCCGACCGGGGACCTGATCCGCGCCGAACGCAACCCCGATCCGCGCCGAACGCAAAACCGATTGCACACCGCCGCCAAGGGACCGCAACAGGTCCGGCCTGTCATCGATCCCATGCGACGCGCCGCCCCCCTGTTCGCCCTCGTCCTCCTGTCCGGCTGCTACGAGGAGCCGTTCGCCGGGGACGATCTGCCCGACGACGACGACCTCGCCGTGAACGACGACGACGCCACCGACGACGACGACGCCACCGACGACGACGACGCGGCCGA
>CAYQEG010000409.1:0-3793 GCA_964416435.1 uncultured Rickettsiales bacterium
CGCCGTCGGTGTCGTCGGGGTGGTCGACGGGGCAGAGGTCGTCGCTGTCGCAGACGCCGTCGCCGTCGGTGTCGTCCGGGTCGTCCGCCGGGCAGGGATCGCAGAGGTCGCCCGCGCCGTCGCCGTCGGCGTCGGCCTGGTCGGTGTTGGGGGTGGCCGGGCAGTTGTCGTCGGCGTCCCAGATGGTGTCGCCGTCGCCGTCCAGGTCGCAGTCGCTGGGCTCGCCGGTGCAGTAGTAGCCGGACTCGACGGTGCACACCTCGGAGCAGCCGTCGGCGTCGTCGGTGTTGCCGTCGTCGCACGGCTCGTCGGCCGCGACGAGGCTGTCGCCGCAGTCGCTCGCGCAGATCGAGGCGTCCGAGCCGTTCCAGCCGAAGGTCGAGCTCTGCTGCGAGAAGCAGTAGACGCCCAGGTTGCCGCCGTCGGGGAAGGGCACGCCGGCGGTCGCTTCGTCGATGTCGATCTCGAGCACACCGTCGACGTAGACCTGCAGGCTGTCGCCGTCGTAGTCGATGTCGAACACGTAGATGGTGTTGTCGGACCAGCCGGTGTTGCCCAGGTTGATGGCGCGGTCGAGCTCGGTGACCGTGTTGATGTGGCCCCACATGTGGGTGTTGTTGGCCACGCCCTGCACGCGCGAGACCGCCAGGCCGCGGGGGGCGAACGCGCTGAAGGCCGTCTGGTCACCCTGCTTCCAGTCGATGAGCAGGAAGTCGGCGTTGGGGTTGGTGGAGTCCCCGAACTCGATCCCGATGGCGAACCCGATGAAGTCGTCGTCGATGGTGGTCGCGACCCCCACGTCGAAGCTCGCGGTGGTCAGGGTGGGGTCGAAGTTGGGCAGCACGAGCACGGACGACTCCGTGTTGTTCAGCTGCGTGGCGACCAGGCCGTCGGAGCTGATGCTCCACGACGAGCCGGCGCCCCACTCCTCCGTCGACGCCCCGTTCAGGTCGTACGGGTCGTTGCAGTAGAAGCCGTCCTCGATCTCGCACAGCGCCGAGCAGCCGTCGTCGGGATCGACGTTGCCGTCATCGCACTGCTCTGGGGTCTCCACCAGGGAGTTGCCGCAGACCTGGGCGACGGCCGATGCCGGGAGGAGCAGCGAGGCGAGGGCGATGAGGAGGGTTCTCATGGGCGGCAGCTTAGCGGAGCCGCGGGGGGCGTCCGAGGCGATCCGGGGACCTTCGCGCCCGGGCTACCGGGGTGGACGGCGGGTATGTTGCTGCCCGACGAACCGACGGTCCGGGAGCGTTGATGGTGCACAGGTGGCTGGCCCTGGCGGCGATGGTGGCGGCGATGTTCGCGCTGCCGGCGTGCCCGACTCCGCCCGACGACGACGACGTCGGGGACGACGACGACGACGACGCCACCGATGACGACGACTCGACGGACGACGACGACGCCACCGACGACGACGACGACGCCACCGACGACGACGACACGGCCCCCGTCGACTGCGCCGACCCGTGGGACGGCAGCGGCGTCCGGCTGACCGACGAGGCCGAGGAGCGGGGCGTGACGGTCGAGTCGCTGACCCTGACGGACCTCGGCCAGGAGGACGGCGCGGCCCACGTCATCGTGGTCGCCGAGGACCTGGACGCCGACGGCGACGTCGACCTGATGGTCGGGGACCTGCTGGCGGGGCCGACCCTGTACGCCAACGACGGGACCGGGCACTTCGACATCACCGACGTCGACTGGGCGATGGACGAGCAGCCGCAGGTCGACTGGCTGCCGAAGGAGATCCCGTCGCTGACGTCGGTCGCGGTCTCGGCCACGGACCTGGACGGGGACGGCCTGCCCGAGATCGTCAACGTCGGCATGGGCTACATCGCCATCTACCAGAACCTCGGCGACCTCCAGTTCGCGCCGTACGAGCGGATCCGCGAGCACACCGAGCCGTTCCGCATGGAGATCACCCACAGCTTCGGGGACGTCGACGGCGACGGTCGCCTCGACCTGCTGCTCCCGACCAGCAACATGGAGCTCGGACCCGAGCCGAGCGTCATCCATCGGCTGCTCCTGCAGGACGCCGACGGCGCCTTCGTGCCCGGCATCGAGCTGGAGATCGAAGGTGGCAGCGACGCGCTGCTCGGCGTGACCACCGACTTCGACGGCGACGGCGACGCCGACGTGTTCCTCCCCAAGGACCAGGGGGAGCACAGCGGCCTGTGGCGCAACGACGGGGCGGGGCCGGACGGTCCGATCCTCGTGGAGGTCGCGCAGGAGCAGGGCATCGTCAAGGACTGGCACGCGATGGGCATCGACGCGGCCGACCTCAACGGGGACGGCCTGTACGACTACATCATCTCCGACATCGGCCCGCCGTCGCTGCTGATGTCGAGCGAGTTCGGCTACGTCGAGACCGCCGACGCGGTCGGGTTGACCCCGGAGGTCTGGAAGGGCGAGTCGGGCACGGTCGGCTGGAGCGTCGAGTTCGCGGACGTCGACAACGACGGCCTGGTCGACGTGTTGCACGCCAGCGGCAAGGCCTACGAGGTCAAGGAGTCGCTGCCCGACCTCGCGTGGCGCCAGGGCAGCGACGGGCAGTTCGAGGACGTGACGGTCGAGTGGGGGCTGGGCGACCCGGCGGACAACTACGGGCTCGCGGCGGCGGACTTCGACGGTGACGGCTTCCTCGACGTCGTCATCGGCAGCGACGGCCCCCGGCCGCTGCTGCTGATGAACCGCTGCACCGACGCGTCCTGGCTCCAGGTCGACCCGATCGGCCCGCCCGGCAACGCCCAGGCGTTCGGCGCCCGGGTCGCCGTCACCGCGGCCGGCGAGTCTGCGCAGGTGCGCGAGATCATGAGCCTGCGGGCGTTGGGGCAGTCGCCGTCGCTGGCGCACTTCGGGCTCGGCGACGGGGTGGACGCGGTCGACGTGGAGGTCCGCTGGCCGGACGGCACGACGACGAGCCTGGACGGGGTGGAGACGAAGCGTCGGCTGCGCGTGGAGCATCCCGCCGCGCGCTGAGGGCGCGGCTGACGGTCAGAAGCGTCCGGCGACCCCGACCCGCACGCCACCCTGGCGGTAGCCCACGGTCACCCGGACGACCGAAGGGCGGCCGGGCCGGTAGGTACCGGGGGAGCCCGCCGCCGGGGTCCAGGGGAGCAGCAGCGCCGAGCCGGTCAACTCCAGCGCGAGGCCCGAGGCGAGCAGCGGGGCGCCGGTCTGCAGGTCGGACGTGGCGTCGGCGAGCAGGGCGCCGATCAGGACGGGGAGCGCGCCGGCCGCGGTGAGGCCGAAGCCTGCGCCGATGCGGACGCGCTGAAGGGCCGCCGCGCCGGCGTCGCCGCGCAGCGTGGGGGCAGGCGCCTCGAAGGAGACGCGAGCGATTCTGGAACCAGGGGCTGCCGGCCCCGGGGATCGGGCAGAGGCCGAAGCCGGCAGCACAAGGCTCCCAATCACGACCACCATGGTCGCGAGGAGAAGAGAGAGACGCTGGGAAGAGGGCGTGCTCATCGTTCGGGCAAGAAGTAACCCCCGACCCGACGGCGTACCCGCAACAAGATGTCACAGTGGATGAAACACGC
Source organism: uncultured Rickettsiales bacterium (assembly GCA_964416435.1). Lineage (GTDB taxonomy): Bacteria > Myxococcota_A > UBA796 > UBA9615 > UBA9615 > CAYQEG01. The sequence continues at coordinate 3,537 of CAYQEG010000409.1, forward strand.
GTACGTCGCCTCTGTTTCGCGTTCCTGGGCGCGCGCCGATGTTCCGCGTACAATCGCCGCCGCTCAACCTGAGGAGAGTTCATGAGCCTGTTCCTTCGAAGCAAGACGATCACCCTGCTCACCCTGCTCGCGCTGATGCTCGGCCTCGTCGGCTGTCCGCCCCGGCCGGGTGGACGCGGCGGGAGTGACGACGACGACGCGACGGACGACGACGACGCGACGGACGATGACGACGCGACGGACGACGACGACGCGAC
>CAYQEG010000410.1:0-3773 GCA_964416435.1 uncultured Rickettsiales bacterium
CATCACGAAGTAGACGTGGCCCTCGCGGCTGACGCCGATGTCGTAGATCGGGGGGATGTTCGGATGCTCGAGCTGTGACGTGATCTGCGCCTCGGCCACGAAGCGCGCGAGCTGGGCCTCGGAGACCCGGTTCGGATCGATGACGATCTTGACCGCGACGTTGCGGCGCAGCTCGGGGTCGTGGGCTTCGAGTACGCGACCCATGCCGCCGCGCCCGAGCTCCCGTCCGAGTTGAAAGCGACCCAGCGTCTGGAGCTCAGTGACCTCGTACGGGCCGCTTTCCTCCACGTCGAGCGTCGGCGCCATGACGACGCCCATGCTGTCCATGATGGAGTTGACCGAGGCTGCGATGCCCGCCTCGCTCAGCTGATCCATCGTCGCCGGGATCTCGATGCTGAGGTCGTAGTCCACCTCTTCAATCCGTTGTCCCTGCCACCCGTACTTCTTGTCTTAGCAGAATTTTGACATTCCGCCCAAGGTTCTGAGTTCAGGCGGGGTACTTTGCCCCCGTGCATCCCTATCTCTTCGAGCTCCCAGGTGGGACCATGCTCCCTACCTGGGGGGCGATCATCACCGCGACGGTGCTCGGCCTCGTGGTCTACGGCAACTCGGTCGTCAAGAAGGACGGCGGCTACCCGAAGGACCTGGCCCTCGAGGCCGCGATCCTGATCTTCGCGTTTCACACGATCGGGGGACGCATCGGCTGGCTGAGGGCGAACTGGGGCAAGGTCGACTCCTGGAAGGACGTCTTCGACATCACCGGGGGGACCGCGTTCTTCGAGTCGTTCCTGCTGATCGTCGTCGCGCTGGCGATCTACCTGCGCTGGCGGCGGGTCCCGGTCTGGAACCTGTTCGACGTGTGCGCTCCGCTGGTGCCGACCGGGCAGGCGATCGGCCGGTTCGGCTGCCTGTTCGCCGGCTGCTGCTACGGCAAGCCGACGGACCTGCCGTGGGGCCTCACCTTCACCCATCCGGACACCCTCGCGGTGCCCGCCGGCGTGGCGCTCCACCCGACCCAGATCTACGAGATGATCTACAGCGCGGCGCTCGCCGCGTTCCTGTTCTGGTACCGACCGCGCCGTCGCTTCCGGGGCGAGGCCGCGCTCATCTTCTTCACCGCGTTCCCGATCTTCCGGTTCACGATGGATTTCTTCCGCAACGACCCGAAGCGCGGGTGGTTCATGGAGGAGCAGCTCGGGCAGGCCCTCAGCCAGCCTCAAGCCGTCGCGATCGGGCTGCTCGTCGTCACGCTGGTCGGCTGGTACGTCGTGCCGCGCCTGCCCCACGCCCGCGACCTCAGCGTCAGCGGCACCCGGCCGGGCGAGACCCGGGAGGAGACCGCGTGACGGAGCAGGTGGCGGGGCCCCGCCTCGATCGCGCGCTGCTCTACAAGATGCTCGGCGGGATCGTCGGCCTGCTCGCCGTCGCGGCCGCCCTGGCGTTCCTGCTGGAGGAGCCGATCACGTCGATGGCCTCGGCCTTCGTCGATCGGTTCGGGATGTGGGGGATCGCCGGCGGGGTGGTGATCACCGACGCCAGCCCGATCCCGATGACCCACGAACCGATCCTCCTGATCGGGGTCAGCGCCGGCATCGAGCCGCTGACCCTGTGGGCGGTGGCCGGCGGGGCGAGCGTGTTCGCCGGGCTCGTCGGGTACGGCTGCGGCGCGCTGCTCGTGTCGAAGTCGCGCCTGCGCGCGTGGCTCTTCCTCAAGTACCCCGGCTTCGAGCGCTTCATGGAGCGGCACGGGGTCAAGGGGGTCGCGGTCGCGGCGCTGCTGCCGATCCCGTTCGCCCTGGCGACCTGGAGCGCCGGCATGACCCGGGTGGGGCTCGGCAGGGTGATGCTCGCGAGCCTCCTGAGGATCCCGAAGACCGGCTTCTACATGTGGCTGATCGTCGCCGGGTGGGCCGTCGGGAGCTGACGTCGGCGGGGGGCTCAGCGCGGCTGACTCAACTACCCAGGCAGTAGCCGTCAAGTCGGACGGTCCCGCTAGCATGCCCCCATGCCGACTCTCCGAACCCAGGCCTTCGTTCTGCTGCTCGCGTTCGCGCTCGCGGGTTGCCCGTCCCCGGATGACGACGGGGTCGTCCCGGACGACGACGACGTGACGGACGACGACGACGTGGCCGACGACGACGACGTGACGGACGACGACGACGTGGCCGACGACGACGACGTCACCGACGACGATGACGTGGTGGACGACGACGACTCGGCGTCCGATGACGACGACGTGGTGGACGACGACGACTCTGGTCCCGGCGACGACGACGACTCTGCTCCCGGCGACGACGACGACGCCACGCCGGCGCCGGACGCCGACGGGGACGGCAGCCCCGCCGGCGAGGACTGCGACGACGCCGACCCGGACAACTTCCCCGGCAACGCGGAGGCCTGCGACGGCGCCGACAACGACTGCAACGCGTCGACGGACGCCCTCGGCGGGGAGCAGGACGACGACGGGGACTCGTCCATCGCCTGCCTCGATTGCGACGACAACGACGCCTCCAACTTCCCCGGCAACTCCGAGATCTGCGACGGCGCCGACAACGACTGCGACGGGGCGCCGGGCGCCGACGAGGGGGACTCCGACGGCGACTCGTCGCTCGCCTGTGACGACTGCGACGACGCCGACCCGGACAACTTCCCCGGCAACGCGGAGGCCTGCGATGGCGCCGACAACGACTGCGACGGCCTCGCGGTCGACGAGGACGACCTCGACTCCGACGGGAGCCCGGCCTGCGAAGACTGCAACGACGGGGACCCCGACAACTTCCCGGGGAACGCCGAGAGCTGCGACGGGGCTGACAACGACTGCGACGCCTCCACCGACGCCGTCGGCGGCGAGCTCGACGCAGACTCCGACGGCTCACCCCAGTGCGCGGACTGCGACGACTCGAACGGCGACGCTTTCCCCGGCGCGCCGCCCGCCTGCGACGGCAGCGACCTCGACTGCGACGGCGCGGTGGACAACGACGGCGACGCGGATGGCTACGCGGACGCCGCCTGCGGGGGGGACGACTGCGACGATGGTGACGCCTCCGTCGTGCCCGAGCCGGGGGGCGGCTGCGCCCTCGGCGCGTCGTGCGCCGAGCTGGTCGCGGCTGGCTTCACCGACGACGACGTGTACCCCATCGATCCCGACGGCTTCGCCGTGGGGGTCGCTCCGTTCGACGTCTGGTGCGACCAGACCACCGACGGTGGCGGCTGGACCCTCGTCTGGAAGCACGCCTACGAAGAGGTCGGCACGCCGACCGACGACATGCGCTTCTACTCGGCCACGCTGACGGAGTGCCTCTCCGAAGGCGACTCCGGCGACTGGTGCAACGTGCCGGCCAAGGCGTCGCTCGCCCCCACCGAGATGCGCATCCTCGCCACCCACGATGGCACCGCCGTCTACGACTTCGTCGGCGACTTCAACGCCGACGTCGACGTCGACTGGAGCGGCGGGATCCTGGACAACTGGGTGGTGCTGCTCGACCTGTGTGCCACCGCCTCGACCGGCTGGCGGCCCGAGCCGGAGCAGGGGGCCCACGCGATGCTCGGGCTGACGTGGGACAAGGCCAACAACTTCGACTACACGTCGAACTGCGACACCGACCGGTACGGCGGCGGATCCGACTGCCGCTGGGAGAACTGCGGCTTGCCGACCGACATCTCGGCGAGCCCGAACCACGTGCAGATGACGCTGCACATGTTCGTGCGCTGAGCGGGCCGCCTAGATGCCATCGGCACAAGTCCCGCACCGGTTTCCGCCGGCCCTCGACGCC
>CAYQEG010000411.1:0-3765 GCA_964416435.1 uncultured Rickettsiales bacterium
GTCCGTTGCGTCGTCGTCGTCCGTGGCGTCGTCGTCGTCCGTGGCGTCGTCGTCATCGCCGGCGCTGTCGTCGTCGTCTGTGGCGTCGTCGTCGTCCCCCGCGCTGTCGTCGTCGTCGCCGCCGCCGGTCACCTCGAACTCGGCGTAGTCGGACCACGGGCCGTAGCCGAACGGGTCGCTCGCCTGAACCCGCCACTCGAACAGGCCCTCGCTCAGGGGGCTGTCCAGCTCTACGGCGCTCGTGCCCGAGGCGTCCTCGAGCACGTCGAGGTGCTCCTCCAGCAGGGCGCCGCTGTCGGCGTCGTACAGCTCGACGTCGTAGGTGAGGGGGTCGCCGTCGGGATCGATCGCGTTGACCCACGCCAGCTCGTCGACCGGGCCGGTGAGCAGGTCGCCGTCGCCCGGGTCGACCGGGATCGCCTCGCTCGGGGTGCCCGCGGCCTGGGGATCCGTGCCCGCGAGCCACTCTTCGAGGTTGCCCACGCCGTCGCCGTCGGTGTCCTCGGTGGCGTCGTCGGCGTCGGTCGGATCCAGGCCGTTGGCGAGCTCCCACGTGTCCGGCATGCCGTCGCCGTCGGCGTCCAGGTAGACGAGCGTGGCGGTGCACGGGATGGCGTCGATGCCGCCGTCGCCGTCGTCCGCGAGCACGTCGTAGGCCAGCGGAGAGGACGGCACATCGTCGAAGCCGACCGTCCAGTCGAGCGTCCAGCTGGTCGGGCCGCCGCTCAGGCTCATCGACGCGACGCCGCCGGTGATCGACACCACCACCGCGTCGTCCCCCGGGTCGACCACGCCGTAGCTCTCGGAGACGACGTCCCCTTCTGTGAGGCTGGTCGCCGGGCAGGCGCCCGACAGCACCGGGGCGACGTTCTGCACCAGCACCGACATCGAGTCCGTCGCGGAGCCGCCGTCGCCGTCGTCGACGGTCAGCTCCACCACGTAGGTGCCCTCGTCCCCGAAGGCGTGGTCCGGCGTCGCGCCCGAGCCCGTCGGCGTGCCGTCGCCCCAGTCCCACGTGTAGGTCAGCACGTCGTCCACCCCGGCGTCGGTGGCCGACGCGTTGAACGACAGGACGTCCCCCTCGAGGGAGCCCGCGGGGCCGCCGAACGTGTCGATGACCGGGTCGACGTTGCTGATCAGCACCTCGACCTGGTCCTCGTCGGTGCCGCCGTCGCCGTCGTCCGCCTGGCAGGTGACGATGTACAGCCCGTCGTCCGCGAACGACCCGGTCTGCTCGGCCCCGAGCACGAACCCGCTCCCCAGGTCCCAGTAGAAGGTCAGGTTGACGTTGTCGACCGCGCCGGGGTCGGTGCCTTCGCAGACGAAGTCGAGGCTGCCCCCTTCGTCCGCCGCGCAGGTGACCGGGTCGCAGGAGCCGGCCGCCTCGGGGTCGAGGTTGGTGATCGTGACCGTCGAGAAGGCGCGGTTCGTGGCCCAGTCGTCGTCCATCACCTGGACCGCGACGTCGTAGGTGTCGTCGTCGGCGAAGTAGCTGCAGGTGTGCGTCGTGCCGGACCCGCCGAACGAGGGGCTGGCCTCGTCGTAGTCGCAGTCGTAGCCGTAGTCGATGATCGAGCCGTCGCTGTCGGTCGAGCCGCTCGCGTCGAGCACCACGCTGGGGTTGGCCTCGTCGGTGATGTAGGGGCCGTCGAGCGCCGCGGTCGGCGGGTACACGAGCGGGCCGGTGTCGATCCCCTGCATGTGCACCATCGTGCTGACCGCGGGCGTGAACGGGTCGCTGGGCGGGCCGCCGCCCTGGCTCGCGTTGTTGACGAAGCCCCAGCTGACGTTGTCCAGCGCCAGGGCCGGGCTGGTGGAGACGTAGCAGTCCGCCGCGTAGACCGAGGCGCTGTCGACGAACACCCCGAGCAGGTACCAGAAGCCCGGCTCGAGGTTGAGGTTGATCGGCGCAGACCACTGGTAGGCGCTGGTGATCGTCGTGCCGGAGCCGCTCCACACCAGGTCGTACGGTCCGGTCGCCGACGCCCCCTCGTAGACGTAGAAGGTGATCGGCATGCCGCCCGCGCCCGGCCCGAGGCGATGTCCGAACAGGTTGAGCTCGGCCCCGCCGACGCTCTGGTAGCGGTTGTACATCCACTGGTCGGTGCACGGGCCCGACGACGGGAAGCTCTGTCCGACGAACTCGGTGGCGGCCTGAGCGGGCGTGGCGATCGCGACCGCGAGCGCGGCCGCGGCGGTGGCGAGGGCGGCCCGTCGTCCCATGGCGGCTCCTACGGGCAGGTCCCGTTGTCCGAGTCGGGGGTGCCCGTGCCGCTGCTCCAGTTGTCCGCGGCGCCCGGCGTGTCGCACCAGTTGGTGTGGAGCGTGTTGTTCGGGTCGTCGATCCCGACCATCTCGTCGTCCAGCTCGGTCGCGGTCAGCTGGTGCGACGTGCCCGCCGCGGCGCTGAAGTTGGAGCCCGTGAAGTCGACCGAGTCGACGATCGTGCCGTCGACGTCGAGGCTGACCACCGTCGTCGTGTTGGCGGTGCCGCCGTCCAGGTCGTCGAGCACGAGCCCGACGTCCGTGATGTCGCAGGAGACGCCGGTCACCGCGGCGGCGCAGACCGTCGCCTGGGTGCCGATCGACACCTGGACCGCGCCGACGCTGAACGCGCTGCCCTCGGCGTCGTGGATCAGCCAGCCGTCCATCGAGATGTCCCACCACGCCACGTTCTGGACCTCGATCCAGTCCGCGAACGAGCCCGCGCTGTCGCTGAAGTACTCGACCACGACCAGCTCGCTGCCTGCGTAGCAGTCCTCGTCCTTGAAGCCGTCGCTGTCGTTGTCGGCGAAGTCGACCGCCGTCTCCGCCGCCGCGGCGGTCGAGGGGAGCGCCGGGGCGACCGTGGTCTCGTCGCAGTCGGCCACGTAGCCCGAGCCGATGGAGTCGAGGTCCTCGCCGCTGTCCTCGCAGTCGCCGTCGCCGGTGGTGTCGAAGCCACCGCCGAGGCAGGCCCCGTCGCCGTCCGTGTCGTCGCACGCCAGCTCGCCGTTGGACGAGGGGTTGGCGCCCGGGGACTCGGGCAGCGTGACCGTCGGGTCGACGCCCGCGTGGCTGTCGTTGCAGTCGCCGGGATCGGCGGAGCGGCCGGCGAGGCAGGGCAGGCCGTCGGTCTCGAGGGTGAACGTGTCGGTCAGGCCGTAGCCGTCGCCGTCGCCGTCGGTGTAGCAGGTGACCGTGTCCGAGCCGTTGCAGTCCTGGTCGATGCCGTCGTCGGCGACCTCCGCGCAGCCGGTGCAGACCGTGATGTCGAAGTCGTTGCAGTCCGTGCCGTCGTTGTCGCCGTCGTTGTCGTCGTCCGGGTCCTCGGTGGACGCCGGGGAGTTCTGGCAGCCGTCGCCGTCGAAGTCGGTCGCGGGGCCGCTCGTCCAGCCGGTGTCGCCCTGCGGGCAGGAGTCCGGCGCGGCGTCGAGCACGCCGTCGTTGTCGTCGTCGGTGTCGCCCGCGTCGCACAGGCCGTCGCTCTCGTAGTCGGGGCCGTCCCTCGCCAGGTCGAAGGTGCCGCCCTCGCAGTCCTCGCAGGTGTCGCCGTCGTTGTCGGAGCAGACGTTGGGGTTGTTGTCGTTGCTGTCGTAAACGTCGAGCGATCCGTCGTTGTCGTCGTCGGGATCACCGTCGTTGCACAGGCCGTCGGAGTCGTTGTCGGTGCCGTCGAGGGACAGGGAGTAGGTGCCGGTGGAGCAGTCGTCGCAGGTGTCGCTGTCGTCGTCGGAGCAGACGTTGGGGTTGTTGTCGTTGCTGTCGTAAACGTCGAGCGATCCG
>CAYQEG010000412.1:0-3711 GCA_964416435.1 uncultured Rickettsiales bacterium
CGGACGGTGACCCAACCCGGAAGGTGTCCGCGTAATCGGATCAACTCCAACTCCAACTCCAACTCCACCTCCAACCTCCCCGCTCCCGGGGCCTCATCATCATGAGGGGCCGTTTAGGCGGCGCGGGGGCCGGCCGGCGGGCCGGGGCGGACCAGCCAGCTGAGCTGGGGGTCGCCGGCGCGGAGGATCCAGCCGCAGGGATCGTCGGGGACGAGCCCGTTGGTGTCGACGCGCAGGAGGCCCGGCGCGGCGCCCGGGGTGAACGAGCCGACGGTGTCCAGGCCCAGGGCGTCGGCGCCGCCCGAGGTGGCCGCTCGGATGAGCACCATGGCGGGCACCTCGGGGTAGGCGGCGTGCAGCTCGGCAGCCTCGCGGAGGACCGATCCGTCCGGCGCGGTGGCGGACGACTCCGTGCCCAGGGCGACCCGACAGCCCTGCTCCAGGAACGAGACGAGCGGCGGCAGGCTGCCCGTCTCGTGGAGCACCGCGCGGGGGCAGAGCACCACCGACGGGTCGTCGGAGGCCTGGGTGGACTCCGGGGTCGTGTTGCCCAGGTGCGACGGCATCAGCCGCTCGTGCAGGCCGCCGAGCTGGTCGATGGAGCCCTTGGGGTCCGCTCCGACGGCGGCGAGCTCGTCGAGCAGGACCGCCGCGACCTCCCCGAAGTGCGGGGCCAGGCGGTAGAGGATGCCCTCGGGCCAGGGGGCGACCCCGGCTTTCTGCACGGCCGCGGCGGCCACCGCCTTGGCGAACCGACGGGCGGAGAACTCGCCGCTGCGACCCGACGACTCGTGCAGCTCGTGGAAGACGATGCCGTACAGCCCCTCCCGGGACATCGCGGGCACCGCGCGGAGGCTGTCGGTGACGTCGCCCACGGCGGCGGTGCCGGCGTCCACGGAGCGACGCACGGCGGCGCGGATGCGGGCCTCGCGGGAGTCGGGGTCGAGCCGCTCGGTGGCGCGCCGGATCTCGCGGAGCGCCCGGAGGCTGCGTCGCACCCCGAGGCCACGGGGCAGCGGCTCGTCCACCTGGCCGATGTCGAGCTCGGTCTGGGCGTTGACGAGGCCCGGCATCAAGATGCCGTCGAGCTCGGCGCGCTGGGCCCAGCGGAACTCCGGGAGCAGCGTGGAGGCCTCACCGAGGGCCAGGACCTGGCCGTCCATGTCGAAGACGATGGCGCCGTCGAGGATGGGCACGCCGTCGCCGTCGATCACCCACGGAGCGGTGTAGACACGCACCTGAGAAGCGTCGCGCTCCTCCTCGATGCGTCTCAGGGCGTCGGCAGCCAGACGCCGCAGCCGATCGCGGATCATTCCCGCCTCCTCCGTGGGGCTTCGCAGGATAGCCCCGGCGGCAACGAACGGCCAATGAGCGTTGCCGCCGGGCGTTTCGAGTCCCCATATGACGTTGGGGGGGCGCGGTATCCTCTCCCGCAGCACCCAGGAGGGGCCCGATGTTCCAGACCGTACGTGCCGCCGCGCTCCTGGTGGCGTTCGCTGGCCTGCTCGCCTGTCCGGCGCCCGATCCGGGCTCGGACGACGATGACGCGGTCGTGGACGACGTCGATCAGGACGGGCACGACAGCTCGGTCGACTGCGACGACGAAGATCCCACCGTGCACCCGGAGGCGGCCGAGGCCTGCGACGGGATCGACAACAACTGCGATGACGTGGTGCCCGATGACGAGGTCGACGCCGACGGAGATACGCGGCGCGTCTGCGACGGGGACTGCGACGACAGCGACCCGACGGTCTTCCCCGGCGCCGTCGAGATCTGCAACGAGCTGGACGACGACTGCGACGGCGAGCCGGCGCTCTTCGAGCTCGACCTGGACGAGGACGGCTGGGTCCCCTGCACCGACCCCGGCGACTGTGACGACGGCGACGCCTCGGTGCACCCCGGGGCGGAGGACATCTGCGACGGGATCGACAACGACTGCGACGGCGAGGTCGGCCCGGGCGAAGAGGAAGTGGACGGCGACGGCTGGGTCGAGTGCACCGGCGACTGCGACGAGACCGACCCCGCGATCCACCCCGGCGCCGAAGAGGTGTGCAACGGCGTCGACGACGACTGTGACGGCGTCATCCCCGCCGACGAGCTCGACAGCGACGGAGACGGCCACAGCGTCTGCTCCGGCGCCGACTGCGACGACGACGACCCCGAGGTGTACCTCGGTCGTCCGGAGCTGTGCGACGGCGCGGACAACAACTGCAACGGCGAAGTCGACGAAGGGCTGGACGTCGACGGCGACGGCTTCACCCCCTGCGAGGGGGATTGCGACGAGGCCGAGCCGGACATCAACCCGTCGGTCCCGGAGTACTGCGACGGGATCGACAACGACTGCGACGTCGACGTCGACGAGGGGTTCGACAACGACGCGGACGGCTGGACGGCCTGTGCCGGCGACTGCGAGGACTACGTCGCGTCGGTCAACCCGGACCAGCCCGAGATCTGCGATGCCTGGGACACCGACTGTGACGGGGTGCTCCCCGCGGACGAGGCCGACGCCGACGGGGACGGCGTCGCCTTGTGCGCCGCCGATTGCGACGACGAGGACGCGCTGCGCACCCCCGGCGCTCCGGAGCTCTGCGACGGGATCGACAACGACTGCGACTTGAGCGTGCCGGTCGACGAGGTCGACGACGACAGCGACGGCTTCATGGTGTGTGCCGGCGACTGCGACGACGACGACGCGGGCCTGTGGCCGGGCGCCACAGAGCAATGCGACGGGCTCGACAACGACTGCGACGGCGTCGTACCGCTCGACGAGGTCGACCAGGACGGCGACGGCTGGCGCATCTGTGACGGGGACTGCGGCGACCTCAACCCGGACGCGTACCCCGGCGCCCCCGAAGTGATCGACGGGGCGGACAACAACTGCGACGGCTTCTTCGACAACTACCCGCCGGTCGCGATCGCGGTCTCCGACGCGGACGCCGGACCCGTCTACATCTGCAGCGACATCACCCTCGACGGCAGCGGCTCCTGGTCTCCCGATCCCGACGGCGCGATCGTCGGCTGGGAGTGGACCGTGCAGGGTCGGCCCGCCGGCTCGCTGGTCACCGCTGCGGACATCGGCGACGTGAACGCGGAGCTCACGGCCATCGTCACCGACGTGCTCGGCTGGTACGCCCTGGACCTCACGGTCACCGACGACATCGGAGCGACCGCGACCGACACGGTCGTGTTCGAGGCGGAGTACCCGCCCGGCAACGTCGAGCCCGTCGCCGACGCCGGAAACAACCTCCTGCTGGCCGACGAGTCGGTCTGCTACACCGACCCCTACGGCGGCTACATCTGCCCCAACTGCCCCGACCTGACCGTGGCGCTGGACGGCTCGGCGTCGTCCGACGCCGACGGGGACACGCTCAGCTACACGTGGACGCTGATCTCCGGCGCTGGCTCGATCACCGACCCGGCCGCCGAGACGACGAGCGCCACGCTGACGGGCGCGACCACCACCTACGGCGTCACGACCACCCATGTCTATTCGCTGCTGCTGACCGTGGAGGACTGCCCCGCCAACACCGACACGGCCGTCATGACCGTCACCTACGAGTGCGCGGGGGTGCTCTGATGCCCACGCCCCGCCTCCTCCTGCTGCTCCTGACCCTCGTCGCGGTACCGGTGGCGGGCTGCGTCGGCGACGACGACGACACCGTCGACGACGACGACACCACCGACGACGACGACGCCACGGACGACGACGAC
>CAYQEG010000413.1:0-3678 GCA_964416435.1 uncultured Rickettsiales bacterium
CGCGACCGACGACGACGACGCGACCGGCGACGACGACGACCTCGCGGACGACGACGACAGCGCGGGGGCGACCGACGACGACGGGGACGGGTTCTCCGAGGACGAGGGCGACTGCGACGACGGCAACTCCGCGATCAACCCGTCGGCCACGGACATCGTCGGCGACGGGATCGACCAGAACTGCGACGGCGTCGACGGCTTCGACGGCGACGGCGACGGCGCGGCGGCCGAGTTCAGCGGCGGCGACGACTGCGACGACGGGGACGCCTCGATCTACGGCGGCGCCCCGGAGATCTCGTGGGACGGGATCGACCAGGACTGCGACGGCAGCGACCTGCACGACTGGACGCTGGTCGTCACCGGCTTCCAGCACACCTGCGCCGTGCCGACGACGGGCGGCCTGATGTGCTGGGGAAAGAACGACGACGGCCAGGCGAGCCCCCCGTCGGGCACCTTCGTCGCGCTCGCCCTGGGCGACCTCCACACCTGCGGGCTGGACGCGGCCGGCCTGGCGACCTGCTGGGGTGACCCCAGCGACGGTCGCACGAGCCCCCCGTCGCTCGCCTTCGACTCCATCCACAGCAGCTACCACCACACCTGCGGCGTCGCGTCGGGCACCGGCGAGGTCCATTGCTGGGGCGCCGACAGCTACGGCGAGACCGGTCCCATCCCCGCCGGGGCGTTCGAGGCGGTCACCGCTGGCGGGAGCCACACCTGCGCGGCCCGTCCGGGCGGCGCGGTCGAGTGCTGGGGCTGGGATCTGTGGGACCAGGCGTCGCCCCCGGCCGGCAACTTCGACTCGCTCGACGCTGACTGGGGCCAGACCTGCGGTATCGACCAGGCGACCCAGGCGCTGGCCTGCTGGGGCCAGTCCGACTACGGGATGCTGAGCCCGCCGGCGGGGACGTTCGTGGCGTCGGACACCGGCGACACCCACACCTGCGCCATCGACACCCTCGGCGCCATCGAGTGCTGGGGCAACCCCGGCGGGGGCGGCATGCTCAACGCCCCGTCGGGCTCGTTCCAGGCGTTGACCGCGGCCGGGCAGCACACCTGCGCGCTGCGGGACGACGGGGCGATCGAGTGCTGGGGGGTCGGCTCCGAGGGCGAGACGACCGTCCCGTAGGCACGTGCCGACGCCCGCCCCGCTGCCGATCGACGCGGTCCTGCCGGATCTGATCGACGCGCTACGCGCGCGCGGGTCCGCCGTCGTGGTGGCCCCCCCCGGCTCGGGCAAGACGACCCGCGTCGCCCCGGCCGTGCTGGACTCGGGCCTCGCGGGGGACCAGCGGGTGCTCGTGCTCCAGCCCCGGCGGGTGGCGGCCCGGCTGGCGGCGGCCCGGATCGCCGACGAGCGCGGCAGCGACCTGGGCGGCGAGGTCGGCTACCGGACCCGATTCGACAGCCGCACCGGGCCGCGCACCCGGCTCGAGGTGCTGACGGTGGGCCTGCTGGTGCGGTGGCTGCAGCGCGACCCCTTCCTGGACGGCGTCGGCTGCGTGGTGGTCGACGAGTTCCACGAGCGCTCCCTCGACCTCGACCTGTCGTTGGCGCTGCTCGAGGAGGTGCAGGGGGAGGCGCGGCCCGATCTGAGGGTGGTCGTGATGTCCGCGACGATGGATCCGGCGCCGGTCGTCGCCTTCTTCGGGGGCGCCGACGCCTGCCCCGTCATCGAGGCCGGCGGCCGGCCCTTCCCCGTGACGGTGGAGCACGAAAAGCGCCCGTCCACGGCGCCCGTGCACGAGCGGGTCGCGGCGGCGGTCCGGCGAGCGCTCGGCCGGACCGACGCCGGCCACGTGCTCGCGTTCCTGCCCGGGGTGGCGGAGATCGAGCGGACGGCGGACGCGCTGACCACGGGCGAGCGGGCGCTGCCGGGTGACGTGCCGGTGCTCCCGCTGCACGGGCGGCTCGGCCCGCGGGAGCAGGATCGGGCCCTCGCCCCCTTCGAGGGTCGCAAGGTCGTGCTGTCGACCAACCTGGCGGAGACGTCGGTGACCCTGGTGGGCGTCGCGGCGGTCGTCGACTCGGGGCTCGCGCGGGTGCCTCGCTTCGACTCGGGCGCCGGGGTCACCCGGCTGGAGACGAAGCGGATCTCCCTCGCCTCCGCCGACCAGCGCGCGGGCCGGGCGGGCCGCACCGGGCCGGGGCTCTGCCTGCGTCTCTGGACCCCCACCGAGCACGCCGGCCTGGCGCGGGTCGAGCAGCCCGAGGTGCGGCGGTGCGATCTCGCCCCGGCGTTCCTCGAGCTCGTCGCGTGGGGGGCCCGGCCGGGCGAGTTCGGCTGGTACGAGGCGCCGCCGACGGGGGCGCTGCGCCAGGCGTCGGCGCTGCTCCACGAGCTGGCGGCGCTGCGCGACGGCACGATCACTCCCCTCGGCCGCCGCCTCGCGGAGCTCCCGGTGCACCCCCGGCTCGGTCGGGTCGTGCTCGCGGGCCGCGCCGCCGACCTGCTGGCGTCGGCCGCGACGGCGGCGGCGCTGGTGGACTCGCCGGACCCCCTCCGGAACGCCGCCGCGGATCCCGACGAGGACGACGACCTGGCGCTGCGGCTCTCCGCGGTGGCGATGTTCGAGGCGACCGGTCGGGCGCCGAGGGGGACCGACCGTCGCGCCTTGAAGGAGGTCGCCCGCGTGCGTGACCAGCTGATCCGGATCGCGCAGGGCGGCCCGGCCGAGATCGACGACGGCCCGACCGACCTGCTCGGAGTGCTGCTCGCCGGCTTCCCCGACCGGGTCGCCCGCCGTCGGCCGGGGGCGGTCGATCGATACCTGCTCAGCTCCGGGGCGGGGGCCAGCCTGGACCGCGGCTCGGCGGCCCGGGGCAGCGAGCTGCTGCTCGCCCTGTCGATCGGCGCGGGCGCCCGGGGCCAGCGCGCCGAGCACCGGATCCGGATGGCTGTGCCGGTGAGCCGGGAGCAGCTGCCGACCGTCGAGCAGGAGGAGCTGGTCTTCGATCCGCAGCGACAGGCGGTGGTGCACCGCCGCGTCGTCCGGTTCGGCCGGCTGGTCCTGGACGAGCGGCCGGCGGCCGGGCGGCCCGACCCCTGGGAGCAGGCCCGGGTGCTCGCCGAGGCGGCGGCCGAGGATCTCGACCGGGCGTTGCCGGCGTCGTCGGAGACCGAGCAGCTCGTCGCGCGGGTCACCTTCCTGCGTCGCCACGCGCCCGAGCTGGGGCTGCCCGACCTCGCCGATCGGGCCGCGCTGCTGCCCGAGCTGTGCCACGGCCTGCGCTCCTTCGCCGAGCTCCGCAAGGCCGACCAGAAGGCGGCGCTGCTCGCCCGGCTGGACCAGGCCCAGCGGTCGGCCCTGGCGGAGCAGGCACCGGCGCGGATGCGGGTGCCGTCGGGCTCCACGGTTCGCCTGCGCTACGACCCCCGGGGCGAGGCGGCGCCGGTGCTCGCGGCCCGCATCCAGCAGCTGTTCGGCTGGTCCGAGACGCCGCGCGTCGCCCGCGGTCGGGTACCGCTGACGCTGGAGCTGCTCGCCCCCAACCAGCGGCCGCAGCAGACGACCACCGACCTCGCGGGCTTCTGGGCGGGTACCTACGCCGATGTGCGCAAGGACCTGCGGGGCCGCTACCCGAAGCACGCCTGGCCGGAGGACCCGACCACCGCCGAGCCCGAGGACCGCCCCCGCCGCAAGCGGTAGCGAGGCGGGAACGGGCACCAGACCGCCCTGA
>CAYQEG010000414.1:0-3658 GCA_964416435.1 uncultured Rickettsiales bacterium
GCGGGCAGGGCGCACGAGGACTCACCAGAATCCCTGTGCTGGACCACTAGGGGCGTAGCCGGGCTGCCCCCTCAGCGATCGACGACGGTGATCCCGAACACGAACGTCTCGTCCGTCGCGACCGCCCACGGCACGACGATCGACCGGCTGGCCGCCGACGGGGCGCCGGCGGCCTCGGCCGGCCGCTTCGGGGGGATGAGCGTCAGCACCAGGCCCGTCGCCCCGACGGCGGCGCCGGCGATAGCGAGCCCGAGGCCCGCCCGGTTCTGCGTCAGGTAGCCCTCGTACTGGGGGCGAGGCATCAGCGCGGTGCCGTCCGCGCCAGGCTTCGCGACCGCCCACGACCCGACGTTCAGCCCGAGGCCGAGGCCGACGGTGCCGCCGCCGACGCCGAGCATCAGCGCGCCGGCGACCCGGCCGGGCGGCGGCGGCAGCTTCTTGAGCCCCGCCGACGTCGGTACGCGGCTGAAGCTGCGGCCGTCGAACCGGAGCACCGCGTCTTCGGTCGCGATGATCACGCCCGACCAGCCGTTCGCGTCAGACACCTCTCGCAGCCACGGGCCGTACGCGTTGTCGCCCGCGGTCACGCCTTCGATCAGGCGCTCCGATGTCGTCACCACGACCCCCGACGGCGCGCGCTGCTCCTCGCTGGGCACGCGCACCCACAGCACGTCGCTCCCCGCCCGGACCAGGTGGTAGCCCGGCCGGATCGTGTGCGGCCGACCGCGCTCGAGCTTGCGGCCGTCGACCACGAGGTCCGCGACCTCCACCCGCAGCGGCGCGGGCTCACTCTCGAGCAGATCCTGCAGCGCTTCGAGGTACGTCGACTTTGGCGTCGGCGGGAACGCGTCGCTCCACGGCCGCGACGGATCGATCGTCGCCGCCTGGCTGAACGAGCGCCGCGCCTCCGCCTCCCGACCCTCCTGGTACAGGGCGTACCCCCGCAGGAAGAAGATGTCGTACAGGTGGTCGGTCTCGGCCGCGTCCGCGTTGCACGGCAGCGCCGCGGCGGCCTGCTCCAGCCGCTCCAGCGCCGAGCCGTAGCTCATGTTGAAGATCTCCTCGCGCGCCATCACCGCGACGCCGCCGATGGGGCGCCCGCCGGCGGGCGGGTCGATGCAGCGCTCGGGGAAGGCGCCGAACACCACCGTCGCGTCGGGTCGGCCACCCGCCACGTCGGACAGCGGGCCGGCGACCTCGATGCCGGTGACGCCGAGGGTCTCTTCGGCCAACTCCAGGGCCTGTTCGGGTTCGACGTTCTCGCCGGTCAGGATCACCGGCGCGGCGCTCGCCGCCGCGGGGAGCAGGCCGACGGCCAGCACGAGGGTGGGCAGGAGGTGGGTGCGGCTCACGGCGACGCCTCGCAGATCCAGGCGGCGACGTCGTCGCACGCGGCGGTGGTCCAGGAGCCCGGGCCGGGCAGCGGGATGAGCGCGCAGTCGCCGTCGGCCGGCTGGGTGTCCGCCCACGCGTCGAACTCGACGGCGGTGCCGTCGCTCCACTCGAACGTGCCGCCGCCGGGGTCGTGCAGCCCGATCCAGACCGGCCCCAGGTCGTCCTCGATGGCCCGCGCGACGACCAGGCTCTGCTCCCCCGCGTGGGCGATCGAGACCAGGTCGTAGCCCATGTCGAAGCAGGCGCCGTCGGCGTCCGCCCAGGTCATCTCGCCGTCGCAATGCAGGTAGCTGGCCCCCGACGCGTCGTCGATCGTCTGCGCGCAGTCGCACGCCTCGACGGGGTTGTCGTCGACCACCCCGTCGCAGTCCTCGTCGACGCCGTCGCACGCCTCGTCCGCGTCGGGGTGCACGCCACCGTCGTCGTCGTCGCAGTCCCCCTCGCAGGCCCGCACGCCGTCCGCGTCGTCGTCGACCTCGTCCTCGCCGGGCTGCCCCGAGCAGTCGTTGTCCACCCCGTCGCACAGCTCCTCGGCGCCGGGCAGGCGGGTCGGATCGGTGTCGTCGCAGTCGACGTCCGCCGTCGAGCCGTCGCCGTCGACGTCCACCTCGGCGGCGCCGTCGCCCGGGGGCTCCACCTGGGGCGGCTCGTACAGGCCGTCGGCCGCCGGCAACATGCAGCCACCGAGCAGCAGGAGCAGCGGCCAGGCCGCGGCCGAGCGGGGGGAGCCGGAGGGGCCGGCGCGGCGTCGCCGGCGACCCAGCCCGAGCCCGAGCAGCGGGCCGCCGAACACGAGGAGCAGCGCGGCGCTCACCTCGTCCTCGGAGTTGCTGCAGCCGTTGCCGGGCGTGATCTCGATCGGCCGCGCCTCCGCCCAGTCCGACGTCGCGCCGAACTCGTCCACCGCTCGCGCGGTCCACCAGGCGTTGCCCGCCAGCGGCACCGTCAGCTCGGCGGTCAGCGCCTCCCGGCCCAGGGCGCTGCCGAGCAGCTCGCCCAGGTTCCGGTCGCTCGCGATGACGTAGTCGTAGGTGATCACGTCCCCGTCGGGATCCGTCGACGCCCCGACCTCCAGGGTCAGCGGCGAACCGACCGCGGCGTCCGCGGCGGGCGCCAGCAGCTCGGGCACCGACGGGGCGTCGTTGGCGCCGCGCACGAAGATCTCGATGACGTCGGCCGCCGACTCCGCCCCGGACTCGTCGATGGCGAAGACCTGGGCGTACCAGGTCGTGTGCTCGTCCAGGTCGACCCCCTGCTGGGCCAGGCTGACCGAGACCTCGCCCGAACCGTCGCCCGCCACCGACACCGACATCGTCGGCGCGTCGAATGCGTCGGACGTGTCCAGCTCGAACCGGTGCACGACCACGCCGCCCTCGGGGTCGGTCGCCTCGGAGGCGACCAGCGTCGGCGTGCGGGACGCCAGCTCGTCCCCGTCCAGCGGCGACAGGAAGAGCGGGTCGGTGGGCGCCACCGCCACCGTGTCGACGAAGAAGGAGGCCGGCTCGGACCAGGCGCCCTGCACGTAGGCGTCGGACGCCGCGGCGCGCCACCAGCCGGCGACGTCGTCGGGCAGCGGGTCCTCGGTGGTCCACGAGGTGGTGTCGACGCCTTCGTCGACCTCGTCGACCGACACCAGCAGCTCGCTCAGCTCCGCGTCGGCGTAGACCTCGAACGTGTAGGTGAGGGCCTCCCCCCCCGGCGAGGTGGCGTTCTCCACCACCAGCTCGGGGGTGTCCAGGACCGCGTCACCGTCGATCGGGGAGACGGGGGCCGGCGCCCCCGGGCCGTCGTAGACGAACGGGTCGGTGCCGCCGTCGTGCTCGACCAGGTTGGTGCGGCCGTCCAGGTCGGCGTCCAACGCGGCGTCGCTGGCGTCCAGCAGGTCGAGCCCGTTGGCAGCCTCCCAGTCATCCAGCATGCCGTCGCCGTCGTCGTCGTCGTCGTCGCAGTCGGGGATGCCGTCGCCGTCGGTGTCGTCGAAGCCGTCGGTGATCTCGCCGTCGCAGTCCTGGTCGATGTCGTCGCACTCCTCGGGCGCGCCCGTGAAGATCCCGTCGTCCAGCGGCTCGCAGTCGGTCGCGTCGGGGTCGCCGTCGCCGTCGTCGTCCTCGTCGGTGCAGTCGGGGTCGAGGTCCCCGTCGGTGTCCTCGAACTCATCCACCAGGCTGCCGTCGCAGTCGCTGTCGATGGCGTCGCACAGCTCGGGCGCGTCGTCGTAGATGGTGGGGTCCAGAGGGGCGCAGTCGTCGACGTCGACGTCGCC
>CAYQEG010000415.1:0-3655 GCA_964416435.1 uncultured Rickettsiales bacterium
GGGGGGGGGGGGGGGCGGGGGCCCCCCCCCCGACCAGGAACGCAAGATTGAACAACGGGGCCGATTCGCCCAGGGGCCGCCCGGTTCCTCGCCGTCAGTAGCACACCGAGGTGGGGATCCCGAACTGCAGGAACCAATACGGATGACCTTCGAACTCAGGCAGACTCGAACCAAGCGCGTCGCACCGGCCGGTATAGGTCCAAGACTGGGAGACCGGCCCCCCCGATCCGGTCCCCTCCAACAACGACGGGTACCCATCGCTCTGAACCCGCAACAGGGTCTCAGTCGAATCGATCACGTCGCCGTACTGGCCTTCGCCTTCTTCAGCGCTAAGGCAGTCGCCCAGTTCACCCACCGGCTCGAAGGTATACGCGCCAGACCAGCCGCTCCCTTCCGTTTGCCGGTTGGCCTGTAGAAGTCGGTTCTCGTACGTGAAGGTACGGTCTGGATAGCCATCGGACTCGCGGCTCCGCACCATCAACCCGTCAGCGTACTCCAGAGCAACCGAGTCGGTGCCGTCCAGACCCTGCATCTCGTCAAGGTGGTCGTCGTCCCAGACGAAACTCCACCTCTTCGAGCCCGCGGAACGCCAGAGCGCCTCAGCTCTTCCTGTGTCTGAGTAGCTCACCTCGAGCAGTACTTCACCGTCTTGCTCAGCGCGAACGAACCGCCCATCGACGTCGTATGCGTACTCGCGGAGCCCGGGACTGTCCCCGGTGAAGAACTCCCTGCCGTCATGTTCCCGCTCGACGCGACACGGCTCCGGAGGGGATTCGGTCACGCAGGCTGAGGAGGAGACGTAGGTAGCAACGACGGCGAGAACCCGCGCGACGCAGCCTGAGTAAGGCTTCACGACTGCTCGATCCCGCTGGAGGGGAGGGACGGTGGGCACCAGCGATAGCCCGGCTCACCGGCTCGACACCAACGGCGATGCTGCTCGGCAAACGCCACTTCGACGTCTTCGTTCTTGAGCACGGCACTCGAGTAGACGTCGTACAGCACGTGGGCATAGTGGCGCGTCGCGGGAACGCCACCCACACCAGCGGGGGCAGGTGTGATGGAGTAGAGATCGGCTTGAGCCCAGTCATGGAACTCGTACGAGAGCACGGACTCCGCGTCGACTCGAGGGCCGTCGCCCGGTTCGCCCCACGCGCCATCCAGCCCCGTTGGTCTCCCGGTTTCGACCGACCACACCGTGTGCAGGCTCTCGTGTAGGAATGTCCCGGCAAGAAGGACCAGCGACTTAGCGGCTCTCCGCAGCGCTCTCTGAAACAGCGGTGGCTCTGGGTTCGCAACCCCTGCCCTCTCATTGAGCCACCAGGTAGTGATCAGGTCCTGCAAGTCGGAGAACCGATTGTTGCCCGAGATCCTACCTACGGTCGCACGTCTGAGTTTGTCTGCCGAGAAGTGGACGAAGTGGGAGGCGCCATCGCTGCCCGCACCGGAGGGGTCGTATGGGTTGCGGTAGAGGCAGATCGTGCGGTTGGCACCTCGGCCGTTAACCCAGTCGGCCACCAAACCCAGGAGTTCCGACCCATCTTGGTGAATGCTCAGGCCGGGACTCCCAGCTGGGGCGAGGCCTCTGGAGGCCAAGCTCTGCCACCAGTTGCCGAGCTGGTCGACAGATTGCTGAACGACCCGGAAGCACAACCCCATCGCGACCGCGTCCATGACTGAGAAGCCGTAGTCGAAGAGGGTCCCCGGCCGGCGCGTCGGACTTGGATCGAACAAGACACAGAGGAGGTCTGAGACTCGAAGCCACGGAACGAGTTCCTGGCTCATCTGGTCATTGAACTCCGTGGCCGTCAGACACAGCGACTCGTTCAACTCGCAGACCGGATCGGCACCCAGCGCTGTCGAGTTGGGCGGAAACCCCCACGAGACATCCCATGTCGTCGAGTCAGGTCCGGTGAATGGGTAGCGCCCCACGGGGACGGGACTTGGCCCGTAGGTATCCAGAGCGGACCAGACTCCCTCCAACCAGCTGCAGAGGACGCCAAGCATCGGCCGATTCAGGTCTGGGTCCGCGTTACCGTGCGCCAATAGCGGGTGCGAGTTCGCGTACTTGGCACACACGAGGCTACTGAAGCTCGCCGTACCGGAGACGTTGAAGGGGCGACCGGGGATGCTGTCGTCCTTGATCAACACACCCAGGTCAGGCATCGCGACACCCTGGGGAGGGTCCGACGATGTCCGCCGGAAATGCGACCGCTGGCCAGGCCGAAGGTCGCCCACCCAACTCAGCCAACTCCCGCTGTGCGAGAGCCATGCTCCATTCAGAGTGGAGCCGTTGAACAGGATCGGCGAGTCGTGGGTCCGGCGGCCTTAGCCACGGTAGAACCGCGTAGACTCGGGAAGAGACCGGCGAGGCCGTACAGTCGCGCGGCCGGTGCTGGCAGTCTCTGGCAAGAGAGCGAGTCGGTCCCATCGAGAGATCGGTCTGTCCCGCCGCTGACTCTCGCAGGTTGGAGTATGGCGTACGCGGGCGGAGCCACGGCAGCAAGCGGTACACCGCCGCCGCGTCGTCAGCAATTGGTTGCTGCGGAAGTTCGTTGCATTGACAGGACATATCACCCCCAAATCTGCTGAATGTCCCCGCAGCGCGGCGCCCACGGCCCGAGATTCCAACATTGTCGTTGGTCTACTCGGCGCAGCGCTGCGTGTCAAGAGCCGACAATGGGCCGACATGGTCGCTGTCCCACGCACGGATCTCGAATCCCACGTGCCGCTTCCGCGCACCGGCCGCCAGCTGACGCCCGGCGGCTGGTGCTCCACCCCGAGCTGGGCCACAGCAACGCACAACACTGGACAAACTACATTGGCCTTGTCGCTGGCCCCCACTTCATGCCGTCCGCGAGCATCCCGGCCGTCAAACCACCCTGCCCTCCCGCGCACCGGCCAACGCCGTTTGTCCGGGACGTGTTAGTCGCAATTCCGGCATGGAGCGCGAGCTGGTGGTAACACTTCGGCTCGCCGATGGGGTTACATGACCGGATCGGTTCTCGCTCTCCATGGCAGGCGCTCCCTGCCGGTTCTGCCGAGAGGAGATGCGGTCGCTTGGAGAGACGTGCAGCACTCACGGTCAGGCATCGGCGCATCGGCTGAACTCGACCTGCGCGTCCGGGGCCGAGCAATCGAACACCCGAACCTCGTCATCGAAGAGCTCCGAAGAGGTAACAACTGAGCGTAGCGAGTGGGGTGCCGGGTCCATGCCCCCGAGGAGCCCCGGATGGGGTCGGGCAAGGCCACAGGCCCTCGAGAACCAGCTGCAGCGCTGCGCGCGGGCTCATGGTTCCGGACACCGGGGTCAGCCGGCACCGCGCTCTTCGAGAACCAGCTGCAGCGCTTCGCGCGGGCTCATGTTTTCGCACACCGAGGTCGGCCGCGGCACCGCGCTCTTCGAGGACCAGCTGCAGCGCTGCGCGCAGGTTCATGGTTCCGGACACCGAGGTCAGCCGGCACCCCGCTCTTCGAGGAGCAGCTGCGGCGCTTCGCGCGGGCTCAAGGTCCCGAACGCCGAGGTCAACCGCGGCAACGCGCTCGTCGAGACCAGTAGCAGCGCTTCGCGCGGGCTCATGGTTCCGCACACCGAAGTCAGCTGGGGGCGTGATCCCCAAGAGCCAGAAAGCGCGGCCTGGGGTTGCGCGCGCCGATC
>CAYQEG010000416.1:0-3602 GCA_964416435.1 uncultured Rickettsiales bacterium
AAGAGGGCCGCCACCTGTGGGCGATGGTCTACCTGCTGCACAAGTACTTCGGCCGGGACGGCCGGGAGGAGGCGGAGGACATGCTGATCCGCCGCAGCGGCCACGTCGACAACCCCCGCATCCTCGGCGCGTTCAACGAGCCGATCGACGATTGGCTGTCCTTCTACTGCTTCACGATGTTCACCGACCGTGACGGCAAGTACCAGCTGGGCGCGCTCGCGGAGTCCGGCTTCACGCCGCTGGCGGAGTCCTGCCGGTTCATGCTGACCGAAGAGGCGCACCACATGTTCGTCGGCGAGACGGGCATCCGGCGCATCGTGCAGCGGACCTGCGAGCTGATGAAGGAGGCGCCCGGCGAGGACGTCACCACCCGCGGCGGCATCCCGCTGGACGTCATCCAGAAGTACGTCAACCGCTGGTTCAGCGTGTCGATGGACCTGTTCGGCGGGGAGGACAGCAGCAACGCGGCGACCTACTTCGCGGCCGGGCTCAAGGGCCGGTTCAAGGAGGAGACGGACAAGAACATCACCGACCACGTCGCCCTGGAGGGCGCCTACGAGGCGTTCACGCCGGGCCCCGGCGGTGAGCCGGTGAGCAAGGAGATCCCCCTGCGTCGCGCCATGAACCTGGTGCTCCGGGACGGCTACGAGAGCGACTGCGGTCGCGGCGTCGGCACCTGGAACCGCATCCTCAAGAAGCAGGGCATGGACTTCGAGATCACGCTCCCGCACCAGCGGTTCAACCGGCAGCAGGGGCTGTGGTCGTCCGCCAACTACGACCCCCAGGGCAACCCCGTCAGCGACGAGACCTGGGAGGCGCGCAAGGGGGAGTGGCTGCCCACCGAGGCCGACGAGGCGTACATCCAGTCGATCATGAAGCCGTGCCTGGAGCCGGGGAAGATCGCCCCCTGGATCGCGCCGCCCAAGCACGGGATCAACCACCAGGGGTTCGACTTCGAGTACGTGAAGTTCGACTGCGACGACCCCTACATGCGCACCTGAGGCTCAGGCCTTCGAGACCCGGACGGGAACGAGGACGCGGAAACGCGGGAACGCGGAAGAGACATATGAAGACGTTGCGTAGCTGGCTGGCTGGGGAGTGGTGCGTCGGTTCCGGGGACGGGGCCGAGCTCAAGAACCCGACGACGGAGGAGACCCTCGCGCGGGCGACCACGAAGGGGTTGGACTTCGGGGCGGCGCTCGCCTACGCCCGGGACGTCGGCGGGCCGGCGCTGCGGGCGCTGACGTTCGCGGAGCGGGGGGACCTGCTGATGGCGGCGAGCTCGGCGATCCACCAGCACCGCGAGGAGCTGGTGGCGCTGGCGACCGCCAACGGCGGCAACACCCGGGGCGACGCCAAGTTCGACATCGACGGCGCCACCGGCACGATGGCGTACTACGGCAAGCACGTCGGCCGGCCGCTGGGGGACGCCCGGTTCCTGGCCGACGGCGACAGCGTTCAGCTCGCCCCGAACCCGCGGTACGTCGGCCGGCACGTCAAGGTGCCCCGGCACGGCGTCGCGGTGCACATCAACGCGTTCAACTTCCCGGCGTGGGGCTTCGGCGAGAAGGCCGCCGTCGCGCTGCTCGCCGGCATGCCGGTGGTCGTCAAGCCGGCGACCTCCACGGCGCTGGTGACCGAGCGCGTGTTCGAGATCCTGGTCGACGCGGACGTGCTGCCCGCCGGCGCGGTCTCCCTCATCGCCGGCAGCGCCGGCGACCTCGTCGACCACCTCGGCCCCCAGGACGTGCTGGCGTTCACCGGCTCGGCCGACACCGGGGCCTGGATCCGCAGCCGCCCGAACATCGTGAACAACGGGGTGCGGGTCAACGTGGAGGCGGACTCGCTCAACGCCGCGATCCTCGGGCCGGACGTCGACAGCGGCAGCGGCTGCTTCGACCTGTTCGTGCGCGAGGTCGCCCGTGACATGACCCAGAAGGCCGGTCAGAAGTGCACGGCGATCCGCCGGATCCTGGTGCCCGTCGACGACGTCGAGACGGTCAAGGAGGCCCTGATCGAGGAGATCGCCCGGGTCAAGGTGGGCGACCCGTCCCGGTCCGAGGTGCGGATGGGGCCCGTCGCGACGCAGCAGCAGTACGACGACGTGCGCGCCGGCATCCGCACGCTCGCGGAGCAGGCCGAGTTCGCGTACGGCGACGGCGGGCGCGGCGCGCTGGTCGGCGTCGACGGCGAGCGCGGCTACTTCGTCGGTCCCACGCTGCTCCAGGCCCGGTCAGCCACCGACGCCGGCGCCGCCCACGACCTCGAGGTGTTCGGGCCGGTGCAGACGATCCTGCCGTACTCGGGCGACGCGCCCGAAGCGACGGCCGCGGTGGCGCTCGGCAAGGGCGGCCTGGTGTCGTCCGTCTACAGCGACGACAAGCGCTTCGTCGGTGACGTGGTGATGGGCCTCGCTCCCTTCCACGGTCGCCTCCACGTCGGTCACAGCAAGGTCGCGGAGCACTCTCCGGGGCCCGGCACGGTGCTCCCGCAGATGGTGCACGGCGGGCCCGGCCGGGCCGGCGGCGGCGAGGAGCTGGGAGGCCCCCGGGGGATCGACTTCTACCTGCAGCGCTGCGCGGTCCAGGGCTTGAAGCCGCTCGTGGAGAGGATCACGACCCCTTGAGCTCGTCGGCGTGTCGCCCGTCGTCGTACAGGCGCGCGCGGCGAGCCCAGAACACCGACTGGTAGCGATCCCCGCTGCGGCACGCCGAGCGGTACCGCTCCATGTAGGCGCGGGCGAGCATGCCCCGGGCGCGGCCGTTGTCCGGGTCCCGCTGCAGGGCGAACTCGCAGCCCGCGAGCACCTGCTCGAACGCGTTGACCCGTCGAAGCTCCAGGTCGTCCCGGCGACCGTCGCTCCCCTCGTCCTCGGCGTGCAGCCGCTCGGTCTCGTCGGTGATCGACAGGTAGCGGACCCACGAGCGGCTCGCGTCGTCCAGGTGCTGCCGAGCGGCCTGGCGTCGCTGGGCGCCTTCGAGCCACGCGCGCACCTCGTCGGCCATCGCCTCGGCCGACGGGTACCGGTCCTCGGGGGCGGACTCCATCGCCCGGTTGACGATGGCGGCGAGCTCTTCGGGCACGGCGGCCTCGGGGGCGCGCCTGCGGGGGTCTTCGGGGGGGCCGGAGCAGACCGCCTTGAGCATCTCGTGGGTCGACGTGGCGACGTAGGCGCGACGGAGGGTCAGCACCTCGTAGAGCATGGCCCCCAGCGACCAGACGTCGCTGCGCTCGTCGAGCCGGTCCACCTCGCCGAGCGTCTGCTCCACCGACATGTAGCCCGGCGTGCCGATCGCCTGGCCGACGCTGGTCTGCACCAGGGTGAGGCGGTCGATGCCGGCGTTGTTGCGTCGCCCGCGCTTCATGATCTTGGCGACGCCCCAGTCCATGACGAGGACCTCGCCGAAGTGACCGAGCAGGATGTTGTCGGGCTTGAGGTCCCGGTGCAGCACGCCGCGGTGGTGGGCGTAGGAGACCGCGTTGCAGACCGCCAGGAAGACGCTGAGCAGCCGGTGCCGGTTCCAGGTCTCGACGGCTTCGTCGTCGCCTCGCTTCAGGTCCCGCAGGACGTCCCGCAGGTTCGGACCGATGACCTTCTTCAT
>CAYQEG010000417.1:0-3525 GCA_964416435.1 uncultured Rickettsiales bacterium
GACGGACGACGACGACGCGACGGACGACGACGACGCGACGGACGACGACGACTCCACCGGCGACGACGACGACGCCGCGGACGACGACGACTCGACCGCGGACGACGACGACGACGACGACGACTCGACCACTGGGGACTGCGACTGCGCGAGCAGCGTGGCTCCCGGAGGCGGCGCGTCGCTGGCGTTGCTGCTCCTGGCCGTGCTCGGCGCGGCCCGGTTCCGCCGCCGGAGCTAAAGCGAACGGGCCCGTCGGGGCCACTGGCGTCCGCGGCCCGGGTGTGGAAGGCTTCCCACCTCCTCAGGAGGGGAGCCAACGATGTCTCGATTCTCAGTCGCCATCTCGCCCGTGATCCGGGCCGCCATCGCCGTTTGCGCCGCAGCCCTCGTGCTGCCGGCCGCCGCCTTCGCGATCGACCTCGATCTCGAGTCGACCTACACGCTGGGCTCGGACCTCGAGCAGTCGTCCTGCAACTTCCACCCGCAGGGCCTCGGCTACAACGAGGACACCGACGAGCTGCTGTTCATGCAGCAGTGCCCCGACACGATCTACGTCACGGATCTGACCGGCGTCGTCACGGACAGCGTGTTCGTGAACAAGAACCACACGACGAGCGTGGCGGTTCACGACGGCGACTACTACTTCAGCGACTACACGTCGAACAGCTCGGGCCAGGACATGTGGTCCATCCCCACGTCGGGCGGCTCGCTGTCGTCGTACGGCAGCTACGTGGCCGCGTACGGCGGCTTCCCGATCGACATCCGGGACGGGCTGCTCTACCGCACGGAGCTGAGCACCACGTACAACTGGTCCAACCTCGACGAGATCCACATCTCGGACGTCAACACGCCCGACTCGGTGACCTCCACCTACTCGCTGGGCACGACCGAGGGGATCGGCGACATCGCGGTCGACGTCGACAACAACTGGCTGTGGGTCCTCGAGTACAAGGCCGGCGCCGACATCCACCGGTACGACCTGGACACCGGCGCGCTCCTGGAGAGCTACGCGCTCGGCCTCGAGGGTGAGACCGCGGGCATCACCTACGGCGCCGGCAAGCTCTACTACTGGGACTGGGAGAACGGCAACAGCACGCTGTCCGTCTACAACATCGGCTCCGTCGTCATCCAGGTGGACAGCACCGTGTCGCTGGCGGGTAACCTGGAGCAGGCGTCCTGCAACTTCCACCCCCAGGGCCTCGGCTACAACGACGCCACCAACGAGCTGCTGTTCATGCAGCAGTGCCCCGACACCATCTACGTCACCGACCTGAGCGGCAACATCACCGACAGCGTCTTCGTCAACAAGAACCACACGACGAGCGTCGCGGCCCACGGCGGCAACTACTACTTCAGCGACTACACCGGCAACTCCTCCACCCAGGACATGTGGTCCATCGCGACCACCGGCGGCTCCCTGACGTCCTACGGCAGCTACGTGGCGGCCTACGGCGGGTTCCCGATCGACATCCGGGACGACCTCTTCTATCGGACCGAGCTGAGCACGAGCTACAGCTGGGCCAACCTGGACGAGATCCACGTCTCCAACGTCGACACCCCCGACGTGGTCGACAGCACCTACTCGATCAGCGGCAGCGACGGCATCGGCGACATCGCCGTGGACGTCGACCACGGCTGGCTCTGGGTCCTGGAGTACAGCTCCAGCGCGGACATCCACCGCTACGACCTGGCCACCGGCGACCTCCTCCAGACGTACCCGCTCGCCCTCGAAGGTGAGACCGCGGGCCTGACCTACGGCGACGGCTTCCTCTACTACTACGACTGGGAGAACGGGGACAGCACGCTGACGATCATCGAGGTCATCAGCCCCGAGGTGGACATCACCCTGGACGGCACGACCTCGCTGGCGGCGGAGCTCGAGCAGAACTCCTGCAACTTCCACCCGCAGGGCCTCGGCTTCGACGAGGGCACCTCGCAGCTGCTCTTCATGCAGCAGTGCTCGCACCCCATCTACATCACGGACCTCGACGGCGTGGTGCAGGACAGCCTGTCGGTCGGCTTCAACCACCAGACGAGCGTGGCGGCCGACGACTCGCTCTTCTACTTCTCGGACTACACCGGCAACACCAGCTTCCAGGACATGCACACGATCCCGAAGACGGGCGGCAGCGCGAGCGACTACGGCAGCGACGTCGCGGCCTACGGCGGCTTCCCCATCGACGTGCGCGACGACACGCTGTGGCGGACCGAGCTGAGCACGTCCTACAACTGGAGCAACCTGAACGAGATCTGGCGGTCGGACACCGCCACGCCGGACCTGATCACCAACCAGTACTTGATCAACACCAACGGCGTCGGCGACATCGCGGTCGACCTCGACCACAACTGGCTGTGGGTGCTGGACTACAGCTCATCGGCCGACCTGCACCGCATCAGCCTGGCCACCGGCTACCTGCTGCAGACCTACGACCTCAACCTCGAAGGCGAGACGGCGGGCCTGACCTACGGCAACAACCAGCTCTTCTACTGGGACTGGGAGAACGGCAACAGCACGCTGTCGGTCTACGACATCGACGCTGAACTGATCGACTCGGACGGAGACGGCGACCCCGACGACACCGACTGCGACGACACCGACGCGACGGTCTACACCGGCGCCCCCGAGGACTGCGACGCCGTCGACAGCGACTGCGACGGCAGCGTGGCGGACGAGTTCCCGGACTACGACGGCGACGACGACCCGGACTGCGTCGACCCGCCGCCCGCCGGCAGCATCATCATCACCGAGATCATGCAGAACCCGGCCGCCGTCAGCGACGCCAACGGGGAGTGGTTCGAGGTGCTCAACACCACCGCGGACGACATCGATCTGATCGACTGGGTCTTCTCGGACAACGGCTCCGACACGTTCACGGTCGAGTCCTCCGTCGTCGTGGCGGCGGGCGGCCGCGCCGTGTTCGCGGCCAACGGCGACTTCGGCACCAACGGCGGCGTGGACGAGGACTACGAGTACGGCTCGTTCACCCTCGGCAACGCCGACGACGAGCTCTACCTCGCCGACTCCTCCGGCAGTGGCCAGGACGCCGTGGAGTGGGACGACGGGGCGACGTTCCCCGATCCCGAAGGCGCTTCGATGACCGTGGCCGGCTCCTCGGAGACCGCCGCGGGCAACGACGCGGGCGAGAACTGGTGCGTCAACGAGACGCCCTACGGCGACGGCGACCTCGGCACCCCCGGCGCCGCCGGCGGCCTGGCCGACTTCGACTCCGACGGCGACCCGGACTGCGTCGACCCGGACGACGACAACGACGGCGACCCCGACGTGACCGACTGAGACGACGCGGACGACACCATCTACACCGGCGCGCCCGAGTCCTGCGACACGGTCGACAGCGACTGCGACGGTGACCTCGTCGACGGCGCCGCGGACTACGACGGTGACGGCGACCCGGACTGCACCGATGTCGACGACGACAACGACGGTGACCCGGACACGTCGGACTGCGACGACAACGACGACACGATCTGCGCGACCTGCACCGAGTTCTGTGACGCCATCGACAG
>CAYQEG010000418.1:0-3519 GCA_964416435.1 uncultured Rickettsiales bacterium
CGACGACGACGACGCAACCGACGACGACGACGCAACCGACGACGACGACGCAACCCCGCCGGACGCGGGCAGCTGCGACAGCTACCCCACGGACACCGGCGACGACACGGTCTGGGCGGTCCAGTCGGGCGACATCGCGACGGGCTCGACGGTGACCCTCGAGGGGCTCGTGGTGACCGCGGCCCGCTACAACGGCGTCTGGGCCCAGGAGCCGGGCGGCGGCACCTGCAGCGGCATCTGGATCTACGTCGGCGCCGATCCGGGGGCCTACGTCGGCACCACGGTCAACACCACCGGCGTGGTCGAGGAGTTCTACGACCTCACCGAGGTCAACGCCGAGGAGGGCAGCTTCGTGACGCTGGGCAGCGGCCCGGAGCCGGAGCCCCAGCTGCTGACCCTGTCCGCCCTGCAGTCCCCGGGCGGAGAGGACTGGGAGGGCGTGCTCGTCCGCATCGAGGACGTCACCGTGCAGGCCGCCCCCAGCAGCGAGGCGTACTGGGAGTGGACCGTCACCGACGGCACCTACATCGTCACGGTCGACGAGCAGCTGTACAGCTACGAGGACGGCGACCCGGCCCCCGGCGTCGGCGTCGACGTGGACTTCGTGCAGGGGCCGCTGAACCACACGTTCTCGACCTACAAGATCGCCCCCCGCGACGCGAACGACGTCAGCTTCTAGAGACGACGGCGCGCCGCCGCAGGGCCGCCCCGCAGAGCAGGATCAGGAGCGACCCGGCGAGCGGGGACGCGGGCGAGTTGGCCGCGTCACAGCCACATCCGGCGCCCCACTCGTCGGTGGACTCGCCCCACGCCGCGACGTCCGGCCCCGCCTCGCCGTCGAGGTCGAAGCCGCCGGGGCCCGTCCCGTCGTCGGGGTGCAGGGGTTGGTCGTCCTCACCGTCCGGGATGCCGTCGTCGTCGCTGTCCTCGTCCAGGAAGTCGGGGGTCCCGTCGCCGTCGGTGTCGATCGGATCGTCCGAGTTGCCGACCTCATCGGCGTCGTCGATGCCGTCCCCGTCGCTGTCCTCGTCCAGGAACGCGGGCACCCCGTCACCGTCGGGGTCGCCGGTGCCCTCGACCTCGTCGTCGATGCCGTCACCGTCGGAGTCGTGGTCCCACCAGTTGGGCACGCCGTCGCCGTCGTCGTCGCCGGGGCCTTCGACGTTGTTGGGGATGCCGTCCTGGTCGGTGTCGAGGCTGCCGCTGTCGTCGGGCAGGAGGTCGCCGTCGTAGGGCGCCTCGTCCATGCAGACGCCCGTGCTGGCGTCACAGCTGCTGCCCGCGCAGTCCGAGTCCGAGCAGGGCCAGGTGCAGACGTCGTCCACGCAGACGAGGGCCCCGCCGCAGTCGTTGGCCAGCTCACAGCTGCTGCCCGCGGAGCCCGAGCCGGGGTCGTCGACCCGTCGCCAGCGCACCGCGTCCCAGGCCAGCCAGTCGCCGGGCTCCTCGGTGGTCAGGTTCGTCAGCGTGACGTTGCCCGTGGCGCCCTCCACGAACTTGAGCGGCTGCCCGCCGAGCAGCTCGACCCAGTCGTCGTCGTTGGTGGAGATGTCGACGAACTCGATCGCGTGGCCCCCGTGGAAGGCGATGTCGAAAGCGGCCTCCGTCGACGCGGCCCAGGGCGAGCTCGGCACGTAGACGTCCAGGGCGTACAGGCCGGTCGACGGGATCTCGGGGGTCCAGGTGCCGACCGTGAACGGGACGTCGTAGGCGTAGGGGTCCTGGAAGTAGAAGCCGCCCTCGAAGGCGTCCGCTTCGGTCTCCTGCACGTCGCCGCCGCCCTGCACGAACGAGAAGCCGGGATCGGCGTTGTCGACGATGACCTCGGCCGCGCACGGGCCGCCGCCGGGGCCGCCGCCCCACCACTCCCAGTGCCAGTCCTCGGACGGCACGGTGCGCGTGAAGCCGAAGGAGGCCCCGTTGGCGTTCATCCAGGAGAGCACGCCGCCAGCGCTCGTGTTCAGGTCGAGCGCGTGGCCGCTCTGGTGGTTGCTGTAGCCGGGGGTCGCGGCGAGGTTGCAGCCGTTGCAGGTGCAGTTGACGTAGCAGTCGTACAGGTACTGCTGCTCGGCCATCGTCCGGAAGCCGCTGATGATGCCGATGTTCACACCCTGGGCGTGGGCCGCCTGGGCCATGACGTAGTAGGCGTTGGCGGTCTCCCGCTCGACCGGCTTGCCGTCGACCGTCACGACCGTGATCGGGAAGGGGGTGCCGCTGGTGTAGCCGGTGTCCGACGACTCGGCGCAGTCGATCGTCGAGAGGGCGTAGCTGGCCGTGTCGATGCCCTCGGGCGGATCGTGGGCCTCGTGGTCGAGCTCGGCGCACGCGCCCAGGAGCAGGCAGAGGAGCAGGGGCGGAGCGGCGGGGAGAGCGATGGCGCGCATACCGGCTTGTTTCGCAAGGCCCATGCCAGGGTGCGACGGTCCCCCGCCAACTCCCCAGCAGCGGCGACATCAACCGATCTCCGGTCGCTCCGCGGGGAGACCGGGTGGCCGCGGCCGGAAACTGGAGTTTCCAGGCAGGGAGCCGAACCGGTCACCCCCGCGTCCGGCGCCGCGGTCAGGCCCGAACGCCCCGCTCCAGCAGGTCCACCGCGGCGAGGCCCCGGTCGACGAGGTCCCAGGCGCCGTCCGCTTCGAACCAGCTGCGCATGACCGCCCGGACGGCCCCCATCAGCGCGCCGGCGAGCACCCGCGCGTCCCCGGGGGGGTAGTCGCAGGCGAGGGCTTCGGAGATCGCCACCTCGAGCTCCAGGTCGTGGGCGCGGTCCGCCGCGAGCAGGTGGGCGTCGCTCTCGATGATCCGCCAGCGGGCGACCTGGCCGTCGCGATCGGCCATCACGTCCCGCGCCATGGCGGTCAGCGCGCCCCGGAGCGCGGTCCAGGCGTCGGCCTTCGGATCGGCCCCGGCGAGCGCGCCCCGGAGCGCGGCGACGCGATCGCCGTGGTCGGCGAACAGCGTCGCCTCCTTGGTCGGGAAGTAGCGAAAGAAGGTGCGTCGGCTGATGCCGGCCGCCTCCGCGAGGTCCTCGACCGGCACCGCCCGGTAGCCGCGCGCCGCGAACAGCCTCACCGCGGCGTCGAGCACCGCGGCCCGGGTAGCTGCCTTCTTGCTGGCGCGGTCCATCCCGGCAGTCGAACACATCGAGGCCGTCCACGGAAAGAACACCCCTCGATCCACACCGCCGCAACATGTCCGGGCTCGACTGGGATCGACCGCGTGGCTTGAGGGAGCGCTCACGCTCGGAGGTCCAACATGACGGCTCGCGACGCGCTGCAGTCCGCCTCCCTGTTCGTGCTCGGCTGCGCGTTGGCCGCGCTGTTGTCGCTCAGCGGCTGCTACGGCGCCGTCGTCGGCGGCCCCGGCGCGACCACCGAGCTGGTCGACACCGACGGCGACGGGGTGCCCGACACCCCCCAGAACACGGTCGACGCGGACGGGGACGGCTACACCGACGAGGACGAGGGCGAGGGCGACACCGACGGCGACGGCATCCGCGACGTCGAGGACGGGTACGGC
>CAYQEG010000419.1:0-3518 GCA_964416435.1 uncultured Rickettsiales bacterium
GGGTCGTCGGCGCTGGCGGCGTCGTCGTCGGGGGTGGCGGCGTCGTCGGCGGGGGTGGGGTCGGCGTCGTCGGGTGTGAGGTCGTCGTCGTCTGCCGCGGAGTCGTCGTCACCCGCCCCGTCAACGCAGGTCCCCAAGTCGCTGTCGCAGCTCCAGCCGCCGGGGCAGTGCGCGTCCTCGGTGCAGGCGACGCGGGCCGGCGATCGGTCGAAGGCGCAGCCGGTCGAGGCCAGGAAGGCCAACAGGGTGAGCATCCGGATCGTGCAGCGCTCGCTCACGGCAGGCGCCCCGCGACAACCAGCACCGCGCCGTCGTTCAGGGGCAACGCCAGGGCGACGACGGGGGCAGGGCGTCGCTGGCTCGCAGCGGCGGCCACCACCAGCGCGGTGCCGGTGGCGGAGGAGAGGATGGACGCGACGAACAGCGCGTTCGCCGTGACCGTTCGGGACTCTCCCTCGGTGGCGAGGGCGTCGGTGTCGACCCACGGGCGTGTGCCCGCGTCGAAGGCCACCTGGCTCCGTCGGGCTGCGTCCGCGTTCGAGATTCCTCCGGCCACCAGCAGGCCACCGGCGCCCAGGAGCGAGCCGCCCGCCACCGCGGCCGCGACCTCGGGGCCGGGCGCCCCAGCCCGCTTGTCACCTGCCTCCAGCCGCTCCAGCCTCCGCTGCGCGTCCGCGACCTGGGCGGCGTAGAGTTCGTCGTCAGCGACCTCGGCGACGAAGAGCCGGAGGTCCGCCGCGGCCCGGTCATTCCGCTTCACGCACCCGCTGAGCAGGCCCCGCCAGTACAGGAGGTAGGGCTCCTGCGTGGCCTCGAACGACCGCCCCAGCTCGTCCACCGAGGACAGGATGGCCGTGGTCGCTTCGCGAGCGATCCTGGAGTCCGGGTCGTCGACCTCGACGCAGGCGGTGCCCTGGAGCTCGGCGGCGCGAGCAGCGGTCGCTTCGCGGGCAGCCTTCATGGGTTCGCCGCTGCTCGACCTGGGCGCGGCGACCACCAGGAGGAGGACACACGCGGTCCCGAGCATCGCGGGGACTCGACTCATGGCCCGCACGCTATCCCAGGCGCCCAGGCGGCGCGGGCCGATCCCGGGGCGTCGGGCGGGCTACGCGGTCCGCCGTCGCCGCAGGCCCGCAAACAGCACGACCAGCAAGCTCGCGCTGCGCCCGCCGAGGGCCGCGTTGCAGCTGCCGCTGATCGAGCGCCGGCTGGAGCTCGACCTGGACTCGGTCAGCTCCGGCTCGTCGTCGTCCTCTGAGCTGTCATCGGCGCAGCCCTCGGGGAGGTCGTCTTCCTCCGGCTTGTCCTTCGGATCGTCGCCGAACGGGTCGTTGAAGCCGGGCCAGAGCAGCTGCGTGGCGGGGTAGGACTCGACGATGGCGCGGCAGAGAAGCGGGTTGCCGAACTGGGGTACTGCGGCGTAGCCCGCGTTGCAGGCGCAGGTCGGGCTGCCGTTGAGCGCGACGCACTCGCCGGCCTCGCCGCAGCTCCAGCCGGCGCACACGTCGGGGGCGTCGTCGGGCATCTCCGGCATCAGGTCGAAGGACAGGCTCACGCAGGTGACCCCCTGGCCCAGGAACGCTGACGACAGGTTCGGCCGGTCCACCGCCCGCGCGACCGTGCCGGGCCGGCAGACGCAGCCCTCGATGTTGACCGTCGTCGTCGCGCACTGGCTCCCCGCGCCGCAGTACAGGTCGTTGCAGGGCAGGGGCGGGTTCTCCTGCATGTCCCACCAGACGGGGGGCTGGTCGCGCAGGTCGCGGCGGATAAGAAACATGGCTCCCCGATCGCGCTGAACGCCCCGGCTGCTGGACGGAGATCTCGACATCACGCGGCGCTTCAGCCGGCATGCGGCACGCGCCGAGGGCCCCACAACCCTCAACTCGTTGGCCGAAGCGGAGAGTTCGAGGCGGTCGAGCACCGATCTCCACCGCACGAGAACAACCATCGGCGCTCCCCCTGCTGCACCCAGGGTCGAGCTGCTCACTACAGCGCCAGGTCCAGTTGAGGAGGAGCTCGCGCAGCCAGGGGTTCGTAGCCTTCGGTGTCCAGACCAAGATGCTGCAGGATCTTGCGTGCCTGCACAGGGTCCCTCACCACCCCGATCACCTCGCGCCGCCCGCCACAACGCACGCAGCGGAGGATCTCGATCTGGAACACCCTCTTCAACAAGTCGGCCCAGGGGATTCTGGTGCGCGGGATTGGCTTCGTTGTTGAGCCTGGGTCGCGGCGTCGGTTTCCCGGGACCACCAGAGCGCGGAGGCTGGAGCCGGGGGCGAGGACGCCGTGGTAGCGGATCAGGTCCTTCCCCTTCGGTGGAATCAAAGCCGCGAGCTTCTCGATGAATTCGGTGGGCGAGAACAAGAACCCGGTGGTGCCGTCGGCCCACGGTGATTTCAGGTCGTAAGCGACCATGCCGCCTGTCAGCAGGCGCAGCCGGTCCGTGGCGATCGCAGGTCGCAGCAGGTAGCGGGCGAGGCGCTCGAGCTCGCCGCGGTGCTCAGCGCGGATCCGCACCCTCGCGTGCAGGTCGAAGGCCCCCGACGTCGCGCACATGGGCTTCTTCCGCTTCGGACGTCGCCTCGCTGCCTGTCGTGAGGAGGGCAGCCCGCGGATCCGTCGAACTGCGAGCCCCCTTCGTTCTCCCACTGCGATCCGTCCCTCGACCGAGCTCTGGTAGAGGCCGGCCATCAGGGGCTGCTGCTCGGCGAACTCGTCTTCTCCCTGGGGCAGACAGTCCTCTGGTTCGATCAAGCCCTTGCGCTCGAGCAGGCGCAGGACGGCCAGCTCCGTGCTCCGCACCACCGCCAAGACGTCCGCGTCCTTGACCGCCAGCGGATGGAAGACTGGAGCCTGGCCGGCCTCCCCCGGCACGAAGACCCCGTCGAGCAGCAGCGAGTGGATGTGGACGTTCAGGGCGAGAGAGCTGGAGAACCTCTGGATGACCGTGTACGCGCCCGTCTTCGCTTCTGTCAGGCCACGGACTCGCGCGAGGCGGGTGTAGCAGGCCGTCACCTCGCTCAAGAAGACGTTGAGGACGTCGGTGAGCAAGGCCGAGTCCCAGGCCAGTCGGTAGCGAAGCGGGTACGGAAGGGTCAGCACCCACTGGCGCACGGGCACGTGCGGCATGACCTCGTCGACCAGGCGCGCCGCCCCCTCGGCCATCCGCCGCCCCGCGCACGAGGAGCAGATCCCGCGACCCTTGCAGCTGAAGGCCACGAGGATGTCGTCCTTGCAGGTCGCGCAGCGGCAACGGGCAAAGCCGTGGGCCAGGATCCCGCAGCGAAGATAGCCCCGCAGCTCGGCCTCGACGAAAGACGCGAGGCCAGGGCTGCAGGGGTCCTCGTCGACCCGCTCGAGGAAGGTCCGATGCGGCCCTCGAACCCGGCCAGCAGCCCCCTCCGGGTGCGTCGGGGGTGGAGGGGACCTAGCCGCCGCGCGAGCGAGGGCTCCCAGCGTCGAGAGTTCTAAAACCATCCTGTAAGGCCGACCATCATCGTGAACGCCCGATCGGACAT
>CAYQEG010000420.1:0-3412 GCA_964416435.1 uncultured Rickettsiales bacterium
GGGGGGGGGGGGGGGGGGGGGGGGGGGGGGGGGGGGGGGGGGGGGGCGGCGGCGGCGGGGGGCGGCGCCGGGGCGGCGGCGAGTCCACCCCCGACGGTGCGCACCGAGTCCGGCAGCCGGGCGATCTCACGCCGCGTGATCGGGCCGCGCAGGAAGCTCATCGCCCACCGGGTCTTGTAGGCGACGGGCTGCGACTCGCGCACGTCCCGGACCACGAACCGGCGGGGCTTGAGCCGGGCGAGCATGCCCGACAGGTCGCCCGCGGCGCCCGCCGCGCGCATGCCCTCGGCGACGCGGTTGATGTCCTGCTCGGTGGAGAGGCGGCCGAGGTACCAGGTGCCGGCGTTGGTCAGCGCCTTGTAGTCGAGGTCGACCGGGTTCTGGGTCGCGAGCATCACGCCGACGCCGACGGCGCGGGCCTGCTTGAGCAGGGTCATGAGCGGCTTGCGGGTCGGCGGGTTGCGCGGATAGGGCGGCAGATAGCCGTAGGCCTCGTCGAAGAACACGAGGGCGCGCAGGCTGCCGGTGCCGGGCAGCGTGCGCGACCAGGCGACGACCCGCTCGAGCAGCAGCGACACGAAGAACATGCGCTCCGCGTCGGCCAGGTGAGCGAGGTAGAAGACGTTGACGGGGACCTTGCCGCCGTCTCCCCGGACCAGGGCCTGGGCGTCGAGCTGCGCCCCCTTGGTCCAGGCGCCGAACGCCGGCGCGCTGACCACGCCGTTGAGCGCCATCGCCAGGTCCATGCGCTTGTCGGGCTTCCAGAACCTGTCGACCGGGAACACGCCGACCTTCTTGAACGGCGGGTCGACGATGCGCAGCACGAGCTGCTCCATGTCGAGCGTCTCGCCCGCGGACCAGGCCTCCTCGAGGATGCGCTGCATGACCAGGTGCTCGGGGGAGCGCACCGGGTCGGCCTCCACGCCCATCAGGGCGAGCAGGCCCGACACCGTGCCCGCGACCATCTCGCGCCAGGCGTCCGGATCTTCGCGGATCGCCGGCGGCGGCGCCTGCAGGGAGCCGAGCAGGTCGACGGGGATGCCCGACTCGGAGCCGGGGGTGAAGACCCGCAGCTGCATCTTGTCGGCCAGCTGCTGCAGCCGGGCGCCGTCGATCCCCGATCCCGCGAGCCCGCCCCGCCACAGCTCCGCCTTGGCCTGGCCGACCGCGTCCACGCTCTGCCCGGAGCGCTCCGCCTCGCCCGGGTCGACCCAGGGGGTGAAGTCGGCGCCCTGGAGCTGGGGGAACACGAGCCCGAGGTTGGCCAGGTCGCCCTTGGGGTCGATCGCGATGATCGGCACCCCCTGGAGCACCAGCTCCTCCAGGAGCGTGACGCTGAGGCCGGTCTTGCCCGATCCGGTCATGCCGATGCAGACCGCGTGGCTGGTCAGCCGGTCCGCCTTCGCTTCGAAGCGGTCTTCGGTGGTCTCGCCGGCGTCGTCGAGGAGGTGGCCGAGGTAGAGCTTGCTCATGGCGACGTAGTCTGCCCCACGGACGTCCGGACCGCCCGGCGGCGGTCACGGTCAGTCGCAGCTCACCTCGACTCCGAACGCGCCGGCGTCATGGTCGTAGCCGTCCACCGCCAGGCGGTACGCGACGCCGGGCTCGGGCTCGAACTCCAGGGCGTTGGCGCCCCAGGCCACGCAGGAGCCGTCGTCGCCGAGCACCATCAGGTCGTGGTTGACCTCGGTGGGGAGCGGGTCGACCAGCGACACCTCCACCAGGTCGGCGCCAGCGAGGGCCAGGTCGTAGACCACCTCGGGGGCCGGGTAGGCGCCCACGTTGCAGTCGTAGGCGTCGTACTCGGCTGCCGCGAGCGCACCCGACGTGTCGCCGGTCACCGCCTGTCCGCAGGTGAGCGTCCCGGCCCCGGCCGGCTCGTCGGGGGTCGACGCGTCGTCGGCGTCCGGCACGTCGATGCCCTCGGCGCGGAGGTTGTCGACCAGCTCGGGGGCGATGGGCGAGCCGTGCCGGTAGAAGACCGCCGGCTCGCCGAGGGGGGCGTCGACGACCACCCGGTCGACCTCGGACTCGTGACCGAGCACCTCGCCCGTCCACAGGTGCACCCACGGGCCGGGGGGCAGGAACACCTCGCGCTCGCAGGCGCCGCCGCAGCGCTCCAGGGTCGGCGCGACGAGGATCTCGCTGCCGAGCAGGAACTGGTCGTCCACGGTCCAGGCGTCGTCGAGCTCGGGGTAGTGCAGGGCGAGGTGGCGCACGACCGGCCAGCCGCGGCTCTCGGCGTCCACGAACAGGTCGCTGCGGTAGTCCGCCATCGCCCGGTAGACGCGGGTCATGCGGCCGAAGTGGGCCATCGCCGCGTCGTCCGAGTAGACCTGCGCGTTGGCCCCGGGCTGGTTGCCCTCGTGGGTGCGCATCACCGACGTGAACGCCGCCATCTCGGTCCACCGCTTCAGCAGCTCCGCCTCGCGGGTGTAGCCCAGCCCCATCCAGCTCAGCGACGTGTAGCCGCCGATGTCGCTGTGGTTTAGCGCGATGCCGCTGAAGCCGCCGCTGACCAGGCCGTGCACCGCGCTGCGCAGGCCGTCGTAGCGGTCCCAGGTGGTGAGCTGGTCCCCCTGCCAGAGCAGCAGGCTGTGCCGCGGGGTGGTGGTGAAGCCGGAGCGGTTGAACACCAGCACGTCGCCCAGGCGACCGGCCTCCTCGACCGCCTCGCGGTTCAGCCGGGCCCACTCGACCGGGTAGCGGTTGTGCCAGGCATCGCCGGTGGTGCCGTCGGCCATGACGGCCTCCAGCGGCAGCGCCTCGGCGAAGTCGGCCATCCAGCCGCTGCAGTTGGCGTTGCCCATCATCTCGTCCCGGATGACGTCCTTCATCCAGGCGCGGGCCTCCTCGTTGCTCAGGTCGAGCAGCGCGACGTCGAAGGCGGTCACCGGCAGCATCAGCACGTCGCCGTGCTCGTCGTGCACGAAGTAGTCGCCCTCGAGGCCCTCGGTGAACAGGTCGCGGCGCACGTCGCCGGCGTCGTCGGGCAGCTCCCGGAACATCGAGTTGACGTAGCAGAGGGTGCGCGCGCCCCGGTCGTCCAGCGCGTCGGACCAGGCGCCCCAGCCGGGGTGGTGGTGCTCGTTCTGGACCCAGTTCCAGAGCACCTGCTCACCGATCCAGGTGGTCGCGACGCCGGACCAGGTCTGGTTCCAGACGCCGGCGAGCGCGGCGTCGTGGGCGAGCAGGTCGTCGACGATCTCCAGGCTGTCGTCCAGCGGGCGGGCGAGCGCGACGATCGCCCCTTCGTTGGCCCAATCGGGCAGGGCGGGCATGCGGCCGGCGTACTCGGTGAAGGACTCGATGAGTGACAGCGGGCTGTCTCCGGCGAGGACCCGGCCGCGCATCGTCGGGGCGTGCAGGCGGACCTCGATGACGTCGTCCGCGGTGAAGTCGAACACGCTCA
>CAYQEG010000421.1:0-3405 GCA_964416435.1 uncultured Rickettsiales bacterium
GGGGGGGGGGGGGGGGGGGGGGGGGGGGGGGGGCGGCCCCCGCGGGGGGGGGGGGGGCCGGGGGCGGGGGGCCGGGGGGGGGGGGCGCCCCCGGCGTCCGCGACAGCGGGTTCGGCGTGTGTGACAGCGGGTTGGTCCGAGGCGTGGGCGTCGGGTTGGCCCCGACGGGCGACGGCTCCGATTCCATGCCCAGCGGGGTGAACTCCAGGGACGACGACAGGTAGCCATCGGTGGACGGCTCGGACTGCAGCGGCGGGAGCGACGAGGTGGCGGGGGTGGACCCAGACACGCCCGGGGGCCTCGGCGGACCCGGCGGTCGGCTCGGCGGCGACGATCGCCCCGACTCCCAGGGCGCGGAGTCACGCTGGCTGGGGGTCGAGCCCGGGGTCGAGGGACGGCTGCCCCAGGACGGGCCGGAGTCGACGTCGTCCTGACCCTGGGCGGCCGGGTTGAACAGGATCCCGGGCGGCCACGGGCTGCCCTCCAGCGGCTCGCCCCGCATCGCGCGCACCGCCTCCTCGCGCAGCCCCGCCATCTGGAGCAGACCGGCGGCGCGCTGGTGCTCGCCGAGGTTCATCAGCAGCCCCACCGCCTCCTTGCGGGCGCCCCCGCGAGCGAAGCAGAGGGCCGCATTCATCGCATCGCGGCGCACGTCCGGGGAGATCCGGAGCACCGGGGTGGGCCGGCTCGGCAGCGAGCGCAGAAGCGTCATGCCGGCGTCGCGGAAGCGGCCCTGGAAGCTCAGCAGGCGCGCCGCCTCCTGCCACGCCTCGCCGGAGATGTAGGAGTCGATGGCCTCCTGGATCTCGTGACGGCTCTCGTGGATCCGACCCGCCTGGACGAACTCGCCCGAGGACTTCAATTCGGCGGGATCGGCCGTTCTTCGGGACAAGAGTGAGTTCCTCGGGGTCTCCACGGACCACGTCGCGCGGGCGCACGTGCGACCTGCGCCCGCAAGCCCTCACAGCATAGTCGCTCGGAGCCATTCGATCATGGTGGGAGGGGTTGATCGCACCCAGGCCAGCGACGATCCACGCTCACCGGTACACTCCGCCGCCATGTCGGGCTCCCCACGACCCTCCCTTCCCGCCGAGTGCGACGTCGTCGTCGTCGGGGGAGGACCTGCCGGCACGACGATGGCTCGCCTGCTCCATCGAGCCGGTCACGCAGCGATCGTGATCGAGCGACAGCAGCACCCCCGCTTCTGCATCGGGGAGAGCCTGCTCCCCTGCACCAACGACGTCTGGCAGGAGCTCGATCTGCTCCCGCGGCTCGAAGGGGCCGGCTTCCTGCCCAAGCACGGCGCCTACTTCGTCGAGGCGGACGGTATGAAGCCGGAGTACTTCCACTTCGGCGACGGCGCCGGCTCCAAGCACGCGACTGCGTTCGAGGTCACCCGCTCGGAGTTCGACAAGCTGCTCTGGGACGCCGCGGTCGACGACGGCGTCCCTTGCTTCGACCAGGTCCGGGTGACCGGCCTGCTCCGGGAGGGCCCCCGGGTGGCGGGCGTGACCGTGGAGCAGCAGGGCGACCGCACCGAGATTCGGGCCCGGCTGACGGTGGACTGCACGGGTCGCGCGACGCTGCTCGGCCGGGAGCTCGGTCTGCGCACCCCGGATCCGTTCCTCGACACCGTGGCCCTCTTCACCCACTACGACAACGTCATCCTCGCGTCGGACGAGGACGCCGGGACCATCGGCATCATCGGCACCTCCTTCGGCTGGATGTGGTTCATCCCGTTCGCCGGCCACCGGGCGTCGGTCGGAGCGGTCGTCTCCGGAGAGACGTTCAAGGGCTGGAAGCGCGAGGGGCTGGACCGCGACGGAATGTGGGACCGGATCCTCGAGGAGGTCCGCGCGGTGCGGGTGCGGGTGGCCGCAGCGGAGCGCTCCCGGCCCGTCGAGACGACGGCCAACTTCTCCTACCGGTGCTCGCCCATCGCCGGACCGGGCTGGGTCCTCGTCGGCGACGCGGCCGCGTTCCTCGACCCGGTGTTCTCCTCGGGCGTCCACCTGGCGATGACCGGCGCGAGCAAGGCCGCCAGGGACGCCGCGCGCGCGCTGCGCAGGAGCCGAGTCCCCGATCGACGGGACTTCGCCCGGTACGAGCGCGCCACCGCCAACGCCCTGAAGGTGTTCACCCGGTTCATCTACAGCTGGTACGACCCGTGGTTCCGGTGGACCATGATGCACCCGCCGGAGGGCCGACCCGGCGTCGATCTGCTCAAGCGTCACATCATCCGGCTGCTCGCCGGGGACGTCTTCCAGCCCTGGAAGGTGCTGCCGCCGCTGTACGTGATGATCGGGCTCTCGAAGCTGACCCGGTGGGGTGATCGACGCCGCGGCCGGATCGCTCCACCCCAGCGCTGAGCCGCCCCCGACCCGCCCAGAACGAAGAAAGCCGGTGACCCCGAGAGGTCACCGGCTTCCTGGCACAAGTCCTCGAGGTCGGTTCGCGACGCTCCGTCTCGACCCTGGTCCGGGGCCGTTCGGTCTGCGTCGCGCGTGACTTCGCCTCTTCAGAGTCTCACGGGTCGGCGGGCCGAAGCCTGCCGAGTCGGCGACCTGCCGACTGTCGTGGGTCCCGCGTCGCTGCTCCTCCGTCGCCGGCCGAGGCCGACTTCGAAGCGCTTCGCCGCCACTCCCGCGGAGTTGATGTGTTCTTCAGGGTTTGACGAGCCCGGCTAGCAGCGCATTGGTTCGCTGCCCCGACTTCGACCTTCCGGCCTCTCGACCGCGGCCCTTGCCGTCTTCACCGGACCCGCTTCCGGTCGCTAATGCTTCCGTCTGGGCTCCCCTCGTGAACTTCATCTCTCCCTCGGAGCACTGGACCTTCCGCCCGGCCTCCACTTCAACGGGTCCTGAGAAGGGACCTGCCGTCGTCTCGGCTCCTCTCTTGAGGTTGCTCGCCCCTCCAGCGCACCAGCCTGGAGCGTCCACTCAGCTCCGCTCCTTCATCGACCACGCCCGCCTGCTCGGTCCTCGTCTCGGGCCGAAGCCCGCTCCGTCTCCCTCACCGGCGTCCGCTCGTTCCGCTCCCTGTCCCGCACCGAGGTGCGTGACCGTTTGCGTCCCGACCGTCGTCCGTTCCGCTCCCCGCCCCGCACCGAAGTGCGTGACCGTTCGCGTCCCGACCGGCCGACTGCTCCGCTCGCCGTCCCGCACCGAGGTGCGCGACCGTTCGCTTCCCAGTCGAGGCGCCCTTCCGCGCCGCATGCGACGCTGTCCGGCTCCCTGGTCTCCAGCGCGAAGTTCGCGGCCTTACCGCAGCCGCTTCGTTCCGCCCTCGCCGTTTCTACGACCTCGACGGTTTTCTCCGCTCCGGGCCTTCCCAGGTTTCCCCGGGTGGCACTCATGGGGTTTGTTCGCCCTGCAGGGTTGCTCCCGCTTCGCCGAGGAGTCCGCC
>CAYQEG010000422.1:0-3395 GCA_964416435.1 uncultured Rickettsiales bacterium
GGCCGCCGCGCCGGCACCCGTGGCGGCGGCTGCGGCCCCACGCGGGGGGGAGACGACTCCAGGCCCGGCGGCGCGGGTCGACCCGAGCCCACCTC
Organism: uncultured Rickettsiales bacterium; assembly: GCA_964416435.1. Classification (GTDB taxonomy): domain Bacteria; phylum Myxococcota_A; class UBA796; order UBA9615; family UBA9615; genus CAYQEG01. The sequence goes on from CAYQEG010000422.1 coordinate 96, forward strand.
GAGCTGCTCGGGGCGCAGCGACATCGATGAGCCGTGCCCCGCCAGCGCGAGCCCCGACGAGCCGGTCGCCCCCCGCGTCGGGGGGGCCCCCGCGGCGGTCGGCTCGAACTCGACCTCGCCGCGCCGGGCGACTTCGTCGTCGACGACCGGCAGCACGTCCAGGGACTCCAACTCGGCCTCGGGCCGGCCGGGGTTCGTCGGGATGTCGTCCGGCGGCGCCCCCCCTCGGGGAGCGTCCACGAGAGCGCGGGACGGAACGGCGATCGGCGGCGGCGCGGGGGCCCCGGCGGGTCGATCGTCATCGCCTGCGTCGGCGGGGGCGGGCGCCGGCTCACGCCGTGCCGGCGGCGGTGCGGGCCGGGCCGTCGCCGGCGGGGAGGGGCGGGCCGCTGGCGCAGGGGGCGCCGGGGGGGCAGCCGGGGGGGCAGCCGGGGGAGACGGGGGGCGCCGAGGCTCGGGTGGCGGGGCGGGGCGGGCCAGCGGGGCGGGGCCGCTCAGCAGCGGACGGGGCACCGGCCCGGGCACCGTGAGCTCCCCGAGATCGGAGCCGAAGACCCGGGTCACCATGCGACCGAGCCGCTCTCCACGGGGAAGCCCCCCGCGGAGCTCACGCATCGCAGCCTCGGCCTCGGTGATGGTGCCGAACCGCTGACCAGGCGTCGGCGACAGCATGCGACCGATGACCCGCCCGAGGCCGTCAGCCAGTCCGTCGAGCCGCCGGGAGAGCGCGCCGTTGCTCGCCTCGGTGACGATCGCTGCGACCCGCTGGGCGGCCAACGCGGGCGCGGGCACCGGGAACGCGGGCTCCCCGAGGAGGGCCCAGGCGAGCGTCGCGCCCAGGGCAAACTGGTCGCTGTCGGGGCCTGGCGGCTTGCCCCCGAGGACCTCCGGCGCCGCGAACGCGTCCCGGGAGAGGTCGCCGTGACCTCGGTCGGTGTAGTCGGCGAAGCCGAAGCCACGCAGCTTCACCACGCCGTCGGCGCCGATCATCACCCGGCTGGGACGCAGGTCCCGGTGGACCAGGATCGGGATCTCGGTGGCTGGATGCACGCCGTGAGCGACCGCGAGGGCGGCGGCGACCTGGATGCCGACGTCCAGCGCGCCGCGCGGGGGCAGCGCCCCGCTCGCCTGTACCAGGTCGGGCAGCGGCGCCCCCTCGACCAGCTCCGTCACCGCGAACGGCAGGCCGTCGCGCTCACCCGCGGAGAACGTCTGCACGATCCCCTTGTGCTTGAGCATGCGGGCTCGGTGCACCTCGGCGAGGCCCGGTCCCCAGGCGTCGTCCGCACCCTGGACCGGGCGCAGCACGCTCACGGCGACCACCCTGGGCAAACCGCCGACGCCACGGGTCTCGGCCTTGAACACCCGGCCGGTCGTCCCCTGCCCCAGCAGCGCCACGAGATCCAGCTGACCGAGTCCGGTCGGGAGGTCGGCGGGCGTCAGTTGGTCGAGGCGGCTCATGGCCTGGCGATGCCGCTAGGAGCTTGTCGCGCCTTGGAACCGGAGCCCCGTGAGACCGGGGTGTCCGAGGCCAAGGCGCGACGAGGAGATGCATCGGGAATGCACGACGAGGAGCAACAACGGGATCGGACGCATCCGGTCCATGGGGCGACAGGTGGCCAATGCGCTACACGCTCCTAGCGCTGGCTCTTCACGAACGCCTGGAGCAGCGCCTTCTTGAGGTCGGCGCAGCTCTCGTACCGATCGTCCGGCGACTTGCTCAACAAGCGCAGGATGATCTGCTCCACGTCGGCGGGCACGCCGGGGAACCGGTCCCGAGGCGGCTGCGGAGCCTCCGTCATGTGGCTCAGCAGGAGCGGGACCAGGTCCTCTTCCTGGAAGACCGGGCTGCCCGTGAACAGCTCGTACATCACGCCGCCCAGCGCGTAGAGGTCGGACGCCGGGGTGACCTCCGCGTCGCCCTGGATCTGCTCGGGGCTCATGTAGCGGGGGGTGCCCACCCGGACGCCCGTCACGCTGATCGACGCCGCGCTGTTGTTCACCTTGGCGATGCCGAAGTCCATGATCTTGAGGCGGGTGCCCTTCTCGATCACGAAGAGGTTCTGGGGCTTGACGTCGCGGTGGATGACGCCGGCCTCGTGGGCGGCGCCGAGGCCGTCGCAGGCCTGGATCATCAGGCGGAGCGCCTCGGCGGTCTCCATCCGACCTTCGGGCTGCTTGACCAGGTGGTTCTCCAGGTCATCGCCGCGGAGCAGCTCCATCGTGATGAACCGGGCGCCTCGCCACGTCCCGAACTCGTAGATCCGCACGATGTTGGGGTGCACGAGCTTTCGGCTCAGCTTCATCTCGCGACGGAACCGGTCGAGGCCGGCACGGTTCTGGACGACCTGCTGGAAGACCTTGATCGCGACGACCTCTTCGAGCTCGAGGTCGGTCGCGCGGTAGACGTGAGCCATGCCGCCGGAGCCGACCAGCCCTTCGATCCGATACCGGTTGGCGATGACCGTGCCTTCGATGATCGCGCCCTCGGCGTCGGTCTCGGCCGCGTACGCGCCGTCGTAGGACTGGCGACTGCTGTCCCGTCCGCCGGAGGAGGTGCCGACCTCCTGCGCCCGGACCGACCCGCTCGTGACGTAGTCCTGGACGTCCATCGTGTCGTCGCCACTGGCCGCGTGGCGTCCGCTCGGCGAGCCGGCGAAGTCGGTGAAGTCGACGGTCTCGTCGTTGGAAGCGCTGCGGGCCCGCGCGGGCGGCGCGTCCCGGTCCAGGGAGCCGCTGGGGGGCGTGCCGACCGCCGCGCCGGGGGCGGTGCCGAGCTGGGGCATGTCGTCGAACTCGGGCAGCGGCGAGAACTTGTGCACGCCGTCGATCAGGAGGTGGACCGGCTGCCAGGTGCCGCCGATCGCCTCGGCGAGCCCCGCCTCGATGTTGCTCAACCGCAGCTGCGCGTCGGCGTACTCCGGGGAGCTCCCCAACAGGGCTCGGTAGGCCGTCTTGGCGCCGTCGATCCGATCGTGGAACTCGAACAGCCGTCCCAGGGCGTACAGCGTCGCGTAGCCCGAGGGATCGACGGCCCCGCCGCCGACCCGAGCGAGGTACTCGTCCAGGAAGCGGGTGACTCGAGCGGACAGCAGCTCCGAGTTCCAGACGAGCTCGATGATCCGGTTGACCGCGATCGGGTAGCTGCGGTCGTCCGGGTTGGTCGCGAGGTAGGAGGCGAGCTCCTGCTGGACGAGCGAGCCGGGCGTGCCACGCCGCAGTCGGCCGCGCCCCCGCACGGGGGAGACCCGGCGGCCCGGGCCCGCCCGCCCCCACACCGGGGTAGGCGGGTGGGACAGC
>CAYQEG010000423.1:0-3360 GCA_964416435.1 uncultured Rickettsiales bacterium
GGCGGTCGAACATCGCCTTGTAGTGGGCCGCGTAGTCCAGGTTGGCCTGCTCGAAGGTCATCGAGAGCTGGGTGACGTAGTCCATCGGGCTCGCCATGCCTGACAGGGCGTCCCAGAAGAAGGAGTTGAGCCCGAAGTCGCCGAAGGTCACGCCGAGCTGTTCGATCCGGTCGACGTACAGCCGGAAGTGGCGCTGCTCCTCCAGCATCGTGTGCGCGATGCCCATCCGGAAGGACGGCTCCGCCTTGTCGAACCGCAGCAGGGCCAGGGCCATCAGCTCCAGGGCGAGCAGCTCGTGGTTGGCGAAGAAGTGCAGGGCGAGGGCCCGGCCGTGGGTCTCCTCGATCGCCCTGCCGCTGGGGAAGACCGGCCGCTCACTGGCTCCCGCGAACCGCATGCCGGGCACGCGCGCGGGTCGGTCGGGGATGCGAGCCCGAGCCGTCGGATCAGCATCGGTCAGCTCGTCCGGCACAGCCAGCTTGTCTTCCAAGGCGGGGCTGTAGAGGACCGCAGCGGCGAAGTCGGAGATCTCCATCATGCCCAGCCTGCCGAACTCCTGGGGGCTCCGCCCCGGCAAGGGTCAGGTTCCGGGTGTAGACTTCGGCGGTGCGGGTCTCCTCGTTCCTCACCTTGATCGCGACGCTCCTGCTCGGCTCCGGCTGCGCCTCCCTCAGCACGCTCGAGGAGGCACGAGCGCTGCCCGCCGGCGTGGGTCGCCTGCACGTGGCGACGGCGGGGGCGGTGGGCTCGGCCAGCGTGGCGCCGACCCTGCCCAGCGGGGCTCCAGCGCCCCTCCCCGTCCTCGACGTGGGGCTCCGGGTGGGGCTCGGGGCGGGCACCGAGGTGGGGTTGCGCCTCTCGCCCATGAACGGCGTGCGCGCGGACTTCAAGCTCCAGTTCCTGGCCCGGGGCGTCGACCTCGCGATCGATCCGACCTTCACCTTCCACGCGCTGCCCTGGGACGGCCGGCCCCGGGTACACATCGAGGCCCACGTGCCCTTGCTGCTCGGCGTGGCCGTGGGGAAGCGGCGCTGGGGCTACCTGGGCGCGTCCGTCCGAGGGGTGGTCGGCCGTTACGGGCTGCTGTACGCCCCCACTCGCTTCGGCAAGCCCGCCGAGAGCGCCTGGACGACGTTCGACCTGGGGGCGGGGCTCACGGCCAGCCAGGGCGTCGGCGCGCGGGGCCGGGTGCGCATGCTGACGGGACTGGACGTGCGATACGACGTGCTCGGGGGCACCGGCTTCAAGCTCGCCTTCCACGGGGGCCTGGCGTTCCAGCTCGGTCCCGTGGATCCGGAGCGACGCGAGAAGCGCCGTGAGCGCCGGCGTGAGCGCCGTGAGCGCAGGAGGGGGGGCTCGTGAGGATCGTCGCTGTGGCTCTCACCCTCGCGCTGTCGGGGTGCGCTCCGGCGCTGGACGGCGCCGAGCGGGTGCTGGTCTACGACTACGAGGACGGCGCGCTGGTCCCCGTGGAGCGGCCGCTCCGGATCCCCGTCGAAGACATGATCGCGGGGCGCTCGACCCAGACCGAGATCCTGATCGGCGGGGAGGTCGTCGTGCAGAACGCCGGGATCCGGATGCAGGGGGGACGGGTCCCCGATCTGCCGGCATACATCGAGGACGGGGTCCTGATCCCCGGCGACGGCGACGCCCTGTCCTTCTTCAGCTTCCTCGTGCACCTGCAGACCGCAGCCGAGTGGTTTATCGACAGGGGCATGGCCGAGCAGCGCCTGTTCGAGGGGCTCGGAAGCCGCTACGAGGTGTTCCTGCCCACCGCGACCGAGTGGCGTGACCTGGCGGACAACGCCGGGTACTTCCCCCCCACCCACGACTTCCTGCTGGGCCCGTCGGAGATCGTCCCGGGGGCCCCGGTGATGGCCAGCCCGGGGGTCGTGGGCCACGAGCTGGGGCACGCCGTGCAGGTGCGCACGGGAGACGCCGAGTCCCTGCGGTGGGCCTGCCTCGGTGTGGACTCCCGGGCGAGCTGTCGAACGATCGACGGAATGGACGAGGGGCTGTCCGACCTGTGGGCGGTGGGGATCTGGGGCGATCCCGACTTCGTGGGGCGGAACTTCGGGGACCTGGTCACGGGGCGGGACCTGCGGGACCTGAAGGCGATGGAGGCCTGGCTCTTCGACCTGACCGACTCCAGCCGGGACGCAGACGACATGGACGTCTCCGACTGGGATCCCCACCTGCCGGGGGCGATCTGGGCGTCGTGGTGGTGGGCCGTCGCAGAGCAGATCGGCGATCTCGACCGCGTGATCGAGCTGAGCTGGGATCTCACCCGCGCCGTGGGCCAGCTCCGCGAGGGCGACGTGTTCGGCGTGGTGGAGATGAGCGTCTTCTTCCTGGGCGGCGCAACGGACGTCGAGCGCGATCTGGCGTGCCCGGTCTTCGAGGCGGCGATGGACCCCGAGGTGTACGAGCAGGTGACCCCGTGCGGCTGATCCTCGCCCTGCTCGTCATCGCGCTGGCCCCCTGGGGGACGGCGGCGGCTGCCGAGGGGGATCCCGCGCCTCCGACCCACCGCCTGGGAGTGGACCTCGCAGGGGGCGCACGGCACATCGCCGCGTCTGCGGGGACCCGTCGCACCGGCTGGGTCGGCCAGCTGACGGTCCGGCCCCGGATCGTCGGTCCGTTGTCCCTGGGGCTGCTCGCCGAGGTGGACCAGCGCCCGGACGTCTCCGGCCCCCTACGCATCACCCAGACCCGGCTCGGGCTCGCCCCGATCCTGGAGCTGGCTTCGGGCGGTCCGGTGCGGGCGGTGGGGCGGTTCGGGCTGGGCTGGGGTGGAACCTGGACCGCCTGGGCGCCGGGGCCCGGCGAGGTGGACGGGGCCGCGGGGAGCGACGTCGACCCGGAGAGCCTGCCCCCCACCACGATGGTCAGCATGCCCTTGCTCGTGCTCGACGCAGGCGTGCGCTTCGCCCCCCCGGGCCCCCTGCGGATCACGGCGCTGTTCAGCCTGGAGGGGCGAGGCGCCCACGTGGACCTGGGGGGCACCCTCGGAATCGGTCTGGAGCTCTGATGGCCCGTCCCGTGCGCACCGCCCTCGTCCGAGCTGTCCTGCCCCTGGACGGCGCCCTGTCCGACGAGATCCAGGTGGACATCGACGCGTTCTGGCCTCGCTTCGACGCGGCGGCCCCCGCGCACCTGCGGGTGGGCCTGGCCGCGGCCACCTTCCTGCTCGGGGTGCTGCTCCCGGTGGTCTTGCTCGTCGGGGGGGCGGTGCACCGACTGACTCCGGATCGTCGAGAGGTGCTGCTCCGGCGGGCGGCTCGTCTGCCGGGGGCCGGCGCGCTGCTCGACATCGTCAAGGTGGTGGCGTGCTTCGCGTGGTTCTCGGACCCCCGGGTG
>CAYQEG010000424.1:0-3315 GCA_964416435.1 uncultured Rickettsiales bacterium
GTCGGGGCCGCCGTAGGCGCCCATGTCCGGCGGCGTTCCGTTGGGGTCGGGGTCACCGACCGGATCCGCGGCGTCCACGCACGGGGAGCCGACCGCGAGCTGGAGGTCGTCCCCGTCGTACACCCCATCGGCCACGTAGGCGACGAAGCTCGGGTTGGCCGAGATGTTCCCCGACGTGCCCTCCTGGTCGACGATGCCGCTGTACTCCACGCCGGTGGTCGAGAACACGTCGTTGAAGCGGATGGTCCAGGCCGCGTCGGTGGCGACCGAGATGCAAGATCCCTCGGCCGGGAAGGCGATGATGCTGTCGCTGAGGAGCAACTGGGAGTCCGAGGTGACCCGCACGGAGCCGCCGGAGGTCGCCGCGTTGCCGACCGCCGTCAGGTGGGAGAGCGTGCCGATGGCGCCCGAGAAGACATGCACCGCCGCTCCGTTGCTCGCGGAGTTGTCGAGGAACAGCGCGTTGCCGATGTCGGCGGTGCCCCCCTCGACCCGCACGCCGCCGCCGTCGCCGCCGGCCGCGTTGCCGTCGAACGTCGTCGCGACGATCTCGGAGGTGGAGTCGCTGAGGTAGAGGGCGCCCCCGCTGCTGCTGGCGACGTTGCCCGTGAAGCGGCTCGTCTCGACCAGCACGCTGGAGGACTCCGACGACAGGCCCGCCCCCCCGAAGTTGGCCGTGTTGGCCTCGAACAGCGAATCGGCGACGTCCACCGTGCCGCCCGAGTCCACCCGGAACGCGCCGCCGCTGGAGTCGGCCACGTTGCCCTCGACGGTGACCCCGTCCAGGACCACCACGGAGTCGGTGACCCGGAGGCCCGCGCCGTCGGGCGCCGCGTTGTCGGCCACGGTCGTGCCGACCAGGTCGACGGTCGCCTCGAGGTTGGTCCAGACGCCGCCGCTGTGGATCGCGCCGGCGTTGCCGAGGATGTCGCTCGCGGTGATCGTATGAGAGCCGCCCAGGAACGACAGGCCGCCGCCCCGCTGGGCGGCGTTGTCCTCGACGATCGCGTCCACCAGGCTCGTCGTGCCGTAGCCGAACATCAGGCCGCCGCCCCGGGCCGCGTCGTTGTCGTGGCAGTGCAGCCCCTCGAGGGCGACGTCGCTCTCGTACGCGTACAGGCCGCCGCCGTAGCCCCAGTTGTCGGCCCCGTCGAGCACCGCCTCGTTGCCGTACAGCTCGACGTCGGTCAGCGTGGCGTCGCTCTCGGCCAGCTGGATGCCGCCGCCCAGGTTGGCCGAGCAGCCGTGAACGACGAGGTCGACGAGGGTCGGCGAGCTGCCGGACACGTGGATGCAGCCGCCGTCGTACGAGCCGTCTGACGTGGTGTCCCCGCCGGTGATGTCGAGGCCGATGAGCTCGGCGGTCGGCCCCTCGCCGGTGACGAAGGTGACGACCGGGCCGTCGAACGGCCCCTGCAGGAAGGTGACGCCGGGGCCGGCGATGCCCTCGACCGTGATGTTCTTGCCCTGGAAGTCGATGGTCTCGCTGTAGGTGCCGGGGTGGACTTCGACGACGTCCCCCGGATCGGCGAGGCTGATGCCCCCCTGGATGGTGGTAGAGTCCCCGCCGCCCGCGGGGTCGACGACGATGGTGTCCGCCAATCCGGGCAGCGGGACGGAGACGATGAGCGAGGCGAGCAGCACGACGACGGAGCGCATGGGCGGCATGCTCGCACCCCGCCCCGGCGGTCACAAGGGCGACGCGAAGGCCCCCTGGCAACGACAGCTCGCCCGGACGCCCCGCGAGGTCGACGCCGTGCTCGAGCAGCTGGGCTGGGACGACGCGTCGACCGGCGCCCTCCGAGAGGCCTCGAGGCGCTTCGAGCTGCGGGTCACGGAGCACTACCTCGGGCTCGCCGACCCCTCCGATCCGGACGACCCGATCCTCGCCCAGGTGTTGCCCGACGCCCGGGAGTTGCACGCCCCGCCGCCGGGCTTCTCGGCCGACGCGGTCGGCGACCTCCGCCCCGACAACCACCCCGCAGCGACCCTGGTGCACAAGTACCCGGGGCGGGCGCTGCTCGTCACCACCGGGCTGTGCGCGGTCAACTGCCGCTTCTGCTTCCGGCGCGCCTACCCCTATGAGGAGACGCGCGAGGGGCCGGCGGCGGCGCTGCAGGCGATCCGGTCCGACCCGGGCGTCCGCGAGGTGATCCTGAGCGGGGGCGACCCGCTGGCCCTCAGCGACCGCGCCCTGGGCGACCTGCTCGCGGCGTTGGCGTCCATCGACCACGTCCGCCGTGTGCGCATCCACACGCGGTTGCCCGTGGTGCTGCCCGCTCGAGTCACGCCCGAGCTCCTGGTGACGCTACGCTCCACCCGGCTCCGCCCCTGGGTGGTGACCCACTTCAACCACCCCCGCGAGCTCGCCCCCGAAGCCCTCGAGGCGTGCGATCGGCTGATCGGTGCGGGGGTGCCGCTGCTCAACCAGTCGGTGCTCTTGCGCCGCGTCAACGACGACGTCGAGGTGCTCGCCGAGCTGTTCGAGCGGCTCGCCGACGCGGGGATCAAGCCCTACTACCTGCACCAGCTGGACCGGGTGGTCGGCGCGGCCCACTTCGAAGTGCCGGAGGCGCGCGGGCGGGAGATCGTGGAGGCGCTCCGGCGCCGGATCAGCGGGGTCGCGCTGCCCGCCTGGGTGCGCGACCTGCCGGGCCAACTCGCCAAGACGCCGCTCGCGGCCTTCGCGTTGCTCGCGCTGCTGCTCGGCTGCGGCGACGAGCCGACGCGGCTGGAGACCAGCCTGGGCGAGGTGTCGGCGGACGAGGTGATCACGCCGGAGCCGACGGCCTCGGTGCGCCCCGCCGAAGCGGTGGCTCGGACGCTGCCTCCGCTGGAGCGGGTCGACCTGCTGCTCGCGGCCGACCTGGACGGCGACGGCGCCCCCGAGCTGCTCGCCGGAGCGGGGCACGAGATGCGCTGGGCCCGCTGGCCGAGCGACGCCGACGGGCCGACCTGGGAGGGCCGCTGGCTGAGCGACGGGGTGCTCCAGCAGTGGCTCGCCGTCGACCTCGACGGGGACGGGCGGGACGAGGTGGTCGCGGCCTTCGGCGTCGGCCGGGACGCGCCCCAGGCGGTGCTCGAGGTGGTGCTCCTCGACCGCGACGGGACCTCGACGGTCGTCGTCCCGATGTGGCGCGCCAAGGGCGAGCGAAACCAGGTGACGGCGCTCCTGCCCTGGCCCAACACCGACGGGACGACGGACATCTACGTCGCCGCGTTCGAGGATCGCTTCATGGTGCGCGGGGGGGTGTTGAGCCGGCTCGGGGGGCCGCCGGACTGGCTCCCCGGCCACGCGCTGCGCATGGGGATGGC
>CAYQEG010000425.1:0-3261 GCA_964416435.1 uncultured Rickettsiales bacterium
TCGACAACGACTGCGACGGCCTGATCAACAACGGCGTCGACCTGGACGAGGACGGCATGGCGAGCGACTGCGACGGCACCGCCGGCGGCGACGTCGACTTCCTCGTCATCATCGACAACTCGTGCTCCATGGAGGACGAGCAGGACGCGCTGGACGCCAACGGGGAGTCGCTGTTCACCAGCGCGTTCGCCGCGGCGGTCAACCTCAACGTCGCTGTCATCAACACCACGGAGCCGACCTTCATCGCGACGATCGACAGCACGACCCCCGACGCGGCGGGTGTGTTCGGCGCCGCGGTCGTGCAGGGCAACGACGGCAACAACATCGAGCAGCCGTTCCTCCGCGCGCTGGAGGCGATGGAGCAGCAGCCCGACTGGCGGCGCCCGGGGGCCGGCCTGTCGCTGCTCATCCTGAGCGACGAGGACGACCAGTCGCCGGTGCTGCTGCCGGCGGTCATCGGGGGGCTGGGGGACCTCGTCACCGACCTGGCGTTCCTGGAGGTGAACCACATCTCCGGCCTGATGACCGGCTGCAACGGCGAGAGCGGCAACGCCATCCCGGCCCCGCGGCTGGTGCTCGTCGGGGACGCCACGGGCGGCAAGAGCGTGTCGATCTGCGACCTGGCGTGGGACCTCGGCTCGCTGCTCCCCGACGAGATCCCGGCCGACTGCGACGACGACAACCCGGACGTCTTCGCCGGGGCCGAGGAGCTCTGCGACGAGCTCGACAACGACTGCGACGGCGTGGCGGACGAGGACGGCGACGGCGACGGCTTCGGCGTCTGCCTCGAGGACTGCGACGACAGCAACGTCAACGTCTTCCCCGGCGCCCTGGAGGTCTGCGACGGGATCGACAACGACTGCGACGGCGTGCTCCCGGACGACGAGCTGGACGAGGACGGCGACGGCGTCTTCGCGTGCGAGGACTGCGACGACACGAACGTGAACCGGTTCCCCGGGGCGATGGAGATCTGCGACGACACGATCGACAACAACTGCGACGGCGTCGTCGACGCCGACGCGGACGGGGTGGACACCGACGGCGACCTGCTCGACGAGTGCGAGGGGGACTGCGACGACGCGAACCCGCAGACCTTCTCGGGCGCGCCGGATCACACCTTCGACGGGATCGACAACGACTGCGACGGCATGACCGACACCATCGACGACGAAGAGGTCCTGACCCTCAGCGACCTCACCGGCCTGACCGACACCCACTTCCTGTTCAGCGGCCTCGCCAACGACTTCAGCATCTGCGGCGCCGTGTTCGACGTGGTCGGCGTCAGCTCCGACGGCTTCCTGGTGTTCGGCGGGACGGACGCCGTCTTCGACAACACCGCGTCGGCCGAGGATCTCGACGCCTACGCCCCGTCCATCGCCCCCGGTTGGGTCGACCTGTTCCCGCCCGACGGCGGGAGCATCGCGAGCGTCATCCGGCCCGACGGCTCCCAGAGCTACTTCTGGCAGGACATTCCGGTCACCGGCAGCGCCGGCGACAACACGAGCTTCGACATCACCCTGGAGGCCGACGGCACGCTCACCATGAACGTGCGGGATGGCGTCGAGGCCGGCGGTTTCATGGGGATCTCGTGCGGGGAGGCGACCGAAGGCGACTTCACCGGCTCGTTCGACATCGACCTGTCGGCCACCCCCGGCGGCATGGGCATGTGGCAGAACTTCCCGTCGACGCCCAGCCCCGAGGGCACCTGGATGTTCACCGGGCTGGAGTAGTTCTCGGGAACCTTCGAACGCGCGCGCGGTCGAAGGGGTCATGGCACGCCATCTGTTCCTCGTTCTCGCTCTCGTCACCCTCACTGCCGGCCCCGCGCTGGCCCAGAACGAGCCGGTCGATCCCGACCCGGACGAGGAGACGCCGGAGCTGCGCTACGCCAAGAAGACCGAGATCGACTTCGACGTGCGCCACGTCGACGCCGCGATGGTGAAGCCCTATGGCGCGCTCGTCGGCGGGCTGCCGGAGCGGGAGAAGACGCCGCTGCTGACGCTGCGGGCCGACTTCAACGAAGAGATGAAGGAGTCGGTCGACTCCGTTCGCTAGAGGCGTGACCAACAGTCCCGACCGACCGAGCGGACTGTTGGTCAGGTCTGATTGCGGGAACCGGGTTTGTGTGACCGCGGATCCGAAGGCCCCGCGGTTCGAGGTCCAGGAGCGACGAGGGAGCAAGGTCGCTCCCTTGTGACCGAGGAGCGACGCCGAGATCGGGCCGCGGGGGCGAGGAGGAGCGGTCTAGAAACCTGGTTTCCGCAATGAAGCCCTTGCCTACAGCGTCGACGGGTCGATCCGCTCCAGGAAGTGGGAGTTCGGGCCCGTGCGGGTGACCAGGTACAGGTCGCCGTCCCAGGCGAACAGGCGGCGCGGCTCCCCGGTGAACCAGGTCGCGGACAGGATGTTGAAGCCGGCGTCGAGGCGGATGATCTCCGAGTTCGGGCCGACCGCCTGCAACAGGAAGTAGTCGGCGCCGATGAACGCCAGGTCCTCGAACGCCAGGCCGAAGCTCGTCGCGTAGGTCAGGTCGCTGGTGTTGAAGAAGTTGCCGCTGCCGACGACCACCATGCTCTCGTCCGGGACGATCCGGATGGGGTTCGGGAGCGAGTACGAGCCGTGGTACGGCGAGTCGGTCTCCTCCGAGATCGTGCCCGTCACGAAGTCGACGTCGATGTAGTTGATGTCGGTCGGTGAGACGCCCGAGTTGAGCATGAAGATCCGCTCCATGCCGGGCGCGTACAGGATGCTCCGCGCGGTGTCGCGCCAGTCGTCCCAGTCCAGCAGCGCGGTCGTGGCCCGGTCGTAGATCGACTGGGTGTCCCAGGCGCCCGACGAGTCGATCGTGAACACGTAGTCGCCGGCCACGAGCAGCGTCGAGATCGTCGTCGGGGCCGCCGCGAAGAAGGCACCGACGCCGGTCGTCGTGTCGAACGCGTCCATGCGCCCGCCCGTGAAGCCCATGTAGACCTCGGTGCCGTCGGCCGCGACGGCGAAGGTCTGGGCGTCCAGGAAGCTCGTCAGGTCGGAGCCGAGGGCCCACAGCCCCAGGTCGAACCGGTAGATGGTGTCGGCCGACGCGTCGAAGAAGTAGATGACGCCGTCGTCGGACAGGTCCGCCTCGTCGAAGTCGAAGGCGAAGGTCTCGGTCTCCGGGGGCGTGGCGTCGTCGTCGTCGTCCGGCACGACGTCGTCGTCGTCGAGCACGATGTCGTCGTCGTCCGCGATGTCGTCGTCGTCCGCGATGTCGTCGTCGTCCGC
>CAYQEG010000426.1:0-3218 GCA_964416435.1 uncultured Rickettsiales bacterium
CCCCCGCCCCGGACCGCCCGCCGGGGGCGCCGGCCGAGGAGCCGCCCGCCGCGGCCGCGGCCGAGGAGCCGGGCGAGGACGACGGCCGGGTCCGTCTCATCATCGACTCCCGCCCCGGAAACGCCTCGCTGTCGGTGGACGGCAAGCCGGCGGGCAAGACCCCCTACGAGCTGCGCGCCGAGCCCGGCGCGATCATCGAGGTCTCCGCGAGCCTCGACGGCTACCTCAAGACCACGCGCATGCTCCGCGTGCCGACCGAGGACGGGTACCAGACGATCGAGCTGATCGCGCTGCAGGCCACCGACGCGGCGAAGCTGGGCACCGTCCAGGTCGAGTCCAACCCGCTCGCCTACGTCATCGTGGATGGGCGACAGCTCGGCCGCCTGACGCCGGTGACCCTGGAGCTCGAGGCCGGGGTGCACACGATCGCCGTCGTGAACCCCGACGGCTCCTGGACGCCCCGGCCACGCACCGTGACGGTGGTCTCCGGGGAGACGGTCACGGTCTCGGTCAACCGCTGAGGGTCGTCACTCGGGCGTCGGCAGCACCGAGTCCATCGCGTCGAGCACGCGGTCGAAGTCGTCCCGCACGTCCGGGCTCTGCTCCAGGTGCAGGAACCGCGCTGACGACGCGGCCGCCGCCTCGGAGCAGGCGTCACCGCTGCCGTTGACGTAGCGACCCTGCGCGTTGGTCGTGCCGCACAGCCGCTCGTCCACCACCGCCCCGTCGAACTCGCTGCACGCGGTCACGTACTCGCCCGGCAGAGCCGTCTCCAGGGCGTCGTACAGCGCGACGATCGGATCGCCGGGGTCGGCCGGCTCGTGGGTGCCGTCGCTGAGGCTGACCCCGTCGGCGGCCATCCCGTGGAGCGAGACCACCCAGGCCTCCTCGTGCTGGTCGGACAGGAGCTCGTGGGCGACCTGGTAGACGCTGTCGACCACGTGGGCCATGTCCGACTCGCGGTAGGGCGCCGCGTCTTCGCCGCACACGTCCGTGGTGCCGTCGCACGGCGACTCGGCGACGTTGGCGCAGCGGTGGGTACCGGCGACGACGAGGCCGCGGGCGTCCATTCGATCGAACGCTTCGACGCCCTCGGCGAGCACGTCGACTTCGAACCACGGGTGGGGCACCCCGACGATCAGCGGCCGCGCCCCCACGGCCCGCCAGGCGAACAGCGCCCGCCCGGATCCGGCCACCAGGGGCCGCCACAGCGCGGTGCCGGCCTCGGCGCCGTCGCCCCGACAGACCTCGTACCCGACGACCGCCACTTCGGCCTGGGCGAGCTCGGCGTCCCCGGCGCTCAGCGCCTCGAACGACGCGGAGAGCGCCTCCAGGGTGTCGTCCCCCGGAACCAGGTAGCCATCCGAGGCGGCGCCCGGCGGCTCGATCTCGCCCTCCGTGAAGGCGGCCAGCACGCCGCCCTCGCAGGGCTCCAGGTCCGCGGTCACGTCCACGGGGGTCGCGTCGTCGTCGTCGACCGCTCCGCTGTCGTCGTCGTCCCCACCGCTGTCGTCGTCGTCACCGCCGTCGACGCTGTCGTCGTCGTCCGCGGTGTCGTCGTCGTCGGGGACGTCGAGGCAGTCGCAGTTGCACGCTTCGGGGGGGCCGCCATCTCCGCAATGGAGGGACGGCGCGACGAGCACCGCGAGCAGCACGCAACGCACGGTCCACAGGTGGCTCTCGACACGCATCGAGATCTTCATCGGCGGCTGGCCTCCGGGCTGCAGGGCATCGTTCGGCCCGCTCGATGGTATCGGATGACGATCAGGCGAGGCGGCTCGCCGCCATGGCCACGGCGGAAGCGACCTTGGCGGCGCTCGGCCGGGTGTCGGGATCGGGGCGGAGGAGGGCCCGCAGGACCTTGATGGTCGCCGGATGGAACGGCGCCACCCGCTCCTCGAAGTCCGGGACCTCGCCCCGGCGGATCTGGAGCAGCATGGTCGCGAGGGGCGCCTCGGGGAAGGCCTGCTCGCCCGTGATGAGCTCGAACAGCACGATGCCGAGACCCCAGATGTCCGACGCCGCCGTGTCGGTCCGCGAGTGCTCGATCCGCTCGGGGCTGAGGTAGCCGGCGGTGCCGACGACCAGGCCCGTGTCCGTCTGCACGAACCGGAAGTCGTCGGCCCGGGCGGAGCCGAAGTCCATCAGCTTGACCACGTCCTCGGTCGTCAGGAAGAGGTTCGACGGCTTGATGTCCCGGTGCACCACCCCGCGGGCGTGCACGGCGGCGAGCCCGGCCGCGGCCTCGGCGATCCAGCGCAGCGCCTTCGCCTCCCGCGCGGGCGCCCGATCGAGCAGCGTCGTACCCCGGAGCAGCTCCATGACGAGGTAGGGGCGCCCCTCCCAGGACCCGTCCCCGTGCAGGGCGATGACGTTGGGGTGCCCCAGGCTCCGGCAGATGCGGATCTCCTGGAGGAAGCGATCCGCCGCCGTGCCCCCCTCGGGAGCTGCGGACAGGAGCTTGACCGCGACCTCCTCGCGCAGGCGCAGGTCCCGCGCGTGGTAGACAGCGGCGCTGCCGCCCCGGCCGAGGAGGCCGACCACTTCGTACCGCTCGTCGACGACGCTGCCCGGGGCGAGGTCGTCCGGTCGGACGTCTCTCGTGACCGCGATGGCCGCGTCCGGCGCACGGCCCGCTTCGAGCGCCGCGCTGACCGCCGAGCCCAGCCGGCCCACCTTCCAGGGGCGCGACACGGCGTGGGGTCCGCCCTCGCCGGCGGCCACCAGCGCGCCCCCCACGAGCACGGTGCGGTCCGGCATGCCCGGGTGGATGCGGGCGGCGATCTTCAGCATGCCGGCGATGTCCAGGGCGGGGCTGCTCGCGTCGATCACGACGACCGGAGGGTTGTCGGCGACGATCCGGCGCAGGCCATCCTCGGCGTTGTCCAGCGGGACGGGCTCCATGCGGAGCGCCTCGAGATCCTGGACGAGGGCGCCGCGCACGTCGTCATCGGCGCTGATCACGAGCGCGAGGCGACTGCCGGGGGCCGGCCGGCCGGGCCCGGTCAGAGAGAACGTGTTGCTCTTACGTCGTGGCGGCCGCACGGGACACGCTCCCCGAGGCTCCCCGGCCCCTCGACCCCAGGATAGCAACGACGACGGCCCCCGCGAGAAGCTCTCGCGGGGGCCGTCGATTCACGGGCGGCCGATGCCGCCAGGACGCCTAGATGCCATCGGCACAAGTTCCGCACCGGTTTCCGCCGGCCCTCGACGCCGCC
>CAYQEG010000427.1:0-3196 GCA_964416435.1 uncultured Rickettsiales bacterium
GAGGCGCCGGTGGCGCGGGAGGGCGCGGCCGTCGGCGACCTGGGCGCGCTCGACGACGAGAGCACTCAAGGTGGTGCAGACGACGCCGTGGAAACCAGGAGCGCATCCCGCTCGGAAGATGCCGACGGTGACGGATTCTCGGGGGACGCCGGCGACTGCGACGACGGCGACGCCGCCGTGCATCCTCAGGCCGGAGACCGCGGCGACGACGGCATCGACTCCGATTGCGACCAACTGGACTGCTGGGCTGACTTCGGCAGCGCCCCCGGCTCACGCGTCTACTGGGTCGCATGCGTCGGTCCATTTGACTTCCACCAGGGAGACTCGCTGTGTGCCGGGAGCGGGTACGGCGGGCTGGCGTCCATCCGCTCGAAGGCCGAACAAGATGACCTTGCGGCCCTGCTGGTCCGCTGGGGGCTCGCCCGACGCGGCGGATTCTGGTTCGGCTACTCGGATGCCGAAGTAGAGGGCGTCTGGCGCTGCCCTCTCTGCCAACGTGACTGAGACACTGGCATCCCCGAGAATTACCGAGCAGGGTGAGCTACCGAGAGACGATGAGCAACGACCATTCTTCCACCCCCTCCCAGCCTCGGCCCCCCGCGGCGGAGGTCTCACCCGATTCATCGGCCTCCGACGCGGGGAGCCGGGGCGTCCGGCCTGATCCCGAGGTCCCGGCCAAGGCCTCCCGCCGGCGTTTCAGCGCCGAGTACAAGCTCCGGGTTCTCGAGGAGTTGGACCGTGCCGAGCCCGGCGGACAGGGCGCCATCTTGAGGCGCGAGGGGCTGTACACCTCCCACATCACCGAGTGGCGGAGGGCTCGCCGTGCGGGGGCGCTGAGCACTCTGTCGACCAAGCGGGGCCGCAAGCCCAAGCCGGTCGATCACCGCGACAAGCAGATCGGCAAGCTGGAGCGCGAGAACGCTCGGCTGCAGGAGGAGCTCCGCAAGGCCCACTTGATCCTGGAGGTGCAGGGAAAAGTTGCCGGGCTGCTGGGCATCGACCTGCAGAGCGGGAAGGACTCCTGATGGCCGCCGCCGAGCTGGCCGCGCACGTCGGCGTCGCGCCGGCGTGCCGGTCGCTCGGGGTGTCCCGGGCGACGTACTACCGTCGCCAGTCCCCGCCTGCCCCCCGGCAGCCCAGACCGACTCCGCCGAGGGCCTTGACCGCCCCGGAGCGCCACGAGGTGCTCGCCATCCTCGACTCGCCGCGCTTCGTCGACTCCGCCCCGGCCACGGTGCGCGCGGCCTTGCTCGACGAGGGCAGGTATCTGTGCTCGGAGCGCACGATGTACCGCCTCATGAACGCCCGGGCTCCGCTCCGCGAGCGGCGCAACCAGCTCCGGCACCCGACCTACGCCAAGCCCGAGCTCGTCGCCACCGCGCCGAATCAGGTCTGGTCCTGGGACATCACCAAGCTGCTCGGGCCAAAGAAGTGGACCTACTACTACCTGTACGTCCTGCTCGACATCTACAGCCGCTACGTCGTCGGCTGGATGGTCGCCGATCGCGAGAACAGCAACCTCGCCGGACGGCTGATCACCGAGACCTGCGTCAAGCACGGAGTCGAGCCGACCGTGTTGACTCTCCACAGCGACCGCGGCGCGCCCATGACCAGCAAATGCACCGCGCAGCTGTTGGCCGACCTCGGCGTCGTCCAGTCGCTCAGCAGGCCCCGGATCTCCGACGACAACCCGTTCTCCGAGGCGCAGTTCAAGACGCTGAAGTACGCACCCGGCTTCCCCGGCCGCTTCGACGACATCCACCACGCCCAGCGCCACGGGCGAGACTTCTTCCCCTGGTACAACCGCGAGCATCGCCACGGCGGCATCGCGATGCTCACCCCAGAGGCCGTCCACTACGGGCTCGCCGCTGAGGTCCTCGCCGTCCGCCAGGCCGCCCTCGACGCCGCCTATCGCGCCCATCCCGAGCGCTTTCCAAACGGACCGCCGAACGTGCCCACGCCCCCGCAAGCGGTGTACATCAACCCGCCCAAGCACTTGTCGGGCACGAGCGAAGAGGAGACTCAGTAAATCGAGCCGACGTGTGTCTCAAAGTCGTTGACAGGTTCCGCTGGACCGACGGTTGGTCCGGCTCGTTCTCGGCGTGGAACGATGGGGAGCCCAACAACCAGGGGCAGGAACACTGCGCGACCCTCGCCCACTTCGACCCGAACGTCTGGAACGACCTGCCGTGCTCGTACTCCGTGGGTCCTCGCGGCTTCTTGTGCGCCGCGCGCTAGTTGAGGGAAGCACTGACCGTGGCTCGTAGCTTTGCTTGACGTGACTCTCGGTCTCGCCCTCCTCCTGGCGCTGACGGCGCTGTGGACCGCATTCCGCCATCCGCACGGGATGTTGCTGGCGCTTCTCTGCTACTTGCCGTTCGAGACGGTCGTCGTCCGGGGCCTGGATCCGATTTCGACCGCGATCTGCCGCTACGGCTCGGAGTCCGTGATCTACATCGTCGTCGCTTCCGCCTTCGCGCGACGCGAGCGGGGAGGGGACCGCCGACTCTTGCTCCTGGTCGGGGTCGTGGCCGCTCTGTGCGTTGCGTCGTCGGCCTCGAATCGGCTCGACCTCCCGACGGCGGTGCTCGGCAGCCGGCAGATCTTGAGGTTCATGCTCCTGGCGCTCGCCGCGTCTTGGCTGAACCCGGACGATGCATGGCTTCGCCGCGCGTTCTGGGCCCTCTGCCTCCTCCTCGGCTTCCAGGGCCTCCTCGGCCTGGCGCAAGCCACCGTGGGCGAGGTACTGGTCCTGCCGATGATGACCGTGTCCGACGCCTCCGTGGTTGGAGTCCGGGTGCGTGAGGCGGTCGAGGTGTCGTGGGATTGGAACCGCCGCGTGCCGGGGACGCTTGGGCGCTACGACCGTATGGGGCACTTCCTCTCCATCGCGATCCTGCTCGTCCTGGCCGCGCGGTACCAGCACCTTCGATCGACCCGCCCATGGCTGGTGCTCCTGCTGGGAGCCGGCCTCCTCTCCCTCGTCTTGACCTACTCCCGAGCCAGCTGGGTCTGCTTGCTGCTCGGGGTCGCGACGCTCGGCGTCCTGCACCGGGACCGTCGTGTCCTCATCGGCCTCGTTTCGGTGGTCCTGGCGGTCGTCCTGCTCCTCCTTTCCATGCGGGGCCAAGACCTGGCCCCCCCCGGGGCTCATCCGGATCAGGACCTGCGGGCGCGGGTCCTCGAGATGTTCGCC
>CAYQEG010000428.1:0-3172 GCA_964416435.1 uncultured Rickettsiales bacterium
CGGGCTCGTGGACCGACGGTGTGTGGGCTGCAGGTGGGTGATGGGTCGTTTAGCCTTCGGGCCCGGTTGGGCTGATAGGCTTCCCGCCTGCCCCGGGAGCGGCTTTGCGTCAGTACCTCGATCTCCTCCAGCGCATCCTCGACGAAGGCGAGACCCGCGAAGACCGGACCGGCACCGGCACGATCTCGGTGTTCGGTCACCAGATGCGGTTCGACCTGTCCGACGGCTTCCCCGTGCTGACCACGAAGAAGCTGCACCTCCGCTCGATCATCATCGAGCTGATCTGGTTCCTGCAGGGTCGGACGGACAACGGCTGGCTCAACGAGCGCCGCGTCTCCATCTGGGACGAGTGGGCGACCGAGGAGCAGTGCGCGCGGTTCGGGCGGCAGGCCGGGGACCTGGGGCCGGTGTACGGCCACCAGTGGCGGAACTTCGGCGCGACCCTGAACCCCGACGGCACCTACGCCGATGACGGCGTCGACCAGCTCGCCCGCCTCGTCGACAACATCCGCAGCAACCCCAACAGCCGTCGCCACATCGTCACCGGCTGGAACCCGGCCGAGGCCGACCAGGTGACGCTGCCGCCGTGCCACACGCTGTTCCAGTTCTACGTGCAGCGGGGGCGGCTCAGCTGCCAGCTGTACCAGCGGTCCGCCGACGTGTTCCTGGGGGTGCCGTTCAACATCGCCAGCTACGCGCTGCTGACCCGGATGATCGCCCAGGTCTGCGACCTGGAGCCCGGCGACTTCGTGCACACGTTCGGCGACGCGCACCTGTACAGCAACCACCTCGACCAGGCCCGGCTGCAGCTGAGCCGTGACCCGCGCCCGCTGCCCACGCTGACGCTGGATCCCTCGGTCCGTGAGCTGTTCGACTTCCGGTACCCTCACGTCAAGCTGCACGACTACGATCCGCACCCCCACATCGCGGCGGCCGTGAGCGTCTGATCGTGAAGCTGACCTGCACGCCCGTGTAAGGCCCGGCGAGGCGATGCCGCAACATCGCCCCAATCTCTGTCAAGCAGCCGCAAAAGCCCTGTGAAGACGCGATTTTTCCCGGG
The DNA here is from genome assembly GCA_964416435.1 of uncultured Rickettsiales bacterium. Classification (GTDB taxonomy): domain Bacteria; phylum Myxococcota_A; class UBA796; order UBA9615; family UBA9615; genus CAYQEG01. Next base: position 1,061 of record CAYQEG010000428.1, read on the forward strand.
TACCGGGGCGTGACGTTCCCTACATTCCCGCCTTCTCCCAGGAGGAAGACCCGAGTCATGAACCCCCGCATCCCGATCTTCGCCGGCCTCCTCGCGCTGCTGGCCGTCCTGCCGCTCAGCGGCCAGGCCGCCAGCATCGTCGCCTGGGACATCGCCCAGCTGAGCCACCACAGCGACCTCGTGGTCGAAGCCACCGTCGTGTCGATGGCGTCCGAGCAGCTGCCCGACGGCACCGTGCAGACGCGCACCGCGCTGCAGGTCGAGCGCTACCTGCAGGGGGACGGCCCGGAGCGGCTGGACGTCCTGCAGCTCGGCGGCCGCATCGGCGAGAAGGTGGTGGTCGTCTGGGGCGACGTGCAGTTCCGCCCCGGCCAGCACGTGGTGCTGTTCGCCCGGGGCGAGGGCCCCGAGGTGCACGCCACGCTGCTGTCCTGGTCGCTCTTCGAGATCGTCGGGGACGGCGCCGACGCGCCCCTCGTCCGGTCCGCCGAAGGGCTCGAGTTCTACAAGCAGAACGAGCGGGGTGAACTCAGCCCCGCTACCGACGCCGACCTGGCCGGCCCGCGCACCCTCGGTGAGCTCCGCGCCCAGGTGGCCGCGGCCCAGGGGGTGAAGTGATGAACCGCTTCGCCGCCACCATCGTCGCCGCCGGCGCGCTGCTCGCGTCCGGCTCGGCCTTCGCCTGGCAGGCTCAAGGCTCCATCTGGGCCGGGGACCTCGACTGGCGCATGAACAGCGCAGGCTCCAGCTCGGCCGGCATGAGCAACGAGCTCGGCATCCTGCAAGACGCCTACGAGGAGTGGGAGTCCCCCTCCTGCACCGACTTCAACGCCGACTACCTGGGCACCACGTCCGCCAGCTCGACCAACAGCAGCGACGGCGACACCACCCACGGCTTCCTGCAGTCCTGGCCGTCCAGCTACGGCTCCCCGTGGGGCGTCATCGGCATCACCATCAGCGTCTTCTGGGGCGGTGAGTACATCGAGGCCGATGTCAACTTCAACGAGCAGGTCTACACGTTCGTGGACGGCGCCCCGGGCGGCGGCTACAGCGCCGACCTCGAGTCGATCGCGGTGCACGAGTTCGGTCACAGCCTCGGGCTGGACCACAGCAACTTCGCCGGCTCGTCGATGGCGGCGTCCTACTCCGGCGGTACCGGCGAGCGCACGCTCACCTCGGACGACGAGGACGCGGTCTGCACGCTGTACCCCGGCGGCGGCGGGCCCGGCCCGGGGCCGGACGACGACACCTTCGAGGAGAACGACGAGGCCTCCCAGGCGGCGCCGGTCTCGTGCGGCTCGATCATCGACGGCCACGCGGCGGACCAGGACTGGTACGAGCTGACGACGTCGTCGACCGGGACGATCAGCGCGACCCTGACCTGGGGTGACATCGGCAACGACCTCGACCTGTACCTGTACGACTCGTCGGCCCTGGTCGACGGCAGCGAGGACGTCGGCACCGACATCGAGGAGGTCGAAGGCACCAGCCTGCCGGCCGGCACCTACCTGCTGCTCGTCAACCCCTACGACGGCGAGGACGCGTACGAGCTGTCCATCTCCTGCAACGGCTCCTCCCCCGGCGATGACGACGACTCGGTGCCCGGCGACGACGACGACTCGGTGCCCGGCGACGACGGCTACGAGGACAACGACGACGTCGACTCCGCCGCCCCGCTCAGCTGCCCGACGACCATCGACGGCAACGCCATCGACCAGGACTGGTACGTCATCAACACCAGCTCCTCGGGCACCATCGAGGCGTCCCTGACCTGGGGCGACGGCAACGCCGACCTCGACCTGTACCTCGTCGACTCGGCTCAGGAGGTCGTCGAGGCGAGCGAGGAGTACGACGGAGTCAGCGAGTCCTTCGTCCACCCCGGCGCCTCGGCGGGCACCTGGTACGTGATCGTCAACCCCTGGGAGGGGAGCGACGAGTACGAGCTGTGGATCGACTGCGACGGCGGCGGCGGCGACGACGACGACGCGACGGACGATGACGACGCGACGGACGACGACGACGCGACGGACGACGACGACGACGACGACGACGACGCGACGGACGACGACGACGACGACGACGACGACGACGACGACGACGACGACGACGACG
>CAYQEG010000429.1:0-3105 GCA_964416435.1 uncultured Rickettsiales bacterium
CGGACCTCGTCTCCAGATTCCTCGAGCTCCTGGAGCAGGACTGACGGGGAGGCACAGCCTCGAAGCAGAGTTCGAGCCTTGTCCACCAGGGGGAGCCATTCTTCGTCCAAGGGCAGAGCTTCGCGCCGCGAGGCTCTGCCCTTCGGCGTTCCAGGCGACTCGGTCCGGCGCTCGCGCTGAGACCGGACCTCTGTAGGATGGTGGCCGCCCGGGCGCGGAAGTGACCGACGCGCAACGCCTTTGGGGAGGCTCCAGATGTCCGTAATCCGCGGTTTCACGACCGATGCAGAGATCTACCGTGGCAGGACCACGACGGCGTGGCGGGCGGTCGAAGACGCGACGGGACGCCGGGTCATCCTGAAGATGCTCACGATGCCGAGGCCCGACCTCGGGTCGCTCCGCCGCTACCGGAACGCCTGGGCCATCACGCGGGGGCTCGATCTCGACGTGGTCCTGGGACCCGACGCCCAGCACGAGATCGACGGGCGCCCGCTGCAGGTCGTCGCCGACACCGGGCTGGTCGCGGTCCAGCGGGTAGCCGCCACGAGGCCCTGGGACCTGGGCTGGACCCTGCGCGTCGGCGCGCTGGCCGCAGAGGCCCTCGAGCAGCTGCACGGCGCCGGCGTCATCCACCGGGACATCAACGCGACCAACCTGCTGGTCGACGCCGACGCCCGCCGGCTGCAGCTCATCGACTTCGACTTCGCGACCCGCCTGGAGCGTGAGTCCATCGACTCCCGCGACGCTCGCACGCTGCAGGGCACGCTCGCCTACATCGCCCCCGAGCAGACGGGGCGGACCAACCGCACCACCGACCGTCGCGCCGACCTCTACTCCCTCGGCGTCACGCTGTACGAGCTGCTCGCAGGGCGGCTGCCGTTCGACCGGTCCGACGCGCTGGCGATGATCCACGCCCACCTCGCCGCCCCTCCCCCGCCGCTGCTGGAGCTCATGCCCGACCTCCCGCCGGTCGTCGCCGCGATCGTGCATCGGCTGATCGCCAAGGCGCCCGAGGACCGCTACCAGACCGCCGCCGGCCTGGCCCAGGACCTCCGCGCCTGCGTCGAGCAGGTCGAGGCGTCGGGCACCGTCGAGACCTTCCCGCTCGGGCGCCACGACGTGGCCGGCCGCCCCTCCCCCGTCGAACGCCTCGTCGGGCGCGACGGGGAGCGCGACGCCCTGTTCCAGGCCCACGAGCGCGCCGCCGGCGGCGCGTGCGAGGTGGCGCTGGTGTACGGGTACTCCGGCATCGGCAAGACCGCCCTGGTCGGCGAGCTGCAGGTGCCCGTCCTGGCGAGCCGCGGCTGGTTCGCCTCCGGCAAGTGCAGCGCCATCGGAGGCGTCCCGCTGGAGCCCCTGGTGCAGGCGTTCCAGGAGCTCGGGCTGTCGATCCTCGCCGAGGACGACGAGGTGGTCGCCCAGGAGCGCAGCGCCCTCCTCGAGGCGCTCGAGTCGCTCGCCGGCATCGCCGCCGCGCAGGTGCCCGCCCTGGCGACCGTGCTGGGCGAGCTGCCCGCCGGCCCCCCGCTCCCCCCGGCCGAGGCGCAGACCCGGCTGCAGCACACCTTCCTGAGGCTCGCGCGAGCCTTCTCCAGCGCCAACCGCCCGCTGGTGCTCTTCCTCGACGACCTGCAGTGGGCGGACTGGTCCACCCTGCAGGCGCTGCGCCTGCTGATGAGCGCCCCGGAGCTGGGTCACCTCCTCGTCGTCTGCTCCTGGCGCGACAACGAGGTCGACGAGGACCACCCGCTGACCGCCGTGCTGAAGGACGTCGAGCAGTCGGAGACCCGCACCACGCGCATCGAGCTGCGTCCGCTGGCCGCCGAGCACGTCGCGGAGATCGTGTCGCTGGCCCTGAGTCGGCCGGAGACGGAGCTCGGGCCGGTCGTCGAGGCGCTGCACGCCCGCTCCCGGGGTGTCCCGCTGCTCGTCCACCGCCTCCTCGATCACCTGGTCGACGAGGGTGTCCTCCAGCCGGACCCGTCGGTCGGCGGGTGGAGCTGGTCGCCGGACGCGCTCGCGAAGGTCGGGACCATCGCCGAGGCCGCCGACCTGCTCCTGAGCGACCTGGACGGGCTCGCCTCGGGGACCCGCGAGGCGCTCGGCTGCCTGGCCTGCCTGGGCTCCGCCGCGACCGTCGAGGAGCTGGCGGAGCTGCTGGACCGACCCACCGAGCAGGTCGACGACGAGCTCCTGCCCGCCGCGGCCGCCCGCCTCGTGATCGCCGTCGGCGGAGACGAGCACCGGACCTGGCGCTTCATCCACGACCGGGTCGAGCAGGCCGCCTACGCCGCCCTGTCCGAGCACGACCGGCTGGCCCGACACCGCCAGATCGGCGAACACCTGAGCGGCAGACCGGACCCGGGGGTCGAGGCCCTGCTCCAGCGCAACCGCGCGGCCGCGCTGCTCGAGGAGCCGTCGGAGCGGCAGGCCCTCGCGGCGGCCAACCTGGCGACCGCACAGGCCTCGATGTCCCAGGGGCTCAACCGCGAGGCCGTGCCGCTGCTGCGCCTCGCTCACGAGCTGAACGGCGACGAGACGATCGCGTTCGACGTCCTCTCCGCGCTCGCCGAGGCCGCCACGGTCTCGGGCATGACCGACGACGCCGACTTCGCCCTGCGCCACGCCGACGGCGCTGCCTCCGACCTCGAGAGCCGCGCGCAGCTCGCGAAGCTCTCGATCCGCTTCGCGGCGCTCAACCAGGACACCCCGCGCGCCCAGCAGGTCGGCCTGCAGGCCCTGCGCGACATCGGCCTCGACCTGCCGGAGGACCCCGCCGCCTACGCCGAGCTCCACCAGGCCGAGATGGGCACCCTGATGGCCAGCCTGGCCGAACACCCCGTGCCCACCCTCGTGGACCTGCCGGCGCTCGACGACCCGGCCATCCAGCTGGAGCTCGGCCTGCTGGCCGCCGCCATCCCCGCGGCCTACTCCCAGCCGATGGTGTTCGCCTGGCTTTGCACCCGGATGGTCAACCTGTCGATCGCCCACGGCAACGCGATCGAGTCCTCCCTCGCCTACGTCTTCCAGGGCGTGGGCGCCTGCATGATGGGGCAGCTCGAGGTCGGCAAGGCGTTCGGCGACGCGGGCCTGGCCTTGAACGAG
>CAYQEG010000430.1:0-3074 GCA_964416435.1 uncultured Rickettsiales bacterium
TCGGGCGCATCCGGTCCTCGGGGCGACAGGCGGCTATGCGCTCCAGGCTCCTAGTTCTCCGGCGCCTCTTCCCGCCGCCCGTCGGCGTGCACGGCGAAGCGCCCGGCGTCCCGATCGTGCACCGGCCCGGCGCTCTCCCAGGGCCAGCCGCCGAACTGCGTCCGCTGGTAGTCGTTGAACGCCTGCACGAGCTCGGCGCGCGTGTTCATCACGAACGGCCCGTGGTGGGCGACCGGCTCGCCGATGGGGCGACCCTGCAGCACCAACAGCTCGCTGGGGTGCGGGCCGTTGCGCAGGACCGCCGGGGCGTCGGGACGCAGCTGGGCGCCCGTGTACGGCGGCAGCGCGAAGCCGCCGACGTCCATCGCGTCCCCGACGAAGAAGTAGAGCACCCGGTTGGTCCCCGGCCGGGCCGGGGGCAGGGTCCAGGTCGCCTCCGGCTCCATCGCGATCGTCCAGATCGCGATGTCCGCCTCGTCCCGCGACGCCCACGAGCTCGGCGGCGGGGGCGGCGGCTTCGCGTCGGTGAGGTGGCCGGCCACGACGGTCACCTCGGTGGCGCGGCCGGCGTCGTCGGTCGCGCGGTGGCGCGGGATGTGGGCGTCCCAGAGCATCGAGAAGTGGGGCTCGACCATCTTGTCGGCGCGGGGGAGGTTGAGCCAGATCTGGAACAGCTCGGCGGTGTTGGGTCCGTCACGGTCGAGCAGCGGGAACATCTCGCTGTGCTGGATGCCGGCGCCCGCGGTCAGCCACTGGACGTCGCCCTGCCCGAACCGGGCCGTAGCGCCGAGCGAGTCGGAGTGGTCGATCAGCCCGCGTCGGGCGATCGTCACCGTCTCGAAGCCGCGGTGGGGGTGTTGGGGGAAGCCCGGCACGACGTCGCCGTGATACATCCGCCAGCCGTCGATCCCCTCGAAGTCCATGCCCATGCGGCGCCCCTTCAGGAGCGCCGGGTCGGGGCCGAGCTGGTCGTTGCCCGCCGGGTAGTGATCGAGGTGGTGAACGCAGAACAGGAACGGGTCGGCCGTCTGCCACGGGAAGCCGAGCTCGATGGTTCCGAGGACGATGTCGGTGCTCATGGCATGAACCCTAGCTCCCTCGCTTCAGGCGCGCGCGGGCCCGCCGATAAGCAGTCCGTGGCGCTCGTTCTCGTCATCGACGACGACCCGGACATTCATCGGCTGCTCGCCGTTCTGCTGCACCCCGAGCAGGTGGAGCTCGTGCACGCCCTGAGCGCCGAGGACGGCCTCGCGATGGCCCGGGCGCGGACCCCCGACCTCGTGCTCCTCGACATGCGCATGCCCGACGCCGACGGCGACGAGGTGTGTCAGCTGCTCAAGGACGACCCCCGCACCGCCGGCGCCGCGGTGATCATGCTCAGCGCCGCGGACGACACCGACACCAAGGTGCGCTGCTTCGACCTCGGCGCGGTCGACTACGTGACGAAGCCGTTCCAGGGGCCGGAGCTGCAGGCTCGGGTCCGGGCGGCGCTGCGCACCCAGCACTACCTCGCGCTGCTCGCCCGGGAGGCGCGCCTGGACGGCCTGACGGGCCTGTGGAACCGGAGCTACCTGGACGACGCGCTGACCCGAGCGGTCGCAACCCACCGTCGACATGGGCGGCCCTTCTGCCTGGCGATGGTGGACGTCGACCACTTCAAGAGGCTCAACGACACCCATGGGCACCCGTTCGGGGACCGCGTGCTCCAGGAGATCGCGCGCGCCCTGCAGGCGGCGGTGCGGGAAGCCGACATCGTCTGCCGCTACGGCGGGGAGGAGTTCGCCCTCCTGCTCGCCGACGCCCGGCGGGGCGAAGGGGAGGCGGCCTGCCGGCGGGTGCACGAACACCTGGCGCGCATGCGGCTTCACAGCGGGCGCGAGCGCGTCTCCGTGACCGCCAGCGTCGGCCTCGCGAGCAGCGTGGGGAACCTCGTCGCCGCGGACCCCTGCGCCGCGATCCTGGAGGCCGCCGATCGCGCGCTGTACGCCGCCAAGGCGGGCGGCCGGAACCAGACCCGTGTCGCCGGGGGGACCAGCGAGGCGGCCTGACCGCGGGGCTATGCTCCGCTCCCGTGCGCGCCGCGTTCATCGAGTCCAACGGCCCCGTCGCCGACGTCGTGCAGGTGGGGCAGCAGCCCGAGCCGACGGCGACCGGTGACCGCGTGCTGATCGAGGTCAAGGCGGCGACGCTCAATGCCCGGGACTGGCTGCTCGTCGAGGGGCGCTACGTCTTCTCGTTCCTGGCCGGCAAGCTGCCGCTGGTGCTCTGCAGCGACGCGGCGGGGGTGGTCGTGCAGGTCGGCCCGAAGGCCCACCGGCTCAGCGTCGGCGACGAGGTGCTGGCGCTGCAGACGCCCCGAGGGCGGTTCGGAGCGCTGGCCGAGCTCATGGCGGTGCGCGAGTCGGCCGTCGCGGTCAAGCCGGCGGGGCTGTCGTTTCCGCACGCGGCGGGGATCGGCGTCGCCGGCTGCACGGCGCTGCAGGCGCTGCGGGACGACGCTGGGCTGCAGGCCGGAGAGCACGTGGTGGTGGTCGGCGCGTCGGGCGGGGTCGGCACGTTCGGCGTGCAGATCGCGAAGCTGCTCGGCGGCCGGGTGACGGGCGTCTGCAGCGGGCGCAACGGCCCGCTGGTCGAGCGGATCGGCGCCGACGAGGTCATCGACTACGAGCAGACCGACTTCCGCGAGGTGGTCCGCGACGCGGACGTGGTGTTCGACACGATCGGCCGGGAGTCGCTCGCCAGCGTCTGGGGCTGCCTCGCGAAGGGAGGCCGGTACGTGACGACCGTGCCCAACCCGGTCAACGCGTGGGACCGGCTGCTGGGGCCGCTGCGGCGGTCCGGGCGTCGATCGAGGACGGTCATCTGCAAGGCCCGGGCGACGGACCTGCGGACCATCGCCGAGTGGGCCGCGGCCGGAGACCTGGAGGTGGTGGTCGACTCGACCTGGCCCCTCGACCAGGCCCCCGAGGCGTTCGCGCGGAGCCGGAGCAAGCGGGCCCGCGGCAAGATCGTGGTGACGATCTAGTGGTTCTGCACAGGGAATTCGGTGAGTTGATCGTGATGGCCTGCGCGTT
>CAYQEG010000431.1:0-3065 GCA_964416435.1 uncultured Rickettsiales bacterium
CAACGGACGACGACGACGCAACGGACGACGACGACGCGACCCCGCCACCGTCCCCGCCGAGCGCGGCGGTGATCTCGCTGACCCCCGATCCACCCACGACGATCGACCCCCTCGTCGTCGTGCTCGAAGCGACCCCGACCGACCCGGACGGCGACTACGTCGGCGTGCACTACGCCTGGACGGTGGACGGCGCCCCGCGGGCGGACCTGGACGACGAGACCACCGTGCCGGCGGGCGAGACCGCCCGGGACCAGGCGTGGGAGGTCACCGCCACGGCCTACGACGCGCTCGGCCTGGAGGCGACCCCGACCACGGCGACGGTGACGGTGCTGAACACCGCGCCGACCGCGCCCGTGGTGTCGATCACCCCGGCCGCGCCGATCGGGGGCGTCGAGGCGTTCGCCTGCGTCATCGACACGCCGTCGTCCGACGCCGACGGCGACACGCCGGTCTACACGGTGACCTGGACTCGCGACTCGAGCGCCTACCCCGGCCCGTCGGACGTCGGGCCGACGACGAGCTACGAGACGGGCGACACCATCCCGCCAGCCGACAGCGAGCCGAACGCGCTGGGGGAGTGCACGATCACCCCCGCCGACGACACCGACGGCGGCGACGCGGGCACCGCGTCGGTCACCACGGGGGAGGAGCTGGACCAGGTCGCCGACTTCAGCCTGATCGACGTCAACGCGACCAGCGCCACCTACAACAGCCCGGTGTCCCCCCGCGACTACCTCGAGCAGGTCAGCGGCTGGTACTTCGGGCACGCCACCTGAAGCTACTGCAGTAGCCAGTTTGGCTACCTCCAGACCATGCAGGACGAGCTCGACGCGGACTACCCGACGCTGGACATCCAGATCCTCGGGGTCAACGAGCCGGGCTACGAAGCGGGCAACGCGTCGATCTGTTCGGGTCGCGACCTGCCGTGGCTGCAGGACACCGCGGCCGAGGGCGTCTGGGCGGAGTGGGCTCCGGTCTACCGCGACGTCTGGGTCGTCGACGGCGACAACGTGCTGTACGGCGTGTTCAACCTGTCCGGCAACAGCCTGGCCATCCCCGGCAACTACAACACGCTGCGGGACATGTTCATCGCGGCCGCCGGGCCCTAGAGCGCCGGCTCCGGCTCACTCGGCCCGGAGCACCGCCTCGATCTCGTCGAACAGGAGCGTGCCGTCCGGAGCCGTCGCTTCGACGTGCAGCACGCCGGGCACGCCGTCGTAGTCCTCCGGCTGGGCGCTCCGGTCGAAGAAGACCTCGAGCCAGTCGGCGACCACGTGGCCCTCCTCGTCACACGGCAGGACCTGGCGGCGGGCGACCCGGCTCCCCAGCTCGTTGTCGTGGCCGTCGACGAAGACGATGCGCAGGTCGCTCAGCGCCTCTCCGCCCTGGAGCCCGCCGAACCACAGCGGCGCGAAGATCGTGATCTCTCCCTGGGGCCGTCGCGCGATGGCGAACTCGGCGCCGTCGCTCAGCGGGGTGTGCCCCGGATCGTCGTCGCACAGCTCGACCCGGACCGGCCCGGGGTCCCCGTCGCAGGACCACAGCTCCTCCACCCCGTCGACGTCGTCGAACAGAGGGAGGCCGCCCGGCCCGAGACCGTCGGCGCCGCAGCCGGCCATCAGGAGGAGCAGCGGGGGCAGCAGGGATCTCACCCGTCAAGCGTAGTCCAGCGGGGCAGGCCCGCAAACCGTCCCCGGCTACCGCCGGATCGCCACCGCGTCCAGCCACAGCTCGAACATCGGCGCCTCGGCGAGGAACTGCGAGTCGCCGTTGCGGTCGACCCGGGCGACCAGGCTGGCGTCGAAGCTGTCCGCGAGCACGAACACCGAGTCGGGCCCGAAGGGAGCGATCGCCGACAGCGACGACGCCCCGACCAGCGGCCCCAGCTCGACGGGGTCGGCGTCTGGCTCGGCGGCCCACAGGATGGCTCCCTCCTGCTCGCCGACCCAGACGCCGCCGCCGAAGTCCGTGCCCAGCACGTGGTCCCAGTCGCTCACGCCGTCGTAATGGAACGCGGTGCTCAGGTCGCCGCCCGGGGTCCAGTTCACGACGCTCTGGTTCATGATGTCCAGGGCGAGCACGTCGCCGCTGTCCTGCCATTGCACGTCGAAGTAGCAGCGGTCGTACGAGACGATCGTGAACACCTGCCCGTCGTCGTCGTACTCCGTCATCTTGAACTCCTCGGCGACGGCCACCCGGCCACTGCCGCTGACCGAGCTGCGCCAGTGCCACGCGCCGTCAGACTCGGTGCGCAACGTCGAGCGGCCGCTCGGGTCGACGTCGTACAAGCGCTCCTCGATCTGGACCACGTAGCCGTCGTCCGACGCCGACGCCAGGGACTGCCCCGGCTGAACGAGATCCGTCTCGATCCGCCCGGTCTCGGACCCGAACGTGTCGAGGAGGACGATGGTCGAGCCCCCGCCGTCGCTCGCGAGCACCGCGAGCACCGCATCGCCCGCCGGGCCGGGCCCTTCGGCCAGCGGTTCCCAGGCTCCCGCGCAGGCGGTCAGCGCCAGGCAGATCGTCAACAACATCTCTTTACGCATGATTCGGCTCCTTCCGTGCCGAGCCGAGTCTCCCTGTCGCTTGCGTCCTCCGTTTTGCGGCGATCGTTCTTCGGCGTTGCTTCGTCAGGAAAATGTCAACTCGGTGTAAAGACTCCACAGCATCTCCACATCTCGTACACGTCTGCGCGCGAGGATGGGATCGTCACAGGGCCGGAGTCCGCTATGCGTAAGACGCTCACATTCGTCGCCTCTCTCCTCCTCCTCGCCGGCTGCGAGGGAGTCGGCTTGCCCGGCCAGGGCGACCCCAACCCGACCGACGACGACGACGGCGGCAGCCTGTTCGACGACGACGACGGCCCCGGCGGCCCCGACAGCGACGGCGACGGCATCCCCGACGAGACCGAGGGCGAGGACGACGTCGACGGCGACGGCGTGCCCAACGACGAGGACACCGACAGCGACGGCGACGGCGTGCCGGACTCCGAGGAGGGCACCGAGGACACCGACGGCGACGGCGACGGCGACTGGATCGACCTGGACAGCGACGGCGACGGCATC
>CAYQEG010000432.1:0-3053 GCA_964416435.1 uncultured Rickettsiales bacterium
GGATAGAGTACCGGGCTTCGAACCCGTTGGTCGCAGGTTCGAATCCTGCCGGGCGTGCCAAACTTGATTGACTTTGGGGCGCCATCGGCAGGCGCTGCGCTACCCTCCGGGTAGCGGGTTCGAATCCTGCCTGGCGTGCCAAAACCTTTTTGAAAACGGGCCCATAGCTCAACTGGCAGAGCATCGGACTCTTAATCCGCAGGTTCCAGGTTCGATTCCTGGTGGGCTCACCAAACCCGTGAAAGCCGCCGACAGGCACAGCCAACGCCTGTCGGCGGCTTTTCCGCGAGAATGGCGGAACTGGCAGACGCACCAGACTTAGGATCTGGCGGGGAGACCCATGGGGGTTCGAGTCCCCCTTCTCGCACCACCAAATCCGCCCAGCGTCGATTTCCCCGAAGCGAGTAGCCCATGTCCGTTCAGGTCGAAGACCTCTCCACCGTCGAAAAGAAGCTCAGCTTCGTCGTCGACGCCTCCACCGTCTCCAACAAGCTCGACGAGGCCTATCGCACCCTCGGCAAGCAGGTGCAGATGAAGGGCTTCCGGCCGGGCAAGGTGCCGCGCCGCATCCTCGAGAAGCGGTTCGGCCGCCACATCGAGGGGGAGGTCGCCCAGGGCGTCATCGCCGAGGCGTTCGACGAGGCGATCGAGGAGCAGGGCTTCGTCCCCGTGAGCCAGCCGATCGTCGAGCAGGGCCGCATGGCCAAGGACGAGGACTACAGCTTCTCGGTCACGGTCGAGATCAAGCCGTCGCTCACCATCGAGGGCTGGGCCGGGCTCGAGGTCGAGTGGGAAGGCATCGACGTCTCCGACGAGCAGGTGATGGACGAGGTCAAGCAGATGGCCCAGCGCAGCGCCACCGTCGAGGCGGCGGACGAGGGCTACGAGGCGGCCGAGGGGGACATGGTCCTCATCGACGGCTCCTTCACAGTCGAGGGGAACGACACCCCGCGTGAGCTCAAGGGCCTGATGGTGCTGGCCGGCCAGGAGACCGGGATGGCGTCGATGGACTGGCTCGCCCCCAAGGTGGTCGGCATGAAGGTCGGCGACAACAAGGCCGAGACCCTGACCGCCCCCGAGGAGTCCCTCGGCGAAGGCTTCGACGGCAACGAGGGCGAGCTCAACATCACGATCTCCGAGATCAAGGTGACGAAGCTGCCGGAGCTGGACGACGACTTCGCCCAGGACGTCGGCTTCGACTCGATGGACCTGCTCAAGGGCGACATCCGCTTCAAGCTCGAGGAGCACGCGCAGACCCACGCGCGCGGGCACGCGGCCACCGCCGCCCTCCGCAAGGTGATCGAGGCCAACGAGTTCGACGTGCCGCAGGGCATGGTCCGGGCCCAGGCGGGCCACCAGCTTCGCGAGCAGTACAGCCAGTTCGTGCGGGCGGGCCTGCAGATGCAGATGCCCAAGCTCGAAGACCTCCCCGAGGAGGTGCGCGACGGCATGATGACCGAGGCGTCCTTCGCGGTGAAGCAGGAGCTGGTGCTCGAGGCGATCGCCGCCGAGTGCGAGCTCGAGGTGACCGACGACGACCTCGACCAGCGCATCGCCGAGATGGCCGCCGAGATCGGCCAGCAGCCGGCCGCGGTCAAGGGGCTCCTGATCAAGAACCAGGGGCTCGAGGGGCTGCGCGCCCGCCTGCTCGAAGAGAAGGCGACCGACGTGTTGCTCGAGAAGGCCGAGGTCATCGACGTCGAGCCCGGCTGGTACCACGCGCACGGTGACGACCACGGTCACGGTCACGATCACGATCACGCCGATGCGGACCACGATCACGATCACGACCACGCGGATCACGATCACGATCACGCCGACGAGGCCCCCGAGCAGGCCGACGAGGCCGACGAGGCGGCGGAGCCGGAAGGTTCTTCTGAGGACGCCCCTTCCGATTCCGACGAGACGACCTAGGATCCCCCCCGAACCGAGGAGCCATGCGCCTGATGACGTCGTTCGATCCCCGCGCCCTGCTGCCGCTGCCCCACGTCTACGAGCAGACCCACCGAGGGGAGCGGGCGCTGGACGTCTGGTCCCGCCTGCTGCTCGACCGCATCGTCTTCCTCGGCACCGAGGTGACCGCGGAGGTGGCCAACGCGATCATCGCGCAGCTGCTGTTCCTGGAGTCCGAGGACCCCGAGAAGGCGATCCACCTGTACATCAACAGCCCCGGCGGTGACGTCAGCGCAGGGCTCGCGATCTACGACACCATGCACTACATCAAGGCCCCGGTCGGCACCCTGTGCGCGGGCCGGGCGATGAGCATGGGAGCGGTGCTGCTCGCCGGTGGCGCCGAGGGGATGCGCGCCGCGCTGCCGCACTCCTCGATCCTGATTCATCAGCCTCTGGGTGGAGTTCGTGGCCAGGCGTCCGATATCGAGATCCACGCCAAGGAGATCCTGCGCCTGCGCACCGTCCTCACGGGCATCCTCGTGAAGCACACCGGGCAGTCGGAGGAGCGGGTTTCCTCGGACAGCAACCGTGACTTCTTCATGACAGCGGAAGAAGCGGTGGCTTATGGCATCATTGACCGGATCGTCCAGCAGCGGGACGACGAGGAGTAGACAGCGTGCCGAAGCGGGGCTCCGACAACAGCAACCTCTGCTGCTCGTTCTGCGGGAAGTCGCAGAAAGAGGTCCGCAAGCTCATCGCGGGCCCGACCGTCTACATCTGCGACGAGTGCATCGAGCTCTGCAACGACATCATCGCGGAGGAGTACGACCGGGAGGACTACTACACCTCCAAGGGCTCCATCCCGAAGCCGAAGGAGATCAACAAGCACCTCGACGAGTACGTCATCGGCCAGGAAGAGGCCAAGCGGGTGCTGTCGGTCGCCGTCTACAACCACTACAAGCGCATCGAGGGTCGCACCGGCCCGCACGACGACGTCGAGCTGAGCAAGTCCAACATCCTGCTCCTGGGCCCCACGGGCACCGGCAAGACGCTCCTCGCGCAGACGCTCGCCAAGTTCCTCAACGTGCCGTTCACCATCGCGGACGCCACCTCCCTGACGGAGGCCGGCTACGTCGGTGAGGACGTCGAGAACATCATCC
>CAYQEG010000433.1:0-3043 GCA_964416435.1 uncultured Rickettsiales bacterium
CGGAGGCGGCGGAGGGGCGGGGACCTCCTCGGGGGTGGGCGGCGGCTCAGCCTCCGCCGGCGCCGGCGGGGGGACCTCCGGGGGGGAGGCGGGCGGGGGCTCGACGACCGGCGCCGGGGGGACCGGGCGGGCGTCCCGGGGCGCCTCGAACACCGGCCTCATCGGTTCGCCGGCGCAGGCGTCCCGGACGTTGGCCAGCCCCACGAGCAGCAGCTCGGCGGCGGACCGGCCGACCGGCTGATCCGGCGGCTGCTGCGCCAGGAAGTCCTCCAGCTCGTGGCAAGCGTGGGAGACCGGCCCGAGGCCGACGGCGCCCGCCGATCCCTTCAGGGTGTGCAGATCCCGTCGCAGCTGGGTCAGCAGCCCGGCCTGGTCGCCCAGATCCGCCTGCTCCAACGCCACCGCCGACCGCTCCAGGCGGCCGAGCAGCTCGTCTACCTCCTCCGCGAAGATCGCGGCGAGCTCGTCTGGGATCCCCACCAGGCTCATCTAGGCGTACTTCCACTCCACGACGCGCTCTTCCGCGGTCCCGAACGAGTCGACCAGCTGCTGCATCTCGTCCGCCAGGTTGCGCAGCGACCGGGCCGTCCCCTCCAGGTCCCGCAGCGCCTCCAGGTTCGTCTGGGTCGCCTGGTTGATCTCGTGCATCGCGGCCGTCGCCTGCTCGACGCCGGCGGTCTGCTGCTTCGCGCTGACCGAGATCAGCCGCCCCGAGTCGGCCGACGCCTCGATGGAGGTGGCCAGCTGGTGGATGGTCTCACCGGCCCGCCCGACCAGCTCGACTCCCTGGTCGACCCGCTTGCTCCCCTCCTCCGTGGCGATCACGGCGGCGTTGGTCGCCTTCTGGATCTGGCCCAGGATGCCTCGCACCTGGCCGGTCGCCTGCTTGCTCTGATCCGCCAGCGATCGGATCTCCGTCGCGACGACCGAGAAGCCGCGGCCGTGCTCCCCGGCCCGGGCAGCCTCGATGGCGGCGTTGAGCGCCAGGAGCTTGCTCTGCTCGGAGATGTCGTTGACCGACTGGATGATCTCGCCGATCTGCTGGGTCTGCTCCGACAGGTTCAGGATGCGATCCGCGATCGCCTCCACCTGCTGCTGGATCTCGCCCATGCCGCCGACCGTCGCCTCGACCGCCTCGGCGCCCTGCTGCGACACCTCCATCGAGGCTTCGGCGGTGGTGACCACCCCCTGGGCCGTCGCCGCCGCCTGGCGCGAGGTCTCGGTCAGCTCGGCGACGGTCGAGGTCACCTCGGCGATGCTCGCCGCCTGCTCCTGGGCCGCGGCGCTCTGCTCGCTGATCGTCGCAGAGATGCCCGTCAACGCCTCGGCCAGCCGCTCGGCGAACGCCCCGAGGCTGGCCTCGAACCGGTCCTTGAGGGTCTGTTCGCGATCCTGCTGGGCCTCGATGTAGGTGTCGATCGCCAGGCCGACGTCCAGGAAGATCAGCTTGGCGGTGGTGCGCACGTGCGCCAGCAGCTCGTCCCGGTCGGGATACGTCTCGGCCATCGGCCCCAGGAGCAGGTCGAAGTAGCGGCTGTAGGCGCCGATGTACCACTCCGGACCCAGCCCGATCCGCTCGTGGGTGCGGCCGACCCGCATCCGACCCTCGAAGTAGGCGTCGTCGTAGACGCCGCCGAGCAGCTCCTTGAAGAAGCGGCTCTGGACCTTCTTGAGGCTGGCGACGTGCTTGTCGCTCTGGAGGAACGCGCGGGTCTCGGCGTAGGCCAGGAAGTGGTCGTACAGCGGCTCCAGAACCCGGTCGACCCAGGCGTCGGCGTGCCGGGACATCTCCCGGGCGCGGACGAGGTCGTCGTCGTGGAGGCGCAGGAAGCGCTTGCGGGCGTCGAAGTCGTACTGCTTGTCGTGGTGGTCGTTCACGGGGTCCCCTGGGCAGAGAAGAAGTCCTGGTTGTGGAGCAACCGTTGCAAAGAGAGATAGCCGACACCGTCGGCGTCGAAGCCGGTGAAGCAGTCGCGGATCGCCTCGAGGCTCAGAGGCGGCTCCCGCAGGTCGTCGGACGAGACCCGGCGTACGCCGTCGACCGCGTCGGCGAGCAGCGCGACGGACGCCGCCTCGCCGTGGCCGACCAGCAGCCAGAGCTCGTCGCCCGGCTCCCGGGACGCCTTGGCAAAGGAGCCGATGTCATGCACCGCGACGAGCCGACCCTGGACGTTCGCCAGCCCCTTGACCACCGGGGAGAGCCCCGGCAGCCGGGTGATCCCGGCGACCCGATGGATGCCCGACAGCGCGGTGATCGGCACCCCGTAGCGAGCGCCGCAGCGTTGGAACAGGACCATCTCCAGGCCTCGCTCCGCCGGGCCGTCGCTGACCGCGGCGCGGTACCGGGCGGCTCGCTCGGCGAGCACCTGTCGGTCGTCGGACCCGCGCTCCAGCTGCTCCTCCAGCTCCGCGAGTCGGCGCCGGACGGCGCCCCAGTCCTTGCCCTCGCTCATGGCACCACCGCGAGGATGTCGCGCAGCTGACCGACGCAGAGGCCGTCGGAGAAGGCGAGCGCCTCCGCATCGGGCCGGGAGGTGAGCATGCTCCGCAGCGCCGCCAGGCGCCGGCCGGCCGCGGCGCCGCGGCCGGCGCGGCGGAGGACCGCGAACATCACGTACGCCGGGTAGGGGGCGTCCGCGGCCAGGTAGCAGGCCCGGCGGGCGGCGGACACCGCGGCGGCGTGATCCCCCGCCTCCGAGGCGAGGACCGCCAGCAGCACGAGGACCGCCGGGTCCTCGGGGTGCCGCTCCAGGCTCTCCTCCGCGAGGGACCGGGCCAGGTCCGGCTCGCCGGTCGACGCGAGCCGGGCGATGAGCGACAGCGCCCCCGCGGAGTCGGGGGGGGAGGGGCGGGACGGGGCGGTCGGAGGGCGGCTGCTCCGCGGCCGGGGGCGGGACGCGGCTCGGGGCGGGGCGGGGCGGGGCGGGGGCGCCCCCCCCGCCCCCGCCGCCGCCGCCCACCGGCGCCCGTGCACCCGGAAGCCCTCCACCCACGACCCGGTCACGGCGACCCCCCAAGGCCGCAGGGGATACGTCGCCGCGGG
>CAYQEG010000434.1:0-1110 GCA_964416435.1 uncultured Rickettsiales bacterium
AGCGCCCCCCTACACCAGCAGGCTGCCCGCGACCGTCGTCGTCGCCCGTCCTCTCAGCAGGACGCGGTCCCCGGCCAACTCCACTCCGAGCCGACCGCCGCGGGGGCCGACCTGGGCGGCTTCGAGGGTCTTCTTCCCCAGGCGTTCCGCCCAGATGGGGGTGAGCATGCAGTGGGCGGAGCCGGTCACCGGGTCCTCGTCGACGCCGACGCGAGGGGCGAAGAAGCGGCTGACGAAGTCCACCCCCGGCTCGTCGCCGGCGGCCGTCACGCAGACGCCACGGGCGGGCACCCGCGCCAGGGCGGGGAAGTCCGGGTCGAGTGCCCGGACCGTGGACGCGTCCGTCACCAGGACGCACTTGTCGAAGGTCGATCGGAGGACCTCGTCGGCCTCTCCCAGGCCCAGGGCGGCGAGCATCCCCGGGGGCGGCTCGCCCGGCTCGCTCGCCAGCGCGGGGAAGCTCATCTCGATGCGCCCGTCGGCGGCGCAGCGGCAGGTCAGATCGCCCGACGCGGTGCTGAAGACCAGGGCAGAGCCGGGGTCCGCGCCGCCCCGCTCCCACAGCGCGTGGCACGTCGCCAGCGTCGCGTGGCCGCAAAGCTCCACCTCCGCCGCCGGGGTGAACCAGCGCAAGCTCCGTCGACCGTCGTCGAGCGGGTGCACGAACGCCGTCTCCGAGTGCTTCATCTCCGCTGCGACCGACTGCATCCAGGACGCTTCCGCGGAATCGTCCAGCAGCACGACGCCGGCGGGGTTCCCTCCGAACGCGCGGTCCGTGAACGCATCGACGACGAAGAGGCGGTGGGCCATCGCCGGACCCTAGCAGGGAGCGGGCCCGCCGCATCGTGGTGGAACGGCTCGTTCGGTCGCGCTGCGGCGGTCGGGTCCCGCCGCATCGTGGTGGAACGGCTCGTTCGGTCGCGCTGCGGCGGTCGGGTCCCGCCACAGCGGGGTGGAACGGCTCGTTCGGTCGCGCTGCGGCGGTCGGGTCCCGCCACAGCGTGGTGGAACGGCTCGTTCGGTCGCGCCGCGGCGGTGGGGTCCCGCCACATCGGGGTGGAACGGCTCGTTCGGTCGCGCCGCGGCGGTGGGGTCCCGCCACATCGGGGT
>CAYQEG010000434.1:1210-2975 GCA_964416435.1 uncultured Rickettsiales bacterium
GGAACGGCTCGTTCGGTGGCGCCGCGGCGGTGGGGTCCCGCCACAGCGGGGTGGAATGGTTCGTTCGGTGGCGCCGCGGCGGTGGGGTCCCGCGACCCCAGGCCGGTGTGCTCTTGACACAATCAATCGATTGATTGATAAGTCCCCATGACCGACGCGCCGCCCCCGTCCCTCGATGAGACCGACCTCCTCGACCTGAGCCCCGAGCAGGCGTCCGCCCACGCCGCGGACCTGCCGCTGGGCACCCGCTTCCACCTCCGGGACGCCATCACCCCCGTTCAACAGGCCTTCCTCGACTTGCGCGGCTACCTCGTCTTCGACCGCGTCGCGTCCCAGGAGGAGGTCGACACCATCCTCGCCGAGGTGGACCGCGTGGAAGCGGACCTCCTCGACCAGGGCACCCGCACGCTGTTCGGGGTGCCCATCTGGTTCGGCTTCAACCCCGACGGCAAGCGCTGGCTCCAGCGCATGGGCTTCACGTCGGTCCTCTCCGAATACCTCTCGGCCTTCGTGAAGCACGCCCGCTTCGAGCCCGTGCGCAAGCTCATCGGCGACGACGCTCGGATCGGCGAGCGGGAGAAGGACGGCGTCGTCTTCAACCGCTACGTCAACGCCGAAGGCAGCCTGCGCCCCAACCTCGCCTGGCACACCGACGCCCTGCGGGATGTCTTCTACAACCGCCGCATGCCCGGCCCCATGCTCAACGTCGGCCTGCACTTCGACCGCATCGGCCCCGACGACGGTGGCCTCATCGTCCTCCCCGGCACCCACACCCAGTCGGCGTGGAGCACCCTGTTCAGCAAGATCCACTTCGTCTCGAGCAAGCCCGACAAGCGCGAGGTCCACGTCGAGACCTGGCCCGGCGACCTGACCGTGCACGACGGCCGCATGTGGCACCGCGTGCAGGCGTCGCCCCACAGCGGCTGGCGCAGCCAGCGCCGCTCCATGTACGTCCCCTACGTGCGCGACGCCTACCAGCCCAAGTCCGAGGACAGCCCCACCAACCTCTACATGCGGCTGTTCGACTGGATCATGCGGCGCAAGACCCGCAAGCTCGCCGCCCTCGCCGCGCCCCCCGACTCGGCGGTCGAGGCCGTCGCCGCCGGGCCCGTCGCGTGAGCGCCGCCGAGACCCGGGGCCGCATCCTCGGCGCCGCGGCGGGCCTCTTCGCCGCCCAGGGCTTCGACGGCACCTCCACCCGCCAGGTCGGCGCCGCCGCCGGCGCCAACATCGCCACCATCGCCTACCACTTCGGCGGCAAGGAGGGCCTGTACCACGCCGCCCTCAGCGCACAGTACGAGCGGCTCCTCGAGCTCGAGCTGCCCGAGGCCGACGAAGCCGACCCCGAAGCCCGCATCCGCGCCGTGATGTCGACCATCTGGCGGTTCTGCCGACAGCGCCCCGACGCGGTCCGGCTGCTCCTCCGCCACGTCGTCGAGCACGGCTCCCTGCCCGACGGGGTCCGCGAGGCGTGGGCCCACCGCGTGCTGGAGCGCGCCATCGAGGTCCAGGCCGCCCTGGGGCTCCCGTCCCTCGCCGAGCATCGGCTCGCGCTGCTGTCGCTGAACCACCTCATCGCCCGGTACGTGATCAGCCCCACGGCTGACCTTCAGCCGTTCGTCAGAACCGACGACCCCGAGGCGGCCGTCGAACGGCACCTCGGGGACGTCGCGGTTCAGCTCCTCGTCAGGCCGCTCGACTAAACGGCCCCGCGGGTCTGGAGACCCGATTCGTGCGTCCCTCATCGGTCACGGGGGGCAAGCCC
>CAYQEG010000435.1:0-2954 GCA_964416435.1 uncultured Rickettsiales bacterium
GTGTGCCCGCCAACGAGTGCCGAGACGGCTCATCTCGGCCGTGACTGGCGGGGTGGCGGGGTGGCGGGACACGCCGACGCGCCCCACGGGCCCCCGATTCCCCTGGACCGGCGGGGGTGCCCCTGGCACGGTGCTCCGCCATGTTCGATCGACGCACCCTCCTCCTGCTCCTCCTCGCGCTGCTCCTCGCCGCGTGCATCCCCACCCGACGGGGCGACAACCGGCGCGGTGACGGCGGCAACGGCCCGGGCGACGACGACGACGTCGAGGCTGACGACGACGACGACGACGACGACGGGGTGTTCATCCCCGAGTTCGACGCGACCCACGCGGGCGACGCGGACCTCGAGATCGAGCTGTCCGACGTCTACCTGGACGGCGGCGGTGAGCTGCAGCTCGAGCTGTTCGGCTCGGGGGAGGCGACCGGCTTCTCGCTCATGCTGGCCGACGGCCACACCTGCCAGTTCGCCTTCGAGGACGTCTACGTGCTCGGGGAGGAGCTCGGCGCCGCCCGCGCGATGTGCAGCGGCCCCGACTTCGAGTGGACCGGCTCGGGCGAAGGCTGGTTCTGGGGCGACGAGGACCAGGTGAGCGGCCAGGTCAACTTCACCGTCGACGGCGGCTCCATGTACGTCTACTTCGAGGCCTTCGGGGCGATGTAGCCCCCGGCGGGCCCGGCCTCTTCCCGTGCCCGGCCCGCGGTAGGGTGGGCTGAGCTCGCGCGGGCCGGGGGGCCCGGGCGACGGGAGGAGCCCCCGTGAACCGACGTCTGTACGGCCTGTTGGCCTCGATCGTGATCCTCACCCTCGTCGCCGCCTGCCCGGCGCCGGTCGAGATCCCGGACGGACCGCTGAGCGGCGAGCTGGAGGTCGGCGCGTTCCACGTGCCCGGGGATCTCGTCGTCGAGGTGTCCGGCGACCTCGTGATCCGGTCGAGCGAGACCATCCGCATCGACGGGGAACTCGCCGCCGCCCCGGGCACCGGCTGGAGCATCACGCTGGACGCCGCCGACGGGCTGACCGTCGGGGGGACGGTGGTCGCCGGCGACGGGGCTGCGGGTCAGCCAGGCGGCTCCGTCGTGCTGTCCTCGGGCTCGGACCTGGTCCTGGAGGCCGGCAGCGAGGTGGCGGCCGGTCTCGGCGGGAACGGCGTGATCGACCAGGAGACCCTCGGCGAGGGGGCCGACGGGGGCGACGTCGAGCTGCTCGCGACCGACACGCTGACCGTCGACCCGGCGGCGCAGGTCGTCATCGGCGACGGCGGGGACGGCGTCGAGCTGCGGGTGCAGCCAGAGGACCTGCCCGATCCGGAGACCTGGAACGCCCTGACGATCCCCAACGTCGGCGGCGCCTCGGGCGGGCTGGCCCTCGCGTTCGCCGACACCGACCTGGAGCTGACGATCCAGGACTCCGGGGAGGCGATCGTGAGGGACGACGGCACCGTGCTCGTGGAGGACGGGGAGCCCTTCGTCGAGCTGTCCTCGGCCTCCGAGGGGATCTTCGGCGGAGGGGAGGCCGGCGAGCTGGGCGTGTTCCTGTACGGCGAGGACGCCGGCGGGGAGTCCAACTGGCCGGGGGGCGAGGCGTCGATCACGGCCGAGGTGGAGGAGGGGCGGGCGACCCCCCGGCCCGTGGAGATCAGCGGGCGTGCCGGCAAGCCCGCCATGTCTCGCGGGGGCGCCGGCGCTCCCGCGTCCTGGACCGGCAAGAACGGCCCCGCGGCGGGGGACGACGGCCAGACGGTCTACGTGACCGGCGGCCGGGGGGGCGACTGCGGGGTGCGCGTGCGACGCATCACCTCTCCCGACGCTTTGCCGCGGATCCGCTACACCTACGTCGGCAAGCCGGGCTGCACCCCCGGCCCCGGCGGCGCCGCCACGGGGCGGGGCGGCAACGGCGCCGCCGGTACGGCGGGCACGAAAGACGGCGGCGCCGGCGGCTCCGCCAGCGTGGGCGGGGGCGCCGGAGGCTGGCGGTACACCCGGCCCGGGGGGGTCACGACGCGGACCGCGGTGGCGGCCTGCGGAGCGGCGAACGCCTATGGCGGGGTCGGAGGCCGAGGGTGGGGCGACTGCGACGACGAGTTCGACGAGACCGGCGGGGACGGCGGGGACGGCGGGGCCGCCTACGCGTACGCCGACGGGCGGGGGATCGGCAACCAACCCCTCGCCACCTCCCCGTGCGCACCCCAGGGAGTAGCCCGCGCGGAGGGCGGCGTCCCCGGTCGGGGTGGCGACGCGTCCGCGACCCCGGGCGTCGGAGGCGTCGTCGGCGAGGTGCTCGCCGTGACGGGCGCCATGGTGGAGCCCGATCCCGGCGCGCCCGGCTCGCTCTGCCAGGTCATCCAGATCCCCGACTGCTTCGACCTGACGCCCATCCCCGGCTACGACGACCCGTTCAACGACGGCTTCAACCCCGCGGTGCCGGGCAGCTACCACGGCTGGGAGGCGCAGCCGCTCCCGGGCGAGACCGACGTGCGCGAGGTCTCCGGGTGCTTCGACTTCGACCCGCTCGACGCGAGCGGCGCGACGATGCTCATCGACGTCGGGCTGGAGGCGCACCTCGAGGCGCTGGCGCCCGACGAGGGCTACCTCGACGTGGTGGTGGTGGCGCTTCCGCCTGCCTTCGGGGTGCCCGCCGGAGGCGAGGTCCCCGCCTTGCCGGAGCTTCAGACGGGCCTGCTGTGGGTGTCGATCCCGGCCGCCGCGCCGCTGGAGGCCGAGGTGCATCGATGGGACGGCGGGGCCTGGGTGTCGGGCGCGACCGCCTCGGCCTGGAACACCGCCGAGGAGGGACCGGAGGGGGCGATCCGCGTGGAGGCGCCCCTGGGGGCGCTGTTCGACTCGCTCAGCCCCAGCCCCCTGGACCCGACCGCGCCCCTGGGGCTGGTCGTGGCGACCCGCGTCGTCTTCGGACCGGGCGACGTCAACCTCGACGTGGCGCCCGACCCGACGG
>CAYQEG010000436.1:0-2944 GCA_964416435.1 uncultured Rickettsiales bacterium
CGGACGACGACGACGCGACGGACGACGACGACGCGACGGACGACGACGACGCCTCGGACGACGACGACGACGGCGACGATGACGACGACGACGACGACGACGACGACGACGACGACGGAACGCCCCCGCGCCGGACCGGCTGCACGTGTGACGCCGCCGGGGTCGCTCCCGGGATCGGCTTCGGCGCGCTCCTCGGCCTGTTCGGCCTGGCCCTGAGCCGCCGCCGAAGCTGAGCGCGGCTCAGCAGCCGCCGCCGTTGCCGTTGTTGTTGGTCTCCCCGGCGACCTCGCACGCCTCGATCAGCGCGTCGACGTGGGCCGAGCACAGGCCGGCGTTGTCGCTGAAGTCGACGTCCCCGCCCACGGTCGTGAGGTTGGACAGCCCCTCGATGCTGATCAGCGCGTCGTTGTCGACGACGTGCAGGAAGCCGCCGATCTCCAGCAGGTCGTCGAAGCCGTCGAGGTGCTCAAGGGCGTCGTTGTGGCTGACGGTGACGTCTCCGGCGATGTCGAAGAGGTTGGTCAGGCCGTCCACCTGCAGCAGGGCAGGGTTGGTCTCGATCGCGAGGTTCCCGACCAGCTCGGTGAGGGCGGCGAGCCCGTCCAGGTCCTCCAGGGCGTCGTTGCGCTTGATCTCCACGTCGCCGAGCACCTCGTCGAGCGCGGAGAGGCCGTCGACGTGCTCCAGCAGCGGGTTGTCCGCGAGGTAGAAGCGCCCCCCGACGTGGGAGAGCGTGGACAGGCCGTCGACGTCCAGCAGCGCGGCGTTGTCCGAGACGCTGAAGTCCCCGTTGACGCGGAACAGCGCGTCCAGGCCGTCGACGTGCTCCAGGAGCGGGTTGATGCCGATGTAGAGCTCGCCGAGCACGACGTTGAGGGAGGGCAGGGCGACGCTGGTGAGGCCCTCGTTGCCGTAGATGCGCAGGAACCCGGTGATCGAGGCGAGGCTGGTCAGCCCCATCGACTGTAGGTCGGGGTTGTCCGAGACGTGCATGTCGCGGCCGATGGAGGTCAGGCCGGAGACTCCGTCGAGGGCGCCCAACGCGGGGTTCTCCCAGACGTAGAAGTCGACCCCCACGGTGCCGAGCCCTTCGAGCCCGGACAGCGCGGCGAGGATCTCGTTGTCCCCGATGTAGAGGTTGCCGCCGACGCCGCGGAGGTTCTCCAGGCCGGAGAGGTCGATCAGGGGCGTGCCGACGATCGTCAGGTCGCCGGTGATCGTGCCGCACAGGGCGATCGCTTCGATGTCGGCCGCCGCGTCGGCGCCGATCGTGAACGACCCGGCGCACGTGGCGCACTCGCCGACGGCGTCGTCGCTGTCGTCGCAGTCGAGGTCGGAGGTGACGCCGTCGCAGTCACCGTCCTCGGCCACGATCGTGGAGTCCGGGTCCTCGTCGTCGCAGTCCTCCGCCGAGGGCACCCCGTCGCAGTCGCTGTCGTCGGGGCAGTCGGCCGCGTCGTCGTCGTCGGTGGCGTCATCGTCGTCGGTGGCGTCGTCGTCGTCGGTGACGTCGTCGTCGTCGGTGGCGTCGTCGTCGTCGGCGGGCGCCGGGCAGTCGGGGGCGCCGACGCAGCCGAGGTCGTCGCAGTCGAAGTACTGGTCGCGATCGTTGTCGGCGCCGTCGGTGCACTCGCCGGGGTTGTCCCCCTCGTAGTCGTTCAGGGAGGTGTCACACCCCGCCACGCAGGCGAGGATCGAGGCGAGGACGGCGAGGCGGATCCACATGACATCTCGACCTTAGCGCGGGCTGGCGCGCCCACAGAACCCACAGAAACACAGAAGACGCGTCTCCCGGCTTTCCCGACGCCTCGCAAGGCGTAGGGACATCAGGGTGGCGCATGGGCTGGCAGGCGGGGGCCTGGTGCGGCGGGGATACAAGGGGCGGGTGTGGTGTGGGTAGTCGCACGCGCGTTCCGCGCGGAGGATCCGACGCCGGTAGGCCGGTGCGTCAGCGGCGCTTGGCTGTGAAACAAAGTGGCTGGGACAGATCGCGAAGAAGAAGCTCAAGCGATGTGTTGCAGTCGCCATCCGCCCCGATGGCGTCGGCATCCGGGATTCCGGTCGCCCCCGGGTCTCGTGGGTGCCTAGCGTCCGGCGTGAGGCGGGTTGTAGTCCTTCGGCGTGCCACATCGCCGCGCTTCGATCGTCCAGAGTTGGTCAGCCGTAATGGTCGAGCGGATGTCTTCGGGAACCTCCTCAGGGTCCAGCTTGACGCAGCGCCCATAGTCCTTCAGGCATCGCAGAAGAATGGCGTACTCTCGGTCTGGGCCAGAGCACTCTCGCAGGGTTCCCGTGCCAACGGCCTCTCCACAAGGTAGTGCGTCAAGGAGTTCCGCACGTAGGCTCTGGCACATCTCCGACTCGGACACTGGGCCGGAGTCGCCGCCCCGGCACGCGAATATGGCCAAACAGGCGACTAGACAGGCGGCGACCCTCGGGTCAGGCACCCTAGAGGGTCTCCGACGGCGGCTCAAACCGGTACTTCGGCCGACTCCGACGGCCACAGAAGATCGGATTCGCAATCGACTTCTTCCGGGCCCTGTCTGCGATTGGAACCCACGTCCCGCCAATGCACATGTCACGCTTGCAGGTCTCCCACTCCCAGCAAACCCATCCAAGTTCGACGTGAAGCTCCGACCTGTACCGCAGACTTGAGGCCACCGGGGGGGTGCAGTCGAACCAAAGAACCTCGCCATGGTGGCAGCCGACCTCTTCGAGGCCCGCCGAGTCGTCATCATCACCGTCGACTCGGTGGCTCAAGTCAGGCGCAGCTCCCCATGAGCGGGTCAGCCGCTGCGCCTCTTGTTTCGCTGTGGAAGGCCCCCCCATGGGGACTCCTCACTGTGCCGCCCAGGTTGTGTGACCACGGATCCGACAGGCCCGCGGTCTGAGGTCAAGGAGCGAGGAGCGGAGCATGTCGAGTCCATGTGACCGACGAGCGACG
>CAYQEG010000437.1:0-2932 GCA_964416435.1 uncultured Rickettsiales bacterium
GACATCCTCAAGGAGGACCAGGCCCAGAACACCTGCATCTTCAACACCGAGTTCGCCCTCAAGATGATGGGCGACATCCAGGAGTACTTCATCGCCCACGGGGTGCGGAACTACTACTCGGTCTCGATCAGCGGCTATCACATCGCCGAAGCCGGGGCGAACCCGATCAGCCAGACGGCCTTCACCCTGGCCAACGGCTTCACCCTGGTGGAGTACTACCTGGCGCGGGGCATGGACATCGACGCGTTCGCGCCGAGCCTGTCCTTCTTCTTCAGCAACGGCCTGGACCCCGAGTACACGGTGCTGGGGCGGGTCGCGCGGCGCATCTGGGCGGTGGCGATGCGGGACCGGTACGGCGCCGGGGAGCGGTCGCAGAAGCTGAAGTACCACATCCAGACCAGCGGCCGATCGCTGCACGCGCAGGAGATCGACTTCAACGACATCCGGACCACGCTGCAGGCGCTGCTGGCGTGGAACGACAACTGCAACTCGCTGCACACCAACGCCTACGACGAGGCGATCACGACGCCGACGGACGAGTCGGTGCGCCGGGCGATGGCGATCCAGCTGATCCTCCAGCAGGAGTTCGGCATGGGGCGATCGGAGAACTCGCTGCAGGGCAGCTTCGTGGTCGACGAGCTGACCGAGCTGGTCGAAGAGGCGGTGCTCGCCGAGTTCGTCCGCCTGAGCGACCGCGGCGGCGTGCTGGGGGCGATGGAGCGGCAGTACCAGCGGAGCAAGATCCAGGAGGAGAGCCTCCTGTACGAGCACCGCAAGCACGACGGCAGCCTGCCGGTCATCGGCGTCAACACGTTCCTGAACCCGGACGGCCCGAAGATGGCGTCCGAGGACGAGGGCATGGAGCTGCGCCGCGCGTCGCAGGAGGAGAAGGACGGCCAGATCGCCGCCCTGCGGGCCTTCCAGGCGCTGCACGCAGACGCCGGCGCCGACGCGCTGGGCCGGCTCAAGCAGGTCGCGCTCGACGGCGGGAACATCTTCGCGGAGCTCATGCGCACGGTCCGGGTGGCGAGCCTGGGCCAGATCAGCGCCGCGCTGTACGAGGTCGGGGGCCGCTACCGGCGGAACATGTAGACCCTCTATGCTGGGTCGGTGAGAAATCGCCTCGCCGTCCCTCCCGAGATCATCGAACGCGTCGACGCGCTCGAGCTGCCCTTCAACAAGCACGGGCTGGGGCCGTTCGGCACCAACAAGCGTGACCTGCGTCGGTTCCTGCGCATGGGCGCGTGGCTGTACCGCAACTACTTCGAGATGCAGGTGTTCGGCGCCGAGCACGTGCCCCCCCGGGGGCGGGCGATGCTGGTCGGCAACCACAGCGGCGGCGTGGCGCTCGACGGGGCGCTGATCTGGACGTCGACGATGCTGGACCTGGCGCCGCCGCGGCTGTGTCACGGCATGGCCGAGAAGTTCCTCAACGAAGTCCCGTTCCTGTCGAAGTGGACCAGCGGCGCCGGGCAGCTCACCGGCCTGCCGGAGCACGCGATCCGGCTGCTGGAGGCCGACCGTCTGCTCATGGTCTTCCCCGAGGGGGCGCGCGGGACCGCCAAGCTGTTCAAGGAGCGGCACTCGCTCGTGCGCTTCGGCACGGGCTTCATGCGGCTCGCGATGCAGACGTCGTCGCCGATCGTGCCGGTCGCGTTCGTCGGCGGCGGGGAGGCGATCCCGACCATCCACAACAGCCGCCTCCTGGGCCGCCTCACCGGCGCCCCGTACGTGCCCATCACGCCCTGGATCGTGGCGCTGCCGCGGCCGACGGCGTGCCAGATCTACTACGGCGCGCCGATGGTCTTCGAAGGCACCGGCAAGGAGTCGGACGCCGAGATCGAGGCCAACGTCGAGGCGGTGAAGGGGCGGATCGCGGCGCTGCTGGAGCAGGGCGTGGAGCGCCGCAAGAGCCGGCGCCTGGACGACCCGGTCCAGTGGCCGGGTGAGGAGGCGGGCTCGTGAAGATCCTCGTCACCGGCGCGTCCGGTCGCCTCGGGCGGGTGCTCAGCCGCCGCCTCATCGTCGAAGGGCACGAGGTCCTGGGCATGGACCGTCGGCCGTGGCCCGATCCTCCCCGCGAGCTGAAGATGTTCCAGCTGGACGTGCGCAAGCGGCCCGCCGAGGAGGTCTTCCGCACGCACCGGCCCCAGGCCGTCATCCACATGGCGACGGTGACCCACTTCACCTCGCGGGCCGAGGAGCGCCACCGGATCAACCTCAACGGCACCCGCGCGGTGTTCGACCACTCGGCGCGGTACGGCGTCGAGCACGTCATCTTCGTCGGCCGCCACACCTACTACGGGGCGTCGCACGACTCGCCGCTCTATCACACCGAGGCGGACCCGCCGCACGCGGTCGCGACCTTCCCCGAGCTGGTCGACCTGGTCGCCGCGGACCTGTACGCCGGGGCCGCGCTGTGGCGGCACACGGAGCTGACGACGACGGTGCTGCGCTTCAGCTACATGCTCGGCCCGACGCGCCGCGGCACGCTCGCCAGCTTCCTGAAGGGGCCGCTGGTACCCCAGGCGATGGGGTTCGACCCGCTGTTCCAGTTCATGCACGACGAGGACGTCGTGGAGGCGATCCTCAAGAGCCTGGAGAACCGGCTGCGCGGGGTCTACAACGTCGCCGGCCCGCAGCCGGTGCCGCTGTCGGTGCTGATCAAGGTGACCGGCCGGCGCCCGTTCGTGCTGCCGTCGTCGCTGCTGCCCCGGTTCAACGGTCGCCTCGGCCTGCCCCGCCTGCCCGCGGGGGCGATGAACCACCTCAAGTGGCCCGTCACCATCGACGACTCGGCCTTCCGCGAGGCGACGGGCTTCGAGCACCGCTTCGACGAGGACGAGACGATGGCCTCGTTCCGCTGGGCCTGAGGTCGCGTCTGGGAGCTGGTTGGCGGGTTGGGCCGCCAGTCGGTGCCGAGATGGGGCGT
>CAYQEG010000438.1:0-2818 GCA_964416435.1 uncultured Rickettsiales bacterium
AACACTGGATAAACGCCATGCTTCGCTGGCGCTCCGCACAGCGCTTGTCCGGGACGTGTTCTGCGGCATTTCCGCGCGTCGCTAACGCGCGGCTCCTGCCGTATGCGTATTGGTGATCGGCGTTGAGCGGGACCAATTCGAGCGCCTCGGAGAGACGGAGAGAGGGAGAGACGGAGAGAGCACAGGCGCATCTTGAAGGGGTGCAGACGCCAGCTCTGAAATGAGGCGCGCCAGCAGCGCAGCATTCTGCTGAGGACCAGTTCCGCGGCGCGACCGCCCAGTCGTTGAGAACGCTATACTGTTCGCGAAGTGTCTCGTTGACTCTCTCTCTCTCTCTCTCTCTAATGTCGGTCCCCGCTGGGGGGCGTCGTGGTGACGCTCCCCGGGAGGGGAAAGTACCCATGAAGATCCAGATCGCAGACAAGTTCATCATCTCTTCGGAGAGCAGCGGCGCCAGTAGGGGGCACATGCTGTCGAAGCTCGTCGACGCGTCGGGAGCCAAGTCGGCTTCGATCTACGTCCTTGTCCACGAGACCGACGCGGACACCGACATCGACGTTGTGTGGGGCCACTCGCCTCAGCCCCCCAATTTCGTTCAGGAGGCGACCGCGATGTTCTCCGAGAGCGGGGTCAGCGTCGGAATGACCGCGTCGACCTCGACGACCGACGTCACGCGCTGCGACCTGCTCCAGTTCGGCGTTGACATCAGCAAGGGTACGCCGACCGCGC
Organism: uncultured Rickettsiales bacterium; assembly: GCA_964416435.1. Taxonomy (GTDB): domain Bacteria; phylum Myxococcota_A; class UBA796; order UBA9615; family UBA9615; genus CAYQEG01. Next base: position 730 of record CAYQEG010000438.1, read on the forward strand.
AGGTCACCGCCACGGTGTCCGTGTGGGTCGTGCTTGAGCCGTTCTAGGGATGGGGTGCGAGTGCGCCCTTGAGCGGGCCTCCACCAAGGAGCGAACGGCAACCCCGGCGCTGAGAGTCGCCCCAGGAGTCGACCTCGAAAGCGTCCTCCCGTGGCTCCGGAAGTCAGCACCGACGAGCCGAGAAGTCCCCAAGCCGGTCTCGCTGACCGCCTTCGCACCACGCTTCTCGTTCGCTCCGAACTCAAGACCTCCCCTGTTCGATCCTCGCGCCGAGGGCGTCGCTCTGGCCCGTTCTCCATCCAGCGCACGGGTCGACCATGACGCGCCAGCGTGGGACCGCCCCTACCAGGGCGACGTGGTCCCGTCAGGACCACCGAGCGGCGAACTCAGCCTGGAAGGTCCAGCGCCCGAGTTCGGGCGGGTGGTGCGACCGACGTTGCGTCAGATCCTCGACCGTCTGGCTGCAGTCGCAGAGCAGCCCGGAGGACCAGGGTCGGACGAGGTGTTGGGGAGCCTATTCTGGGTACGCTACCCCGTCGTGACCGGGCCCTGGCGAGCCGGGGACAACGGAGCGTACCTCGACTTCCTGCTGCGATGGTGGCTGACGGGAGACCCGGAGAAGTCGATCCTGTGGGCTCCGCCCGGGTCCGCTCCCACCTCGTGGAGTGTCGTGACGTTGGAGCCCGACTCGCCGATCGACGGCGTCATCACCCCGGAGCTCCTCCAGCCTGGGTGGCTCCTGTACCGCGGACACTTCATCCGGTTCGGCGGTACTTGGGGCGGGAACCTGGCCCAGGCCATCGACGTCATGCTCGGCATCGACACAATGTTCCGGCTGCTACCCTTCTTCGGGTTCAGCGCTACGGACGGTGTACGGGCGATGGAGGTCGGCGCGGCCGCGCGGGCTGTCGTCGAGGACGGCGGGCTAGTGTTCTACTTCGGCGACGACACCGCGCCGCCATTCGCCGAGGTCGAGGGGGCTGAAGGCGGGTGGGCTCAGCATGCGGCCCACATAGCGCCGCGTTGGTCGTCGTTCGTTCAAACGCTCGCTCCTCCCGCCGGAGCCACCGGAATTGTCCTCCTCTCGACCGAGAACCTCTGGTCGGGGCGGGCCGCGTGGGGCTATCTGGGCGACTCACCGAGCCGCCTGCTCTCGCTGACCGACCGCTTCCTCGCCCCAAGGTCGGAGTCCTGCCGGTTCGCCCGTCAGATCCGAACGGCCCCGACCCTGGCGGCAGTCGATGCCGCGATCGAGGATATGGTGCAGTGGTGGGCTGCAAGCCATGGAACCGCCCCGCCCGGCGAGGTCCAACTGTTCGTGGAGACCCAGCAGACTCCCGAAGGTGTGAACCATCGCCCCTCCGCGATCGGCTGGCAGCTGCTCGTAGAGGTGCTCATCCACGAGGTGTTTCACATCGCGTGGCGGATGGTCACTCTCAACCACGGCGGCGACGACCCCTGCGAGGGGCCGGACTTCACCGACTTCGCGGAGACGCTGGTAGCAAGCGGCACCTCCGCCCATTACGTCATCACCGCCGCCGGGGCCTTCCTCGGCGAGGCGGCCGTCTTCGGTGTCGCTCTGGGGGAAGATGCCCACTCGCGTTGCTGCGTCGCAGATGACGGGGGGCGCGCGCCGGATTATGCCAGCGAGGGGAGCTGTCCGTGAAGGCAGCGCGATTAGCTGGAGTTCTCCTCGCGCTCGCGGCCTGGGGGTGCACGCCGTGCGACCGGCCCCTGGAGGAATACGACTGCAACGGAGCGTGCCCGACGCTGGAGGAGGCCCGCGCCGACCCCTGGTTCGACACCGAGTTAGCTTGCGAGGATGAAGTCCGGGCTATGAGAGCGTTTCACGTGACGTTGACTCAGACCTTCTACTTCGACGAGGAGGGAGCCCTGATCAGCGTCGAGCAATGCTCGAGCGACCCATCCTCGCCGTGCAACGAGCCGTGCATCTGGTATGGGCCCCGCACCGAGTGCTGACCCCGTCGTATTCACCAAGATGAAACGGCGTGATCTCGGGAGCGTGGTACGAAGCGGTTGTCGACGCCACTTCATGACCACCCCGAGGGACACGCCGTGGGTGAAACTC
>CAYQEG010000439.1:0-2780 GCA_964416435.1 uncultured Rickettsiales bacterium
TCCCGACGAGTCGTCGTCGTCGCCCGCCGGAGTGGGGTCGTTGGGGTCGAGCGGATCGGTGCCCGCCGCCACCTCGGCGCCGTCCTCGTAGCCGTCGCCGTCGGTGTCCGGCTCGAGGGGATCCGTGCCGAGCGTCGCCTCCTCACCGTCGTCCAGCCCGTCGTCGTCGGAGTCCGCGTCGATCGGGTCGGTGCCGTTGGCCAGCTCGTCGCTGTCGGACACGCCGTCTCCGTCGTCGTCCTCGTCGATGCAGTCGGGCAGGCCGTCTCCGTCCAGGTCGCTGAAGCCGTCGACCAGGTCGCCGTCGCAGTCCGAGTCGACGTTGTCGCAGGCTTCGGGCGCGCCGGTGTAGATCGCGGCGTCGAGCGGCGCGCAATCCGACGTGTCGTCATCACCGTCCCCGTCGTCGTCCGGGTCACAGGCGTCGCCGTCCCCGTCCCCGTCGAAGTCGAGCTGGTCGGGGTTGGCGTCCCCCGGGCAGTTGTCCGCCCCGTCGGCGACGCCGTCGCCGTCGGCGTCGGGGGCGTACTGCACCTCGACGTCGAGCAGCGAGACCTCCTGGCTGCCGTCCCCCGCCAGGTAGGCGCACCAGGCGAGGTCGGCCCAGGCCAGGTCCGCGATGTGGGCGTCGACGTCCGCCGCCGGGTTGCTCTGCGCCGACCCGCTGGACACCGACCACGCCACGCCGTCCCACCAGGAGTAGTCGACGCCGTCCTCGGTGAGCGCGAAGGTGATCGCTCCGCCGTCGGGGGCCTCGACGCTCGCGAAGCCCTCCCAGAGCACCGGTCCGCCGGGGGACACGAACACGTCGGCGCAGATCGTCGCGGCGGTCGGGAACCCCGACGCCGCCGGGCCGACCGAACCCGCGGCCGGGTCGGCGAAGCCGTCGATCTCCGCTCCGAAGCCCGCGTCGCCCGAGTCGACGCCGTTGACCTCGTCCGCGTCGACCCGGATCCGGCCGTCGCCGCCGCCACCGCCACCGGAGATGCCGACCGCCGACGCCGTCGGGCCGGCCCCGCTCGCCGACAGCAGGCCGGAGAGCGTGAGCTCCCCCGCCGCGACGTAGACGCTGCCGCCGGCCCCGGAGCCGCCACCGCCCGACCGGTACGCCGTCGACGCGGCGACCCCGGACGAGCCGTCCGCCGACACCGTGCCGGCGATGTCCGCCTCCCCGGTCAACAGCAGGACGATGCCGCCGCCGTCGCCCCCGCCGCCGCCTTCGAACCCGAAGGTGGAGCCGCCGCCTCCCCCGCCGCCGCCGCCGAGGTGGAGCGCCGCGAGGTCGGCGTCGCCGTAGATCGTGCCCCCGCCGCCGCCGCCGCCGCCGTAGGGGGCGCCGCAGGTGTCGCCGCCGCCGCCGCCCACCGTCGATGTGCCGGCCAGGCCCGCGACCGCGACGGTCGAGTAGCAATGCGAGTAGATGGCGCCGTCGCTGCCCGCGTCGCCGCCGTCGCCACCGGGGCAGGAGGAGCCGCCGCCGCCGCCGGCCACCACGTCGGCCGCGCCGCCCGCGCCGCCCGGGCCGCCCTGGGTGCCGCCGCAGCCGGTGCCGCCGCCGCCGCCGCCGCCGCCGCCCGCGTAGGAGCCGCCCCCGCCGCCGCCCGCCCCGTCATCGGCGTTCCAGGTCCCGTCCGCGCCGCCGCCGCCCGCGCCGAACCCGCCGGGGCCGCCGAAGCTCCCGACGGGGTTCGCGGTGCCTTCGCCGCCGCCGCCGCCGCCGACCCCGTCGAAGCCGTCATCACCGCCGTCGCCATCGGTCCCCGCGAAGCTCTCGCCTCCCTCGCCGCCCGTGCCGCCGACGCCTCCCCCGAGGCCGCCGCGGAAGCCCAGGGCCGAGGCCGAGATCGCGGACGCCGCGCTCAGCTCGAGCTCGACGGCGCGCAGCGCGACGACCCCGCCAGTCACGCCGTCCCACGCCGAGGCGGTCACCGCCCCGCCGGTCACCTCGACCGAGTCGTAGTTGGGGACCCGCTGGGCGAACACCGCGTAGGCGACGCCGTCGTAGTCGTTGGCCAGCCCCTCGACCGTGACGTTCCCCGACGGGTGGGCCGCCACGACCCGGACCAGCTCCCAGGTGCCCGCCGCGGACGCATCCGCGACCGAGCCCTGGGCCGCGATCAGGAGCAGCTCGTCGCCCTCCGCGAGGCCCCCCGCGAAGCCCTGCAGCAACAGGTCGGTGTCGCCGGCGGCGAGCACGTCGGTGACCGCCCAGGAGACGCCGTCGGCCACCGCCCGGCTGCCCGTCGTCATCGTGCTGAGGTCGAACGTGCCGGCGGAGACGACCAGGTCCCCGTCCAGCCCGGTCCCGCCCAGCGACGCGATCATCGTCGCGGCGGAGTCGGCCACCTCCAGCGCCGTCGGATCGTACGAGTAGTCCGAGGGGGCATCGAGGGGCCACGTGGTGCTGTCGGCGTGGGCGAGGACCGCGACGGCGAGGACCCCGAGGAGCAGGACGAGAGACGGTCGGCGAGCGCTCATGGCGCCACGTTAGCCGGGCTTCCGGCATCGCGGCGGTGTGCAGCGGTGCCCCCCGGTACAGTGGGCCCATGACGCCGATCCGCTGGTTGTGGGGACCACTCGCGGTGCTCGGGCTGCTCCTCGCCTCCACCGGTTGCGTGGAGCGGGGGCGGCTCGACGACGATGACGTCGGGGTGGACGACGACGACGCGGTCGATGACGACGACGCAACCGACGACGACGACGCCACCCACGACGACGACGACGACCAGGACGACCACTACCCCCACGACGACGACGCCAACGACGAAGACGACCACGCC
>CAYQEG010000440.1:0-2750 GCA_964416435.1 uncultured Rickettsiales bacterium
ACGGTGTAGTCACCGTCCTGCCCGTTCCAGCAGCCGATCTCGATGAGGTGGGCGACGTCGGCGTCCAGGTCGGCGCTCGCGTCCTCCGGAGCCGTGAAGCCGTCCTCGAACGGGATGATCCAGCCCTTGGTGTCCGGCGCGTAGGCCGCCTCCTCCCACAGGTAGCGGTCGAAGTCCGCCTCCGCCGTCCAGTCGAGCACCACGCGGACCTCCCGGTCCACCGGGAGGGTGAACCGGAACAGGTCGATGTCCTGGTACGACTGGCTGCCGCAGGTCATCGAGCCCTCGATGCAGAAGCCCTCGGGGGGAGGCTCACCGACGTCGTTGGCGGAGTCGGGCCCGTCGTTCACTTCGGCTTCTTCGATCACCGGAAGATCGCCGTCGCACGTGATCGGGTCCGGCGGCACCGTGTCGTCGTCGTCGGTGACGTCATCGTCGTCGGTGGCGTCGTCGTCGTCGGTGGCGTCGTCGTCGTCGACGACCGGGGCGGAGTCGTCGTCATCGGCGGGGCAGGCGGACAGCCCGAACACGATCACGAGCATCCAGAAGGCATGGCGGAGCTTCAAAGGGGGCCCTCCCAAGAGCGGATAGAAGTGCAGGCTATTCGATGCCGGAGATGGATACCAGGGCACCTTGCAGCGACTCCTGCCAGGCATCCGGTCCCGACGGGGTCTGCACGGCGTACTTCACCGTGCGGGTCCAGCGAACGGGGACCGCCGTGGCGACGTGGAGCCAGTGCTCTTCGTCGCACGAGTAGCCCTCGGCCGTCAGCTGGGTGCGGACTCGTAGCGTACGCACGCCCAGCGTCTCCTCCCACGCGACCGCGCGGGAGGTGAACTCCACCGCGACGGGCTTGCCGTCCACGATGCGCACGTCCTCGCCGCGCCAGGTGTCGCCGGGACCCCGCTCACCGGACTCCCCCGGATCGAACAGGCGGCGGCGGCGCAGCGTGCCTTCGACCTCGGGGGCGAGCATCTCGGGGCGCATGCCCCGGTTGGGGCCGTTGCGCAGCCACGTCGAGTCGACGATCTCCCCGCGGGGGCTGACCACGAAGCGCATCGCCTGCCGCTGGTTGCTCATCGACAGCCGGAAGTACAGGGGCATGCCATGGTCGAGCGGGGGCAGGTCCAGGCGGCGCACGAGCACGTAGCCGTCGTCCGCTGCGTCCCCCCGGTACGACCACATCTCCTCCCACTGGAGCTCGAACTTCTGCGGGCTCTGCACGCTCTGGCGGACCTGGTAGCTCAGCGTCATCGGCACCGGGACCTGGCGCGCCAGCGTCTCCCGGTTGCGGCCCCGCAGCTTCACGTCCTTCGCTTCGAGGTCCAGGGAGTCCTTGAGCGTGCTGACCAGCGCCTGGGTGCGGTCGCGGATGGACCGCTCCAGCTGCTCCTCCATCGCCAGCTCGGCGTACAGCGCCGCCGCCTCCGGGTGCACCGCCTGGATCTCGGCGGCGTCCGCCATGGCGCGTTCGCGGTCCCCCGCCTCGGCCGCCCGCTGGGCTCGCATCCACCACGCCTCGGTGTGGTCGGGGCAGTTGCTGATCGCCTTGTCGATCGACTCCATCGCAGACGCGCCGATGCCGTCCAGCTCCTGGACCTCCGCCCGCCGGATCAGCAGCCGGGCCCGAGCGGGGCAGCCGGCCTCGATGGCGGCGCGGGTGTAGAAGTCGGCTGCGAGGGTGTAGTCGCCCATCTGCGTCGCCTGGATCGCCTGGTCCTCCCAGCTCTCGCTGGCGCACCCGACGAGGGGCGCGAGCAGGGCCAGCAGCAACAGGGGAGTGGGGCGACGCACGTCGCCAAGAGGCTACCAGGGTGGGGCGGGCGTCGCGGGCCCGGCGCTCAGTCGAGCCGCGTCAGTTGCAGGAGCAGGTGTACTCCGCCGTCAATGTGTCCGAGGCGCTCACCAGCTCGCAGTCCGTCACCTCCAACTCGATCGTGTAGTTGAAGGTCGTGCTGCTGTTGTAGCTGACGCTGCCGCCGTTCAGCGTGGCGTTGGTGGTCTCAGCCGTCGAGTCGGAGAAGTTGACGCTCCCCGAGACCGCCGACCAGAGGTAGGTGAGGTCGTTGCCGTCGGGGTCGGAGCTGCCGCTGCCGTCCAGGTTCGCGGTCTGGCCGGGGCAGGTCGGGCAGTTCCACTGGTAGTTCGAGTAGTACGCGCTCACCGAGCCGCTGACCGACACGTCGTCTCCGGCCACCGCGACGGGCGCTCCGTTGGACGGGTCGTTCTCCACCGCGATGACCAGGTACTCGGTGTCGGTGAGGACCGGGACGCTCGCCTGGGTGACCGTCAGCCCGAGCACGAACACGCCGAGCATGTCCGGGGTGAAGGTGGTCGCCATCACGAGCGGGTCCGCGATGTCGTCGATCGTGACCTCGGAGTCGGCGGGGGCGGCCGACAGGAACCACTCGTACGTCAGGGCGGGGCCGGGCGGGCCGTAGGAGCCGATACCGGTGATCGGGATCGGCACGCAGAGGTACGGGTTGCCGGCCAGGCCGGGCACCGACGTCACCTCGACGTTGTCGACCTCGCCGTCGCAGTCGTTGTCCAGGCCGTCGCCGGGGACCTCGGGGGCGCCCGGGAACACCGACGGGATGAAGTCGTTGCAGTCGACGCCGCCGGCCGACGTCGCCGCGAAGCCGTCCCCATCGACGTCGATGAGGTCGCTGCCGTCGCAGTCCTGGTCGATGACGTCGTACGGAAGGTCGGGCGCGCCGGGGTTGGAAAGGAAGACGGTGTCTAAGAAGTCC
>CAYQEG010000441.1:0-2715 GCA_964416435.1 uncultured Rickettsiales bacterium
CCGGTTTGTGGCGGCGCCGTCCCGCCGCATCCTCGGTGGAATGCCCCGTTCGGCCGGTTTGTGGCGGCGCCGTCCCGCCGCATCCTCGGTGGAATGCCCCGTTCGGCCTGGTTGTGGCGGCGCCGTCCCGCCGCATCCTCGGTGGAATGCCCCGTTCGGCCGGGTTGTGGCGGCGCCGTCCCGCCGCATCCTCGGTGGAATGCCCCGTTCGGCCTGGTTGTGGCGGTCGGGGCTTCTACCCGGTGGGGCGCGCATAACGGGGCCGCTCGTGCCCAGGGTCGGGGCTACGGGGCCGCTCGTGCCCAGGGTCGGGGTCACGTACGTCTGGGCGCGCATAACGGGGCCGCTCGTGCCCAGGGTCGGGGCTACGCACGTCTGGGCGCGCGAAACGGGGACCCTCGGCCCCAGGCTCGGAGTTCCGCTCGACCTGGTGCCGAGGGTGGCCGTTCGTTCCGCCCGGGCAGGCCTCTGGGCAGCGGGGGCCGGAGGCAGCCTGAACGGCCCCTCATGATTGTGAAGCCCCGGGAGCGGGGAGGATGGAGGGCCGAGGTCAACGACCGAAGAGGGAGCGGGGCTTGCCCTCGTGACCGATGAGGGACGCAGGGATCGGGTCTCCAGACCCGCGCGGAGGGCCCCAGTATTGTGAGGGGCCGTTCAGGGCAACACCCCGGGGAGGATGTGGGTCCGGCCGTCGAACCGCTCCACGTCGAGGGCGAACGGGTCGACCTCCTCGATGCAGCACGCGTTGACCGCGATGGTCCCGTCCGGGTACCCGGTCCGCATGATCGAGGTGCCGCACGTGCCGCAGAAGTGGTGCCCTTCGTGGACCGCTCGCCACGCGTAGGTCGACAGCGGACGCTTGCGGTCGAGCAGCGTCACCGACGAGGCCGGCACGTACCAGTGGATTGCGCCGAACCGCCGGCACGTCGAGCAGTTGCATTGCCGGAGCTTGTCGAGCTCGGCGTCGACCTCGAGTCGGATGTTGCCGCAATGACAGGAGAGGCGGTGGGGGCGTTCCATCGGCTCAGCCTACCGCGGCGGCCGTTCTCCCTTGCGGGTCACCAGCAGCGTGACCGCGGGCACCGAGAACAACACGAGCAGCGTCGCCGACGGCGCCATGTCGGCGTAGTGGCTGTCCTGGGCGAACGACCAGATCTCCGAGCTCAGCGTGCGCGCCCCCAGCGGCTTGAGCAGCAGCGCCGCCGGAAGCTCCCGCATCGACGCCGAGAAGACGAACACCCAGCCCGCGGCGAGCGAGCCGGCGACCAGCGGCAGGGTGACCCGGACCAGCGCGCGGGCCGGCCCGTCGCCCAGGGTCCGCGCCGCCTCTTCCAGCTGGCGGGGCGCCTGCTCCAGGCCCGCCGACACCGCCTGCAGCGCCTCCGGGAGGAACCGCACGATCCAGGCGAGCACCAGCGCCGCGGACGTGCCGTACAGCGTCGCCCGGAGCGGCGCCACGCCGGTCAGCACCACCAGCAGGCCGAGCGCCACGACCGGGCCCGGCAGCACGTAGCCGAGGGACGCGAGCGGCACCGCCGCGTTGGCCGCGCGCCCCCCGACGCGGGACGCGATCCAGGCGAGCGCGCCCGCCCCGAGCACCGCCAGCGTCGCCGCCGCGCCGGCCCACAGCGCCGATGACAGCAGAGCGTCGGCGGCCTGCCGCCAGACGATGGCGGCGTCCGGGGTACGCCCCAGGAGCACCGCGCAGCGCGCCACCACGAGCACCGACGTGGGGCCCGCGACCGCCGCCACCAGCGCCCACGCTCCGACCTGCCCGAGCGGGCTCAGCGGCGTCGGCGCGGTCCGGCGTCGCTCCCCCCGGGCGTGCTCGAAGCGGCGGTCCGACGCGCTCCAGCGGGTCATCGCGAGCAGCGGCACGGCGACGACCAGGAGCACCAACGACAAGACCGCCGTCGCGTCCCGGGCGGCCGCCCGGTTCAGGTTGAGGTCCATCTGGAAGAAGATCTCGCGGGTGAACGTCTTGGCCCCCAGCGCCGACACCGCGCCGAAGTCGGCGCACGCGTACATCGCCACCAACCCGAAGCCCGCGAGCCAGGCCGGCCGCAGCGACGGGACCACCAGGCGCCAGAACCGCTGCCGCGGGCTCAGCCCCAGCGTCGCCGCGGCCTCCTCCCAGGTCCGGTCCAGCCGCTCCATCGCCGCCCGGATCACCAGGAACGGCAGCGGTGAGGTGCACAGCCCGATGACCACGATCGCCGTCGCGAGGTGGCCGAACAGCCGCCCCCCCAGCCAGGGCTGCAGCGGCCCGCCGGGCCCCGTCACCTCCAGCCACAGCTGGGCCACGAGGTAGGGCGGCACCGCCAGGGGAGAGGCCAGGAGCGCGATGGCGATCACGCGCCCGGGGAAGCGCCGGCGGACGGTCAACGTGGCCGCGGCGAGGCCGATCGCGACGGCGACCAGGGACGCGCCGAGGGCCAGCCCCAGGGTGGTCGCGAGCAACGGGAGGACGCGCGCGCGCGCAAGCTCGGCCGCGACGCGCCCCTCGGTGCCCAGCGCGCGGCTCACCACCGCCGCAGCGGGGAGCACCACGACCGCCGCGACGGCGACGGAGAGCAGGACGGAGGGGCGCCGGCGCACCGGCTAGATGTCCTCGGCGTAGGTCCCGCCCGGGAGTCCGGCGAGCAATCGGCGTCGTCCGACGTCGTCGAGACGAGGAGGCGTACCTCGCGTACGTCGACGAGGGGAGGCGGCGTC
>CAYQEG010000442.1:0-2702 GCA_964416435.1 uncultured Rickettsiales bacterium
GATGCCGTCGTCGTCGTCGTCGATGTCGTTGAAGTCCGGCAGGCCGTCGCCGTCGCTGTCCTCCGGATCGTCGACGTCGCCGACCTCCTGCAGATCGCTGAGGCCGTCGCCGTCCGTGTCGGCGTTCCAGGGGTCCGAGCCAGCGATCGCCTCCTCGTCGTCGGTCAGGCCGTCGTTGTCGTCGTCGCTGTCGACGCAGTCGGCGTTGCCGTCGCCATCGTTGTCCGGCAGGCCGTTGTCCGGCACGCCGTCGCAGTCCTGGTCGAGGCCGTCGCAGATCTCAGCCGCGCCGTTGTAGATCGTGTCGTCCAGCGGGGCGCAGTCGGTGATGTCGCTGTCGCCGTCGTTGTCGTCGTCGCCATCGACGCAGTTCGGGTTGCCGTCGCCGTCGGTGTCCGCCGCGCCGTCGACGAGGTCGCCGTCGCAGTCGCTGTCGATCGTGTCGCACGCCTCGGGGGCGCCGTTGTAGATGGTCGGGTCGTTGGGCGCGCAGTCGGTCGCGTCCAGGTCGCCGTCGCCGTCCGCGTCGGGGCCGTCGTTGCAGTCCGGGATGCCGTTGCCGTTGTTGTCCGCCTCGTTGGCGGGCACCGCGCCGTCGCAGTCGTTGTCCAGGCCGTCGCACACCTCGGGGGCGCCGGTGTAGACCGTGTCGTCCGCGTCGTCGCAGTCCGTCTCGGCCGACTCGCCGTCGAAGTCGGCGTCCGCCAGGGAGGCGACCAGGAGGATCGGGTCGTAGTCGGCCTGCGGGGTCTCCGAGCCGCCGATGAAGGACCAGTAGAACTCGCTCGAGTCGACCTCGTTGTCCGCGGTCAGCTCCCAGCTCAGGACGTCGCCGATGCCGGCCGTCCAGGCGTTGGACACGGGGGCGAAGGTGGGGCCGGAGTGGCAGCCGCTGCTGCTGCTCAGGCTGGTCCACGGCGACGGCACCGCCGACACCATCACCGGGTTGATCAGGCTGTCCGCGGTGCCCGGACCGCAGCTTCCGGAGTCGCCGAACAGCACCCAGGAGACCGTGCCGTTGGGGTTGTTGACCGCCTCCAGCTCGAACCAGTAGTGGAACCCGCCGCCGGGATCGGGGGCGACGGCGTAGGACATCGTGAAGGAGCCGCACTGGTCGGCGCCGGTGCAGCTCTGGTCGATGCCGTCGCACAGCACCTCGGGGGCGCCGTTGTAGATGGTGTCGTCATCGTCGTCGCAGTCGGTCGCCGCCGGGTCGCCGTCGCCGTCCGCGTCGGCCAGCCCCATGTCGAGCACGATCGGGTCGTAGTCGGCCTGCGGGGTCTGGGAACCGCTGATGAAGGACCAGTAGAACTCGGCCGGGTCGACCTCGTTGTCGGCGTCCAGGGTCCACGTGATGGTGTCGCCGAGCACGGGGCTCCAGGCGTTTCCGACGGGGGCCCAGGTGGGGCCGGAGTGGCAGCCGCTGCTGCTGCTCAGGCTCGTCCAGGGGGCCGGCACGGCGGAGACCATCACCGGGTTGACCAGCGCGTCCGCGGTGCCCGGGCCGCAGCCGCCGTTGTCTCCGAAGAGCACCCAGGAGACCGTGCCGTTGGGCGTGTCGAGCGCCTCCATCTGGAACCAGTAGCGGTAGCCACCGCCCTCGGGGAGCACCGCGTAGGACATGCCGATGGCGGGGCAGTAGTCGACGCCGTCGCAGTCCTGGTCGATGCCGTCACACAGCTGGTCCGGAGCGCCGGTGTAGATGGTGTCGTCCGCGTCGTCGCAGTCCGTGTCGTCGGGGTCTCCGTCGCCGTCGGAGTCGGTGATCATCGGGACGATCAGCTCGTAGTTGGCCGCCGGCGAGCTGTTGCCCTGGATGTGGGACCAGTAGAACTCGTTGGGGTCGACCTCGTTGTCGGCTGTCAGCGTCCACTCGATGAAGTCGCCCTGGAACGCCGGCGTCCAGAGCGTCAACACGGGACCCCAGGTGGGCCCAGCGTGGCAGCCGCTGCTGCTCGTCAGGCTCGTCCAGGGGCCGGGCGCGGCGCTGGTGAGGACCGGGTTGGACAGGGTCTGGGCGGTGGACGGACCGCAGGAGCCGTGGTCGCCGAAGAGGACCCAGCCGGCAGAACCGTTGGGCGGGTCCGTCGCCTCGAGCATGAACTCGTAGTCGTAGTTCGAGCCGTTGAAGCTGACCGAGTAGTACATCGTCAGCGGCGTCGCGGCGGCTGAGGCGGGCAGCGCGAGCGCGGCGAGGAACAGGGCGATTCGAACGATGCGAGTCATGGCGCCTCCGAAGGAGGAGGCACCGTGACACATCGGCGGGGGGGTCGCTACCCCCTCGATCAGCGCCTCCGTCGAATGCCCGCCAGGCCGAGGCCGAGCAGGAGCATCAGGGCGCCCGGCGGGCCGGGCGAGGCGAGCGAACTGGCGCAGCTACAGCCGCCGGTGCGGCCGTCGTCGTCGTCGTCGATCACCACGTCGTCGTCGTCGTCGCCGGCGGAGTCGTCGTCGTCGCCGCTGTCGTCGACCGCGTCGAGCACGTTGGGGATGCCGTCACCGTCGTCGTCGTCGAGGCCGTCGGGCCCGTCGAGGATGCCGTCGCCGTCGGTGTCCTCGTCGTTGGGGTCGGCCCCCACGTCGACCTCGGTGCCGTCGTCCATGCCGTCCTCGTCCGAGTCGGGGAGCAACGGGTCGGTGTCATGCTCGTCGACCTCCTCGCCGTCGAGCAGGCCGTCGTCGTCGCTGTCCTCGTCGTTGGG
>CAYQEG010000443.1:0-2679 GCA_964416435.1 uncultured Rickettsiales bacterium
TGCGATGGCGTCGACAACGACTGCGACGGCGTGATCCCGAGCGATGAGACCCAGGACGTCGACGGCGACGGCGCGGTCTTCTGCGACGACTGCGACGACTGGGACCCGAACCGGTTCCCGGGCAACCCCGAGATCTGCGACGGGCTCGACAACGACTGCGACGGCCTCGCCGACGAGGGCTTCGACAACGACGGCGACGGCATCTCCGACTGCATCGACGAGTGCCCGACCACCCTCGAGTACGAAGAGGACCCGTGGGGCAATGTCGTGACGCCCGGCGAGGACGTCAGCAACACCTACGCCGCGTCCCTCGGCGTGTTCCTGGAGGCCTACACCGACCCGAACCTGGTCGACCCGTGGGTCCCCGTGGCGACCGACCTGCTCGGCAACGACGGCAACGCGGTCACCGCGCCGGCCGACATGACCGACGCCGACGGCGACGGCCTGGTCGACGACCTGACCCCCCACCCCGGCAACAGCTGGTTCCTCTACACGTTCAACAGCGGCGCGTGCGTGCACAGCATCGACCTGATCGACGTGGACACGGGCGAGCTGCCGGCGCAGGTCATCCTGTTCGACGTCAACGTGCAGACCATCACGACCATCACCAGCGCGGCGCTCGGTGACGGCACCACCGAGACGCTCGACCTGGGCGGCATCTGCGGCGTCTACGTCGTGATGATCGACTTCTACGCCGACGGCGGCTTCGACAACTTCGAGTTCTGCATCGGCGGCACCGAAGAGGTCTGCGACGACGGCGTCGACAACGACGGCGACGGCGATGTCGACGAGGACTGCGAGGAAGAGGTCATCCCCGACGACGACGACGACGTCGGTGACGACGACGACGACGAGAACGAGGCGGACGACGACGACGAGGAAGAGGAGGACCCGGACTGCTCGATGGCGGGTGACCGCGTCAGCTCCAGCCGCCTCGGCGTGATGCTGCTCCTCGGCCTGGCCGCCATCGGCCTGCGCCGGCGGCAGTAGGTCGGCCGGGCCTCCGGGGGAGGCCCATCAAGGCTCAGGTGTCGAGCATCGCCTCGGTCACGAGGTCCAGGAAACGGGCCCAGGCGTCGTTCACCTCGTCCGTCCACAGGTCCCCGGCGGTGTCCGCCATGGCTCTCAGCAGGGACTCGCTCACCGCGGGGTAGTGGCCGGCCACCACGCCGCGCCGACCGTGCACCCGCCCGAGCTCCGCCAGGGAGGCGCGGATCGCCGAAGGGCGATCGCAGTTCTCGACCAGGAAGCCCAGCACGCCGAGGAAGGCGAGGCGCTGCTTGCCCATGTCGTGCTGAAACATCGAGCGTACGTAGGGGTAGTGGGTGAACAGCCGCTCGTAGAACCGCTCCATGAACAGCGGACCATGCTCCCGCAACAGCTCGAAGCTGTTCCGCACGAGCAGGACCGTCCGTCGATCGAGGGTTTCTTGACTCAGATCAAGAAGTGTACCCCGGCGATCTGAACTGGCGAGTCATTGCTGGCAGATCCCCGCGGAGTTGCAGGTCTCGCCGGGCGCGCAGTCCGCCGTCACCTCGCAGAAGGCGCAGGAGGTCGCGCCGCCGTCGGTCGCCTGCAGGAGGTGGTCACTGTCGATGACGGCGAAGTCGGGGATGGGGACCGAGTTGTTGTACAGACAGGAGCCGTAGCTGCACATCGTGTCGTAGTTGTTGTAGCCGGGCACGAAGCCCTCGGACCAGACGAGCTCGAAGGGGTCGATCTGGCAGATCAGGTTGGTGAGCCACTGGACCTCGAAGGCGTACAGGCCGGGGCCGGGGAAGCGCACGTAGCGGAACTTCTTCCACTGGCCGTCGGCCCAGTTGACCCACATCACCTGGTCGCCCTCGATGTCCAGGGTGAGGGCGTCGTTGCCGATGAGGCCCATCGTGTGCACCAGCGGCTCCCCACACGCCAGGTTGAGGTAGCCGCGGATGCGGCCGCCGCCGTAGCTGCCGGTCGACGCCAGCGTCGGCCAGGGGGTCGTGCTCGGGAAGTTGCCCGGGGAGGCGAGGTAGTCGGTCCCGCACCGGACGGAGAAGTCGAGCACGTCGGCCTGGACCACCGCCGAGTCCGTCAGCCCGGGATCGATCCCGTCCAGCATCGCCATGTAGGCGGGCAGGTCCGAGACGGACCACGACGTCGGCGCGCTGCTCATCTCGCCGAGCAGGGCGCAGATCTCGTCGGTCGCCTCCAGCCCCAGCGGAGCGGTCGCGCTGGGGGCGGGGATCTCGATGACATCCTCGCAGGCGTTGTCCGCGACGCCGTCGCAGTCGTCGTCGACACCGTCGCAGGCCTCCAGGGCGCCGTCGTAGACGTTGGGGTCGGTGTCGTCGCAGTCGGCCGCGGTGGCGAGCCAACTCGGGTCCGGGGCGTCGCAGGCGACCACCGCCCCGGTGGTCGAGCCGAAGCCGTCGCAGTCGGCGTCGGGGTACCACGTCGAGCCGTCGGTGGGGGCGTTGTCGACCACACCGTCGCAGTCGTTGTCCGCGTCGTCGCAGACTTCGGGGTTGCC
This sequence comes from uncultured Rickettsiales bacterium, assembly GCA_964416435.1. Taxonomy (GTDB): domain Bacteria; phylum Myxococcota_A; class UBA796; order UBA9615; family UBA9615; genus CAYQEG01. The sequence goes on from CAYQEG010000443.1 coordinate 2,513, forward strand.
CGGGAAATTGTCGGGATCGGCGTCGTCGCAGTCCTCGTCCGAGAAGCTGCCGTCTCCATCCAGGTCGACGGGGGCGATGTCGTCGTCATCGGCCACGTCGTCGTCGTCGCCGGCCGAGTCGTCGTCGTCGCCCGAGGAGTCGTCGGGGGGCCCCGCGGAGTCGGAGG
>CAYQEG010000444.1:0-2634 GCA_964416435.1 uncultured Rickettsiales bacterium
ACGACGACGACGCCGCGGACGACGACGACGACGACGACACCACCGGCGACTGCGAGAACTGCAACAGCAGCCTCGCCCGCGGGGAGGGCGCGCCGCTGGCGTTGCTGCTGCTGACCGTGTTCGGCGCGGCCCGCTTCCGCCGCCGCCGCTAGCGGGTCCGGGCCCGGTCCCCCTCTGGCGGGGGATCGGCTCCTATGAGAGGGTAATCCTTCGCTCTGGAGGAGAGCCCCTATGCGCCGTATCGCCGTTCTCGGTCTTTGTGCCGCCTCGTTCGTCTGTCTGCTGCTCCCGGGGGCCGCCCACGCGGTCGACCTGACGTTCGACGCGACCTACTCGCTGAGCTCCCAGCTCGAGCAGGCGTCGTGCAACTTCCACCCGCAGGGGCTGGGCTACGACGACGCGACGGACGAGCTGCTGTTCATGCAGCAGTGCCCGGACACGATCTACGTCACAGACCTGACGGGCAACGTCACGAACAGCGTGTTCGTGAACAAGAACCACACCACCAGCGTGGCGGCGTCCGGCAGCAACTACTACTTCAGCGACTACACGGGGAACAGCTCGACCCAGGACATGTGGTCGATCCCGAAGACGGGTGGCTCGTTGTCGTCGTACGGCAGCTACGTCGCGGCGTACGGCGGCTTCCCGATCGACATCCGCAACGGCACCTTCTATCGGACCGAGCTGAGCACCTCCTACAGCTGGGCCAACCTGGACGAGATCCACATCTCCGCCGTCGCTACGCCCGACAGCGTCACCAGCAGCTACACGCTCGGGACCACCGAAGGCATCGGTGACATCGCGGTCGACGTCGACAACGGCTGGCTGTGGGTCCTGGAGTACAAGGCGGGCGCCGACATCCACCGGTTCGACCTGAGCACCGGCGCGCTGCTCGAGACGTACGCCCTGGGCCTCGAGGGCACCACCGCAGGCATCACGTACGGCGAAGGCAAGCTCTACTACTACGACTGGGAGAACGGCAACTCGACGCTGTCCGTCTACTCGGTGGGCGACGTCGACGTCAGCTCGAGCGCCACCTACTCCCTCGCCTCCACGCTGGAGCAGGGCTCCTGCAACTTCCACCCGCAGGGGCTGGGCTACGACGACTCCACCAACGAGCTGCTCTTTGCCCAGCAGTGCACGTCGACGATCTACGTGACCGACCTGACCGGTTCGGTCAACAACAGCGTCGGCACCACCCAGAACTACAACACGAGCGTCGCCGCCTACGGCGACCGCTACTACTTCAGCGACTACCAGGGGAACGCCAGCTACCAGGACATGTGGTCCGTGCTCAAGGTGGGGGGCGGCAAGACGTCGTACGGCAGCTATGTGGCCGGCTACGGCGGGTTCCCGATCGACATCCGGGACGGCACGCTCTACCGGACCGAGCTGAGCAACACCTACAACTGGAGCAACCTCAACGAGATCCACATCGCCGACGCCGACACGCCCGACAGCGTGACCAGCAGCTACACGTTGTCGACCACCGAGGGGATCGGGGACATCGCGGTCGACATCGACCACGGCTGGCTGTGGGTGCTCGAGTACAAGGCCGGCGCGGACATCCACCGCTACGACCTGGAGACCGGCGGCCTGCTGCAGACCTACGCCTTCGGCCTCGAAGGCACGACGGCAGGCCTGACCTACGGCGACGGCAAGCTCTACTACTACGACTGGGAGAGCGGCAACTCGACCCTCACCGTCTACGACGTCGAGACCCCGACGGTCGACGTCGCCCTGGACAACACCAGCTCCCTGGCGGCCGAGCTCGAGCAGAACTCCTGCAACTTCCACCCCCAGGGTCTCGGCTTCGACGAGGCGACCAACGAGCTCCTGTTCCTGCAACAGTGCTCCCACCCGCTGTACGTCACCGACCTGACCGGCTCGGTCACCGACAGCGTCTCCCTCGGCTTCAACCACGCGACCAGCGCGGCGGCCGACAGCACCCTCTTCTACTTCTCCGACTACACCGGCAACACGTCCTTCCAGGACATGCACACCATCCCCAAGACGGGCGGCTCCGCGAGCAACTACGGCAGCGACGTCGCCGCCTACGGCGGCTTCCCGCTCGATGTCCGCGACGACACGCTGTACCGGACCGAGCTGAGCACGACCTACAGCTGGGCCAACCTCGACGAGATCTGGCGCTCGAGCACCTCCACGCCGGACACCCTGACCAACCAGTACTCCATCGCCACCAACGGCATCGGCGACATCGCGGTCGACACGGACCACGGCTGGCTGTGGGTCCTGGAGTACAGCGCCTCCGCCGACATCCACCGCTTCAGCCTGGCCACCGGCTACCTGCTGCAGACCTACGCCTTCGGGCTCGAAGGCACGACGGCGGGCCTGACCTACGGCAACAACAAGCTGTACTACTACGACTGGGAGAACGGGAACTCGACGCTGTCGGTCTACGACATGGACGTCGCGAGCAACGACTCCGACGGCGACGGCGACCCCGACATCACCGACTGCGACGACACCGACGTCACCATCTACACCGGCGCGCCGGAGTCCTGCGACGCGATCGACAGCGACTGCGACGGCTCCCTCGTCGACGGCTTCGACAACTTCGACGGTGACAGCGAGCCGGACTGCATCGACGCGGACGACGACAACGACGGCGAC
>CAYQEG010000445.1:0-2591 GCA_964416435.1 uncultured Rickettsiales bacterium
TGGAGCTGGCCGTTGTCGCTCACGTCCGTCGTCGCCACGCCGAGGTGGTAGTCGATGTCCAGCGCCTCGACGATCTGCAGGAACGACGCGAAGTTGACCGCCAGCGCGGACTGCTCGTCGCTCATCGAGCAGGAGTTGTCGACCGTGAACAGGATGTCCGTCGAGTTGTTGCCCTCCTGGAGGTACTCGTCGACGTTGCTGCTGCCCAGGTGGGCGATGCCGAACTGCTGCGCAGTGGCGCCGTCCTCCGGCTCGGCCGGGGTGTTCGTCAGCACGTGCAGGATGCCGGAGTCGGGCTCGACGTCGACCGGGGTGTAGTGCACCACCACGGTGGTCGCTTCGGTCGGGTTGAGCACGAAGGCGGCCGGGTTGCTGTTGGCGAGCGTCAGCTCACCGCTGCCGGCCAGGTCATCGAAGTAGATCTCGAACACCTCGAGCGGCGCCCGACCGACGTTGGAGACCGTGATCTCGACCTGGTTGACGCAGCCCAGCTCCATGTTGCCGAAGTCGAAGCTCGGCGGAGAGACGTCGACCGCCGGGGCGAGCCCCTCGGCGAGCAGCCGGACCGCCACTTCCGGGTTCTCCCGGTCGTTGCTGGCCACGATCAGCGTGCCCTCGATGTGCTCGTCCTGGATCGGGTTGTAGGCGATCCGCACGATGGTGGTCGCCTCGGGGGCGAGCAGCTGCGCGTACTCGCCGTCGTTCGTGATCTCGAACGAGGCGTTGTTCGACAGGATGAGGTCCTGGACCTGCAACGTGTCGTCACCGATGTTGCGGATCGTGACTTCCTTCTCCCGGGTCTCGCCCGCGTAGACCTCACCGAAGTCCAGCGTGTGCGAGTCCGTCGGGTGGTCCGTCTCCACCTCGATGATCGCGTTGACCCGGGTCGGCGGCGCCGTGCCGGGGTTGCTGATCAGCACGGTCTCGGAGCAGCCGGTCGCGCTGAGCGCGAACGCGATAATCACCGAGCCCAGGATGCGGTTCCGCAAAAGGGTCACTTGGTCACCTCCCAAGGTGTCAGCGGGTCGTCTCGGACTCCCGCACCCGCTTCAACCGCCAGGGGATGAAGAGGGAAAAAGATTCTGCTCACGCGCGGGTCCTTCGTCGAGGAAGTCCGCGTTGCCGATCATCCCGTCTGCGGCTCGGGTGTCAAGGGCAGGAGCGAGAGCAGGGTCCAGCGCCCGCGCCAGAGCCCGCCCCTTGAGCAGCGCCTCCGCCCACTCCGATTCGGGGTCGGAGTCGTAGACGATCCCGCCGCCGACCCCGTACGAGACCTCGCCCCCGGCGAACACCATCGTGCGGATCGCGACCGACAGCGACATCGCTCCGTCCAGGCCGATCCAGCCCAGCGCGCCGGTGTACGGCCCCCGCCGCGACCGCTCCAGCTCCTCGAGCACCGCCATCGCCCGGACCTTCGGCGCTCCGATGCAGGAGCCCGGCGGGAACGCGGCCCGCAGCAGGTCGAACGCATCCCGACCCGGCGCGAGGCGACCCCGCACGTCCCCGACCAGGTGCCACACCGTCGGATGGGGCTCGGCATTCAGGCGAGGGTCCCGCCCCACCGAACCCGGCACGCAGACCCGGCCGACGTCGTTGCGGACCAGGTCGACGATCATCGACAGCTCCGCGCGATCCTTGGCCGACGCCTCGAGCGCGCGCCGCGCCGCGAGGTCCGAGGTCGCGCCGTCTCCCCGGGGCGCGGTGCCCTTGATCGGCCGCGACCGGACGTGACCCGCGGTGCCCAGGTCGAGGAAGCTCTCGGGGCTGGCGGAGACCACGCTGAGGCCCGGCAGCGCCTGGTACAGGCCATAGGGGGAGGGGTTGTTCCGGCGCAGCCGGACGAAGGTCGCGAAGGCCGCGTCCGGGTCCGGGCAGGGGGCCGCGAACCGGAGCGTCAGGTTGGCCTGGTAGATCGTGCCCGCCGCGATCAGCTCCCGGATCTGCTCGACGCGGCGGCCGTGCTCCTCCGCCGTCAGCTCGGGGCTCGGCGGTCCGGCCGCCGACGCCGCCCGTCGCAGCGGCCGCATCGGCTCACGGAGCAGCCCCTCCAGGCGGGGCTGGGCGCCGGGCACCGCCTCGATCCGCAGCGCTCCACCGTCGAGCACCGCCACCTCGTCGTACAGGCCGACCAGGAAGTCCCAGGGCAGCTCCCGCGGCAGCAGGGTCGGCACCCGCTCGAACCGACGGCCCAGGTCGTACGAGAAGCAGCCCGCGAACCCACCGCGGAACACGGGCGCGGGGTCCGCCCGCTGGGGCACCGGCAGCGGCAGCCGGAGCCGGCGACCGATCGCAGCGAGGCGGTCGAAGGAGCCGCCGGGCCCCGGATCGGCCGCGCACAGCCGGTCGCACCAGCCGCGGTCGCCCGTCGGTCCGGGGAGGATCTCCAGGATCGGGCCGCTCCCCCGCAGCCAGGCGGCCGGCTCGCAGGTCGCGAAGCTCGCCGACCCCGAGCTCCCGATCGGGCTGCTGGTGTCGAGCCACAGCCCACCCGGACGGGCGGCCAGCCTGGCGAGGAGCGCATCCATGAAGCGAGGGCCTAGGAGCTTGTAGCGCATTGGAACCGGAGCCCCGTGAGACCGGGGTGTCCGAGG
>CAYQEG010000446.1:0-2562 GCA_964416435.1 uncultured Rickettsiales bacterium
CGGTTTGATCGAGAATGTCGTCACCCACGCGGACTTCCGTCGGCGCGGCTTTGCCACAGCGGTGCTGCAACACACCCTGCGCCATGCCTGGAGCGAGGGGTGTTACAAGGTCATGCTGCTGACGGGCAGGAAGACAGAGGACGCCTACCGGCTCTACGAGTCAGCCGGCTTCGACCGTCGCGCCAAGCAGGCGTTCCTGGCGAGACCGGATGGTGCGGTGACCGCACCTCGGACTGCGGGAGACACACCGCGGCGCTGACGGCCGTCGGGCGATCTGGAGCGCATCATGATCAGAGCAGTCATCTTCGATCTGTTTGGTACACTCCTGCAAGCCTTCCCCGAAGACCGCTTCGCGGAAGCTCTCGGGCGGGTGGTGCGACGGAGTCGGCGGCGGACGTCGCCTCGGGGGTCGGCTCGACGGGGGCTTCGGCCTCTTCGGGCGTCGCCCCCTCCTCGGCCGCTCCGGCGGACGCCTCGTCCGACCCGGGGCTCGGCTCGGCGGCCGGGTCGGGGGTCGGAGACTCGACGGCGATCGGCGTGGGGGTCGGCGGGGCCTGCACCTTCGACGCCTTGGAGGAGACCGGGGCGTCGCCGGTGGTGACCACATCGCCGGCGTCGTCCGGTCCGGTCAGACGGGCCACGATCACGACGGTCAGAACCCCGATCAGCAGCAGCAGCAGCGCCGCTACGCCGATCAGGATCTTGGCTTCAGGTCCCTGCTTGCGGGCCGACGGCCGACGGCGGAACTGGCGGCTCGCCGGGTCGGCCTTCTTGCGGGCGGCGGCGGCGGCGGCGGCGGCGACAGCCGGCTTGCCGACCGCGATCGTCGCCTCGTCGTCCTCGTTCTTGGGCGCCTGGTAGACGAGCGTCTTCTCGTCTTCGGTGGCGTCTCCGCCCTCCGTCGGCTCGTCCTCCTCGGCGGGGGCGCCCGGCTGGTGGGCGGCCGTCTCCAGGGTCTGAGCGACGCTGGGCGCGTCGCCCGTCGCCGTCAGGTTGGTCTCGTCGACGTCGAGCTCTTCTTCGTCCTCGTGGACCACGCCCGGCGGGGGTCCGCCGATCGGACCCAGCGGCTGCAGCGGCTGGTAGCCGCCCAGCTGGCGGACGGCGTCGCTCCCGAACGCGCGCACGGTGCCGGAGACCACCGACATGGCGCGGGTGACGGGCACCTCCTCGGGCGGCAGGTCCGGGCGCGCGGCGGCCGCCGCGGGCACCTCTTCGTCCGCCACCGAGCCGGTGTTCTCGAGGCCGAAGAAGTCCTCCGCCAGGGGCAGGCCCCGGACCTCCTCGGGCACCTCTTCGATGACCGAGCGCTGGGGACCGGAGTGGGCTTCGCGGAGGCTGGAGGCCTCCTTGGACCAGAAGTTGCGGGTCGACGCCGAGGGGTGCCTCGCGCGCAGCCACTCCAGCTGCTCGCTGAACACCAGGGCGCTGTCCGGGCGGTAGCGGGGGTCCTTCTGCAGGGCCGCTCGCAGCAGCGCGATCCAGCCGTCGACCGCCTCTTCGGGCAGCTCGCCGTTGGCCTTCGTGTCGAGGTGGGCCCGCAACTCCTGCAGCCGCGTGTCGATGTCCATCTCGAACGCGGTGTGCATCGCCCGGGCGAGGTCCGCGGGGGTCGCCACCTCCACGTCGAGCAGGCGCCGTCCGAGCAGCAGCTCGAACAGGATCGACGCCAGCGAGTAGATGTCGGCCCGGCCGTCCAGCTCGTCGCCGGTCAGCTGCTCGGGGCTCATGTAGAAGACCGTGCCCTTGGTCTGCCCCTCCTGGGTGCGGGCCGCGAGCCGATCGTCCTTGGCCTTGGCGATGCCGAAGTCCAGGACCTTCACCTGGCCCCGGAAGTTGATCATCAGGTTGTGGGGCTTCAGGTCCCGGTGGACGATCTGCAGCTGCTGACCGTCCCGCCCGACCATGTGGTGGGCGTGGGCGAGGGCGTCGGCGACCATCAGGCCGAGGTGCAGCACCGCCGTCGCCGGGATGCTGCGCTTCTCGTCGTTGGCGGCCTCGATGATCTCGGAGACGTCCACCCCGCGGACGAACTCCATGACCATGAAGTAGACGTCGCCCAGCACGTCGTGGTCTTCGTGCTTGAAGTCGATGACCTTGACGATGTTGGGGTGGTCCAGCTGGGACAGCAGCCGCGCTTCGTCGGCCATCTGGCGGGCGACGTTGGGGTTGCTCGCGACGACGTTGGCGTCCAGCACCTTGACCGCGAAGTCGGACACGAAGCCCATGTCGCCGCGGACTTCCGCTCGATACACCTGTCCGAATGCGCCGGCTCCGATGAGCTCGACGAGGGTGTAGCGATCCAGCTGGAAGGGCAGCTTCAAGCCGCAGGCCCCCTTCTTCGGTTCCGACGTCTCCGACCCCAACTTGCCCCGAGGAGGGCCGCCAGGGCAACCCCCAGGCGTCCGTCGGGGCGGCCGGTATGGGAGCAGTCGAGGATGCAGCCGTACGGAATATTCCAGCCCGGGGGCGTCGCGTCGTCGTCATCCGCCGCGTCGTCGTCGTCGTCGTCGCCGCCGCAGTTGGGGTTCTCGTCGAAGTCGGCGTCGCACTCCTTCTCCT
>CAYQEG010000447.1:0-2549 GCA_964416435.1 uncultured Rickettsiales bacterium
CCCCCGGGTGCTGTGCCCCGGGGGCGCCGGGGCCCCCCCGGCGCCGGCGCCCCCCCCGCCGCCCCCCCCGCCCGAGCCGCCGACCCCCCTGACCCCGCCGGAGCCGCCGGCCCCGCCGCCCCCGCCGGCCGCGTCCGCTCGCTCGAACGGCCGGATCGCGCCGCCCCCTCCGGAGCCCGTGACGGATCCGGGCGCGTTGATCCCCGAAGAGCCGACCCAGGCCGATGAGCCGGCCCCGCCGCCGTCGCTGCCCGACGAGCCGTCGGCCGGCCCGGACGACGGCGCGACCATGCCCCATCGCTACCCGCCGCCCGTCGCACCGGCGGCGAGCATCGCCCCGTCGTCGGTCAGCCAGGCGCTGCCGGAGCCCGCCCTGGAGTCCACGCCCGACCTGCGGCGGAGCATGGCGCCCCAGGCGGACGAGGACGACTTCCTGATGGGCCGGAGCGACGGTGGCATCCGGATGCAGCCGAACGTGATCGGCTGGCTGCTCGTCGCCTTCGGGCTGATGTGCGGCCTGATCGGCGCGGCCCTCATCGTCTTCGCGGCCGCCCGCTACAAGGGCCTGCTGTAGCGGTCAGCGCACCGCGGCGGGGATGATCGTCACGTCGACCTCCGCCGACCCTCCGACCCCGAACGAGTCGGTCACCTGCATCCGCAGGCGGTGGAGCCCCACGGTCAGCGCGGGCACGACGAACTCGGCGTAGCCGTCGTCGTCGGTGGTGGAGCTGCCGAGCTCCCCGTCCTGGTCGCTGAGCCAGTCGACGTGCAGCCCGGCGGCGCCGTCCTCGGGATCGCTCGCGATGCCGGCGAGCAGGATCGGATCGTCGTCCTCGAAGATCGCCCCGTTGAACGGGAGCTCCATGTCGACCTCGGGGCGGGTCGACACACCGAGGGTGATGTCGTCCTCGCACAGCCCGCCGACGCCGTCGTCCACCTGGAGCAGGATCGTGTGCCAGCCCGCGTCGAGCGCCCCGGTGACCTGGCGCACCTCGCCGTTGACGCCGGGGGCGTCGCTGCCGAGGGTGCCCTGCAGGTCGGAGGACCAGGCGACGGTCAGCGCCTCTCGGGGGTCGTCGTCGTCGGTCGCGAAGCCACGCAGCAGCACCGGCGCGGCGGTGCTCGCGCCGACTCCGTCGTCGGGCTCGGTGATCCCGCACGTCGGCTGGATGTTGGGGGGCCTGACCCGGACCGTGACCGAGGCCCGGCTCGACAGCCCCTCCGGGTCCCACACGGTCGCCTCGAGCAGCCGCTCGCCGACGTCCAGGTCGATGGTGGTCGTGGCCACGCCGTTGACGTTGCCGCGCAGGGGGTCGGTGGCGACCTCCCCGTCGACGCTCCAGCTGACGACCAGGTTGCCGGGCGGGTCCTCGCCGTCGCTCACCGCCGCGCGCAGCTCCACGTCGCGGTCGGAGAACTCCGGCGCCACGCCCAGGGGGGCTTCGATGGTGATGGAGGGCGCGGTGTTGAGCGAGCCCTCGCGGCCGGGATCAGTGCAGCCGGCTACCGCGACGGCGACGCAGGCCCAGCACGCCGACCAGGCCGACCAGCCAGAGGCCCGACGAGCCCGAGGAGATCGAGAGGTTGCAGTCGAGCTCCCCGCAGTCGGGATCCTCTTCTTCCTCTTCCTCTTCCTCTTCCTCGCCATCGTCGTCGTCGTCGTCCCCGTCATCGTCGTCGTCATCATCGCCCGTGGCGCAGTCCTCGTCGACGAGACCGTCGCCGTCGTTGTCGACCGCGTCGTCGCAGACCTCTTCGGTGCCGCCGGGATCGACGCAGACGTTGAGGTTGTCCCAGCCGCCGTCGGCGTAGAAGTCGATCATGACGACATAGACGCCGCAGATGCCACCGAGGTCGAGCGTCTCCGTGGTGCCGTCACCCAGCGCCGAGGAGTCGATGGTCGCGATCTGCTGCACGTTGACGTCGAACAGGATGACCTGCGCGGGCAGCTCGTCGGTGTCCACGTCGTACAGGTCGATGCTGTGCACGCAGGTGCTCGACGTGAAGTAGACCTGCCACCAGGTGTTCCCCGCGCCGGCCTCTACGAAGTTGCCGCCGTTGGGGTTGCTGGCCGAGTTGACCGGCTCGTCGATGACGAGGTTCGGGTCGGTGAACTGCAGGATGTCCATGCCCCAGCTCTGGTAGCTGTCGCCCACCTCGTCGCCGGTCCCGATCGCGTCACCCCAGGGGTTGGCGTCGAAGTCGACGTTCATCGGGCAGGCGTCGATGCAGTCCGGGATGCCGTCGCTGTCGTCGTCGAAGTCCTCGTCCGAGAAGCCGTCGCAGTCGGTGTCGACCCCGTCGCAGAACTCGGGCGCGCCGGGGTAGGCGTCGACGTTCCAGTCGTCGCAGTCGCCCTCGCACAGGGAGAAGCCGTCACCGTCGCCGTCGACCTCCATCGCGGGGATGAGCCCGTCGCAGTCGTTGTCGAGGCCGTCGCAGATCTCCGGGTTGCCGGGGAACATGTCCGGGTTGGTGTCGTCGCAGTCGCCGAAGCAGGTGGCGACGCCGTCGCCGTCGAGGTCGAAGTCCTCGTCGATCTGGCCGTC
>CAYQEG010000448.1:0-2548 GCA_964416435.1 uncultured Rickettsiales bacterium
ATGATCAGTCAGATCAATTACTTACGAATACCCGGACGGAATCTAGCTAGCTACCCAACCGCCAAGCTCAAGAGCTACGACACGACCACCGGCGCCTTCGTCGTGACGATGGCGACCGCAACGCCGACCATCGCGCTGGCCCACACCTGGCGGGTCACGCTGACCTGCGGGGCCGGCGCCGCTGACGTTTCCGCCACCTTCAAGCTGGTGAACAAGACCGGCAAGACCCTGCCCGAGCGCCGGAAGGGAGCAGGCCCGGACTCTCCGCAGTACGACAGCCGAGCCGCCCGGTCGCGGCTGCTGAGCCAGCAGCCCCTTCATGTTGAGTATGGCTGGCGGCAGGAGGCCCGGGTCGCAGCGTCTCGCCGCCTCATCGCGCAGCTCCGTGACCTCGTGATCCTCCATGGCGGGACCTGCGTCCCGGCTCGGGATGGCGAACTGGCGTTTGCCCACCGAGTGCGGACAGCAGGGGCCGCAGTCGTCGTGTTCCCCGGGGACGACGGCGCGTTGTTCGTCGCCATCGATCGGCCCCAGGGGTAGGAGGGGCGCCCTGTCCTCTTCTACGACGCCATCGGCCAGACGTGGGTCGGGCCGAAGGCGCGCGACATCAACGGCGAACCCTCGTCGAGGTCGTCGACGGTGTTGCCGGCCCGGTGCGACGGTCGGCGCTCGACGTCCTCCTGGAGGCCGTCCTCCAGGTGGCAAACCCGAAGTCCTGAACTGACTGAGCCAACCGGGTTTCCTGACCACGCCTCCTCGGTCCCGCGGCCCGATCTCGGCGTCGCTCCTCGGTTCCAGGGGAGCGACCCTGCGCCCTCGTCGCTCCTGGACCTCGGACCGCGGGCCCGTCGGATCCGTAGTCATATAACCCGGTTGGCACAGTGAGGAGGAGAATATGCTCGTCGAAGGAATCGTCTTGTTGCAGGTGGGAGGCGCAACGGTAGCCGGGCTGGGGAAGGCGGCTGCTCCCTACGTGGCCGCTGGTGCCGGCGGCTACCTCATCGCGGAGGTGGTCGTGGAGAAGATCCCCGAGCACGCCGGGAAGGTCCGCGCGGGTGCCTGGGTGGTCGGCGGCGCCGCGATTGGCACGGCTATCGCTCCGGGCGTGGGAACTGTGATTGGCGCAGGGGTCGGGGTGCTGGTTGCTTGGTGGACGTCGTGGCGCCACCCGGTGGACGCGTGACGATGCCGCGTTCTCGACCAAGCTTCGTGGGTCGGTAACCCGCAACTCAGCGGCCCCCAGCTAGTCTGGGACCGTGACCACGGTCAGCAGTCCTACCAACCCGTTGATCGTCAACGCGGCGACCTCCATCGCCTCCGTCGCGCAGCTCCTGAACGAGCACTACGACAGGCATGGAGCGTCACCTCACGACGCTGTCGTGCTCGTGGATGACGAGCAACGGAGACTTGGCCTGATGCCGCCGAGCCGGGTTCAGGTCGCCGACGCGGTCGGGCTCGGGGATCGGCCCGTCAGCCTGCTCCTTGCAGACTCGCCCGCCGCGTAGCGCGACTCGCTACGCCAGCTCCCGGAGTACCGCTGCGAGTTCATCGACGTGGACTTCCCTCGACACCGTTCGGTTGAGATCAAGTGCCTCGAAGTACTCCGGCAACGGCGAGCGGATCGGCTTCCGACCGGCGATCCCAACGACAGGCGTTCCCGGCGCCGTGGCTGACCGCCGCAGCACCTGAAGGAACGTCAGTCCATCGCCGTACATCTGCTCCAGGTCGATCAGGACGAGATCCGGTTGCTCTTCCACAAGGCTCACGAGTCCAAGGTGTCCGTCGAGCGCAAGAGTCACCGAGCAGCCCAGATATTCCAGACACGCCTCAACGGACAGCGAAAGAGCCGCATCTCGGCAGATCAGCAAGATGCTGGGCGCCAGTACCGTCGGCCCGCTGCCAAGCAGCAGGCCCAACTCGTAGGCGTCGCTTCCCGTTTCGAGAACCGCTTCGGGGTCGCTGTCGGCCGAGTGCATCGAGCCTCAATGTAGCGCCCTTCGCGGCAGAGTCGACCAAGGCCCGGACATTGGTCTCAAGGGCACCCGCGCGCCGCCGATGAGGACGCCATGTCCTCAGCGAATGGTCGGGTCGGCTTCGTCTGCGACAGCTGCGAGGCCTTGATCTTCGAGGGCGCACCAGACGGGGCGTGCCCCTGGTGCCTCGGCAGGTTGCGAATGGTGATCACGGCCCGCTGTCTTCGCCCGGACTGTCCGCATCCCTCCCACTCCACTGAGTACCGGGCGCACATCTCAAGCTTCAGGACGGGAGTGCACGGCCGGCGGGAGTAGCGGGAATCCCACCCCCACGCCGCCCGGACGACGCCGCGAAGCTCCGGCCGCGTGGATGCGCGTCGAGGGTGCCCCCGCGCGAGCGCACGGATCAGGGATCCCCCGAGCGTAAGTCCTTGCGAAGAATGCGAAATCATAGGTTTTCAAGATCTCCGAGAGCCTGCTTGCCAGCGCCCAATGTCGCGATCCAGGCTGATCGCCTACGGACTGACTGTGCCGCCCAGGCTTTCTGACCACGCCTCCTCCGTCCCGCGGCCCGA
>CAYQEG010000449.1:0-2526 GCA_964416435.1 uncultured Rickettsiales bacterium
GCCGGGGTGGATGTCGGCGTCGCCGTCGTCGCAGTCGGCGGGGCCGCCGGGGGTGAGGCCGCCGTCGGGCGGGTCGCAGGACTGCACGGTGTTGTCGGGGTCGGCGAAGCCGTCGCCGTCGGCGTCGATCTCCCAGACGGGCACGTCGGACAGGTCGTCGTCGTCGTCGTCGACGAGGCCGTCGCAGTCGTCGTCGATGTCGTTGCAGACCTCGTCGGCGTCGGGGTGCACGTGCTCGTCGGTATCGTCGCAGTCGCCCAGGTCGGCGACCCAGCCGTCGGGCGGGTTGCAGGTCACGAGCACGTAGTCGTCGGAGCCCCAGCCGTCGCCGTCGTGGTCGATGTACCAGGTGTCGCCGACGCCGTCGGGCGGGTCGGTCTCGCCGTCGCAGTCGTGGTCGACCTCGTCGCACAGCTCGTCGGCGCCGGGGTAGGTGGTGGCGTCCTCGTCGTCGCAGTCGAGGTCTTCGGGGAAGCCGTCCTGGTCGGCGTCGACAGGCCCGGCCGGCGTCGGATCGGGCTCGGGCTCGGGGCCCGGATCGGGGCAGCCGGCGAGCAGGACGGCGAGGCAGCAGAGGATGGGCGCGGCGGACCGCGTGATGGTGACCATGAGTCCCTCCGAGCGCACTATCCCCCGGGCATGGAGGGTGGGGAAGGCCGGTGGGGGGGCCGGGGTGGAGCCGTGACCGAAGCGGGGCACATGGCGCATGTCGCGCGTCCCGGTCCGGATGGCCCTGCCCGTACCGCCCGACATGGCTCATGTCGGGCGTTTCAGTCCGCGTGGGCCTGACTGAAGCGGCCAACATGGCGTATGTCGGGGGTTTCAGTCCGTGTGGCCCTGACTGAAGCGGCCAACATGGCGTATGTCGGGCGTTTCAGTCCGTGTGGGGGTGACTGAAGCGGGCAACATGGCGCATGTCGGGGGTTTCAGTCCGTGTGGGGGTGCCTGGAGCGGCCAACATGGCGTATGTCGGCCGTCTCAGTCCGGGCCCCCCGAAGCGCTAGAGCGGCGACGCGAAGCTGACGTGCCCGAAGTCCGCCCCAAACGGCACGCACCAGACCGACAGCGCTCCGACGTCGTCCAGCGTCACCCCCTCGGGGAGGGGCACCGTCAGCGTCTCGTCCTCGTAGGGTCCGTCGGGGCGCAGGTCCTCGGAGATCACCCGGTAGTCCGCGAACTCGTCGTCCGCGTCGATGACGAACCGGACGTCGACCCCGCCGGAGTCGAACGTGAAGCTCGTCAGCTCGATCGTGCAGTCGTCGACGAACCGCGCGTCGCCGGCGACGTCGTGGGCCAGCGTGACGAAGCTCCCCTCCTGACCGACCGCCTCGTGGTCGGACGCGCAGTCGCTCTGCATCGGGCCGGGATCGAGGTCCTCGCCGCCCCCCGCGCAGGCGGAGGCGAAGACGAGGGCGAGCAGGGAGGGGGTGAGGCGACGCATCGGCACCGGTGACAACAGCACCGGGATCGATGAGTCGCAACCATCGGATCGTCAGACTCCGCCAGCGGCCGTCCTGCTGGGACCGCCCCCCCCACCCGGTCACCCTCGTGCCGTCACTTCAGTCGCAGTCCGGCGAGTAGGCCCCGCTGTCCACCAGTCCCTTGAAAACCCGCCACGACGTGGCGTTGGGGCTCGCGTCGACGTCGGGGGCGGCCTGGTACTCGGGGCCGTGCTCCAGGACGTACTCCTGGAGGTGCTCGGGCAGCTCCGCGAAGCCGCCGAGCAGCTTCCGACCCCGCGTGTGATAGACGAGCTTCCCGTCGGTCTGGCCAGCCTGCATCCAGGGGAGGAGCTGGCCCTGCCGGCTCCAGGAGAACGACACCGGCACGCTGTCCAGGTTCGGGTCCTGCAGGTCGGCGCGGTCGACGTACCAGTTGAACAGCTCGATGGCCTGGTAGGTGTTGTTGGCCGAGTAGTCGGGGTAGTCGCCGATCGGCAGCGGCGAGGGGTAGTTCAGCTGGATCTCGGTCCGGAACACGATCTCGTCGCCCAGCTCGTCGTAGTCGGCGCCGTACAGGGTGTGGTTGACCGGGTCGTTCCAGACGTGGACCACCGGCACCTGGCCCACATTGGCGCCGCCGAGCACGCCGTTGAACCAGCAGTCGAGGATGTTGCCGTAGGTCGTCTTGTAGACGGCCATCTCCCGGCTCACCATCCGCACGCCGTCCCCTTCGGGCTCGAAGCGGGCGACGTTGAAGCCCTCGAAGTCGAGGATCGGGGCGGGGAAGCTGGTCGACGGCGTCCCGTCGGGGTCGGCGTCCTGCATCAGGTAGATGCTGCCGGTCCAGTAGAAGAAGACGTCCTCGTCCCGGTCGAGGGAGCCGCGGGCCTTGTTCCAGGCGAGCAGGTTGTCGTCGGGGTGGTCCAGATCGAGCTCGACCTGCTCGCGCTCGGGCGCGGGCTCGGGGGTGGGGTCGTCGGCGGGGGCCACCTCGACCGTGCAGCCGAGGGCGGCCGCCAGGGGAGCGCAGAACAGGAGTCGGGCGATGTGCATGGATCCTCCAGGGGGTGTCAGACGCGCCTAG